>JANWLH010000142.1 GCA_025450915.1 Candidatus Limnocylindrales bacterium | reverse complement strand
CCTCACGTTCGACGAGGCGCTCGCCGAGCTCCAGCGCACCGTTGCCGAGCTCGAGGCCGGCGGCGGGCCGCTCGAGGCGTCGATCGCGGGCTACGAGCGTGGCGTCGCCCTCCACGAGCGCTGCGCCGCGCTGCTGGCCGACGCCGAGCTGCGCGTCCGCAGGCTCGTCGAGCGCGCCGGTGGGGCGCTCGAGGCGATCGAGCTGCGGGTCGATGACGACGCCTCGGCGGACGGCCCGGGGTCGACTCGCCCCGGGCGCGACCGCGGGCGCCGGCTCGGGCATCACAATCCCGGAGCGCCGCTCGTACGAATGAACGTTCGAGGCACGGGCCAGCGTCGCCGGCCCGATCGTCCGCACAGGAGCAGCTGAACCTTGGCGATTCTTCCCACCCTGCGGGGCCCGGCCGACCTGCGTGGCCTCGGCGAGGCCCAGCTGGCCCAGCTCGCCGACGAGATCCGCGAGAAGATCATCGAGACGGTCTCGACCACCGGCGGCCACCTCGGCTCTTCGCTCGGCGTCGTCGAGCTGACCATTGCTCTCCACCGGCTCCTCGAATCGCCGCGCGACCGGATCGTCTGGGACACCGGCCACCAGGCCTACCCACACAAGCTCCTGACCGGTCGCTACGAGCGCTTCGACACGCTCCGCTCGCTCGGCGGGGTCGGCGGCTTCCCGCGTCGGACGGAGTCGCCCCACGATGTCTTCGACGGCGGCCACGCCGGCACGGGCCTGTCGATCGGCCAGGGCCTGGCCGAGGCCCGTGACCTCCGCCATGGCCTCGAGCGGATCGCCGTCGTCATCGGCGACGCGGCCTTGATGAGCGGGCTGTCGCTGGAAGCGCTCAACGACATCGGCCAGCGCGGGACGCGGATGCTGATCGTCCTCAACGACAACGAGATGTCGATCAGCCCGACGGTCGGGGCCTTCAGCAAGTACCTCAGCCAGATCAAGCTCTCGTCCGTCTGGGGCAAGAGCAAGAGCGCCTACGACCGGACGATCGAGCGGATCCCGTTCGTCGGTGCCACGGCCCTCGAGCTCAGCCAGCGGCTGCGCAAGTCGGTCGTCAACTTCGCCCAGCCCGGCCAGCTGTTCGAGGATCTCGGGATCACCTACATCGGGGTCGTCCCCGGCCATGACCTGCGGGCGCTCCTCCAGACGTTCGCCGGGGCGCTCCAGCTCAAGGAGCCGGTCATCGTCCATGTACGGACCCAGAAGGGCCGCGGCTACCGGCCGGCCGAGGCCGACCAGGTCGGCTTCCACGGTGCCGCTCTGCCGCCGATGACCGCCGCGTTCGAGCCGCATGCGAACGGTGGGTCGCGGCCGGTGGCGCCCGGCGCCCGGTCGCGAACGCTGAGCTCGACCGGCACCCCGGCGCCGATCGGCCACATGCCCACCGAGTCGATGGCCGACGACGCCGCTCCGGCGACGCGACGAGCGCCGGACGCCCCGACGAAGGCGCCCAACTACACGGCCGTCTTCGTGGCCGAGCTCATCGAGATCGCCCGCCACGATCGGCGGGTCGTCGGGATCACCGCCGGGATGCCCACCGGAACGGGCCTGAACAAGCTCCAGGCCGAGTTCCCCGACCGATTCTTCGACGTGGGCATCGCCGAACAGCACGCGATGACCATGGCCACCGGGCTGGCGATGGGCGGCGAACGGCCGGTGGTCGCGCTGTATTCGACATTCCTCCAGCGGGCCTTCGACCAGGTCGTCCACGACGTCTGCCAGAACGACCAGCCGGTCGTGATCGCCGTCGACCGGGCCGGTCTCGTGGGCGAGGACGGCACGAGCCACCAGGGGATGTTCACCCTGCCGGCCCAGCGCCAGGTGCCGAACCTGGTCATCGCCAGCCCGAAGGACGAGCAGGAGCTGCGGGCGCTCCTGCGGACCGCGTTCAGCCAGGATCATCCGTTCGCCCTGCACTATCCGCGCGACCCGGGCTTCAACCTGCCGGCCGTCGAGCCGAAGGTGATCCCCGTCGGCCAGGCGGAGCTGCTCCAGGACGGCTCGGAGATCCTGCTGATCGGCTTCGGGCCGATCGTCGACCGCGCACGCCAGGCTGCCGCCCGTCTCGCGGCTGACGGCTGGTCGGTCGGGTTGATCAACGCCCGCTGGGCGAAGCCGCTCGACCGGCAGCTGATCCTCGAGCAGGCCCGCGGCAAGCGCCTCGTCGTGACCCTCGAGGAGAGCGTCGTGACCGGCGGCTTCGGCAGCGGCGTCCTGGAGCTCCTCGAGGAGGCCCGGACCGTCGACCCGGCCTTCCGCGAGGTCATCCTGAAGATCATCGGCATTCCAGCGGATCGTTTCGTCGAGCACGGCTCGGTTGCCGACCTGCGGGGCCTGATCCGGATCGACGTCGACGGGATCACGGCCCAGGTCCGCGAGACGCTGGCGACGCTCCACGCGGTCCCCGGCACGAGCGCGGCGAAGCCCGTCTAGGGCCGGTGGAGGTCGGGTCGTCCCGGGCTGTGCCTCCTCCCGGTGCCCAGTCCGCCCGATGTCGCCGCAGAAGAACAGATCGGCCGCACGGACGCGGCTGAGCGGTTCCCGGACGCGTGTCTGCCGGGATTTGTTCGCCTGGAACGACCAAACCCGGAAACACGGGTCGCTGAGCGTCGTCTGGCCGTCCATTGGCCCGTTCAGTTCGCCTGTGGCGAACCGCCCGCCCAGGACTCAGGACGGGCGCCTGCGCCGGTCATCGGAGTCCAACGACCTGTCGGGCGGCAACAAGCTCGATTCCCGCCTCTCGCTCGCGTGCCGCGGCGGCGCGCTTATGATCGACCGGTGATCAGGACCAGCCGCCAGCGCCTCGACCAGCTGCTCGTGGAGCGGGGCCTCGTCGAAAGCCGGACGCGTGCCCAGGCGCTCGTCCTTGCCGGCCGGGTACGGGTGGGCGAGGGCGACAGCGCGCGGCTCGACCGGAAGCCGGGTGACCTCGTCGACGCGAGCCTTGCGGTCGAGGTCGTCAGCAAGGACCCCTACGTCAGCCGTGGCGCGCACAAGCTGCTCGCGGCGCTCGATGCCTTCGCGATCGACCCGGGGGGCATGACCGCGCTCGACGTCGGCGCGTCCACCGGGGGCTTCACCGACGTCCTGCTGGCGCGCGGCGCGCGGCGGGTCTACGCGCTCGATGTCGGCCGCGGCCAGCTCGCGGAACGCCTGCGAGCGGATCCGCGGGTCGTCTCGATGGAGCGGACCAACGCTCGCAGCCTGGCAGCCGGGGCCCTGCCGGAGACGATCGAGCTTGCCGTGATCGATGTCGCGTTCATCTCGCTGGAGCTCGTCCTGGGGCCGGTGATCAGCTGCTTCGGGCCGGCCGGCGGCCGGATCGTGCCGCTCGTGAAGCCCCAGTTCGAAGCTGGCCGGGACCTCGTCCCAGGCGGTGTCGTCCGGGATCCGGCCGTGCACCTGGCGGTCCTCGAGCGGGTGGCGGCCCGGGCCCTCGAGCTTGGCCTGGGAATCGGGGCAGCCATTGCCTCGCCCCTCCTCGGTCCGCAGGGCAACCGCGAGTTCCTCCTCGATCTCCACCTCGGCGGTCCACAGGCGGGCGATCCGACGCAGGACGAGCTGGCGGATCGTCTCCGGGCGATCACGGAGCCTTGACGATGCGCCGCCTCGGGTTCGCCTACAACCCCACGAACGACGCCGCCGTCCAGCTCCGCGAGCGGGCCCTCGCCTGGTGCCGGGCTCGCGACGTCGACGGCTGGTCCGAGCCGGCAGGCGAGCTCGCCAAGCTGCGCCGGCAGATGCCCGACACGAACGCCCTCGTGGTCCTGGGTGGTGATGGCACGTTCCTGCTGGCCGCCCGGGCCGCGGCCGAGGCTGATGTGCCGATTCTCGGGGTCAACCTGGGCAAGGTCGGCTTCCTCTCGAAGGTCGAGGCGGACGGGTTCGAGCCGGTCCTCGAGGAGATCGTCGGCGGCGCCTACTCGATCGACGAGCGAATGACGCTGCGCGGCATGATCCTGCCCGCCGGGGGCACGAAGGGCAGCCGCGAGGTCTTCGCCCTGAACGACATCGTCGTCGCCCGCGGCTCGCTGGCCCGGGTGGTCCGGCTCGACCTCGCGATCGGGCCGTCGCACGTGGCGACGATCATGGCCGACGGCCTGATCGTGGCCTCGCCGACTGGCTCGACCGGCTACTCGTTCTCGGCGGGCGGGCCGATCCTCGACCCGATCAGCCGGAACCTGGTGGTCACGCCGATCGCGGGCTACCTCTCGGCGATTCGCTCGATCGTCGCCAGCCCGCTCCAGACCGTGAAGATCCGGGTCGTCGACGCCCACGAGGCGCTCCTCGCCGTCGACGGCTACCTCGACATCCCGCTCAACGTCGCCGACGTCGTCGAGGTTTCGGCGCAGGAGGCACCGATCCGCTTCGTCGAGCCCAAGAGCGCGATGCCGTTCTGGGACCTGCTCCGGCACAAGGTGGAGCTGCTGCCGAGCTGATGGTCGCCGAACGTGACGGCCGACCCGGGCGGCTCCTCGAGCTGAGCGTCGTCGACCTCGCCCTCATCGAGCGCCTCGACCTGGCCTTCGGGCCCGGCCTGAACGTGATCACCGGCGAGACCGGTGCGGGCAAGAGCCTGTTGATCGATGCGCTCGGCCTGGCCCTCGGGGCGCGGGCCGACAGCAGCCTCGTCCGCCACGGGGCGGAGAGCGCCCGGATCACCGCCCGCATGGAGCGGACCGAGGGTGGCGTTCTCGGCGACGACCTGGTCGCCAGTCGCGAGGTCCAGGCGAACGGCCGCTCGAGCGCCCGTCTCGGCGACGAGCCGGTCACCGCCGCCCGGCTGGCCGAGGTCGCCGGTCCGGTGGTCGAGATCCACGGCCAGCACGACCAGCAGCAGCTCCTCGACGAACGCCGCCAGCGCGACCTGCTCGACGCGTTCGGCGGCCTCGAGGCCGAGCGCCGTGCCGTCCAGGCCGCCGTCGAGGCCTGGCGCGCGAACGAGGCGGCCCTCCGCGAGCTGGCGCTCGATCCGCGCGAGTTCGTCCGCCGGCTCGAGCTCGCCGAGCACGAGGCCGCCGAGATCACGGCGGCCCAGCTCCGCGTCGGGGAGGCGGCCGAGATCCGGGCGCGGCTCAGCGCGGCCCAGCACGTCGAGGCGATCGCCCGGGGGGCTGCCGAGATCGAACGGGCCCTGATCGGGGAGGATCCCGATCTGGGGGGCGGACCGGCCGTCCGCGACACGCTCGCCTCCGCCCAGCGGGCGGCCCACGATGTGGCCCGGTTCGACGGCCGCTTCGCGGCCCTCGCCGAGCGCCTGGCTGGCCTCGATGCCGAAGCCGCGGATGTTGCCGCCGAGGCGCGCAACCTCGTCGAGCAGGTCGACCACGATCCGGCCGCGATGGCCGTCCTGGAGGAACGGATTTCGCTGATCTTTGCCCTCGAGCGGCGCTACGGCGACGACGAGGCGGCGATCCTGGAGCACGGCCGGCGGATGGCCGCCGAAGCCGCCCGGCTGCGGGACCTCGATGGCGAGCGCGAGCGGCGCGGCGCGGATACGGCCGCCCTGCTCGACGCGGTCAGCCGGACGAGCGCGATCCTGTCGGCCGCCAGGACGGCCGCTGCCGAACGCCTGTCGGCCGACGTCGCAAGCGCGCTCGAAGCACTCGGCTTCGGGCGAGCCCAGTTCCGGGTCGCCGTGATCCGTCGCGCGTCCGACGGCCCGGGCACCTCGGTCGAGGTCGACGGCGAGTCGGTCCAGTTCGATGCGACCGGCATCGACGACGTCGTCTTCCGGTTTGCCCCGAACCTTGGTGAGCCCGCCCGGCCGCTGGCCAGGATTGCCTCCGGCGGGGAGCTGAGCCGGGTTGCCCTCGCGATCAAGGAGGTCCTGGCGGAGGTCGACGCGACACCGACCCTCGTCTTCGACGAGATCGACACGGGGATCGGCGGGCGGAGCGCAGATCCGGTTGGACGGAGCCTGTGGACGCTGGCTCGCCGCCACCAGGTGCTGTGCGTGACCCACCTGCCGCAGATCGCTGCCCACGCCGATGTCCATTTCCGGATCTCGAAGCACGAGCGAAACGGCCGGACGGTGACCGAGGTCGAGCGGCTCGGACCTCGCGAACGCGTCGACGAGCTCGCCCTGATGCTCGGTGGCGAGGGCATCGAACGCGGTCCCGACGGAGGGGCCGCCGCCCATGCCGGCGCCGAGCAGCTCCTCGCCGGTGCGGCCGCCTGGCGCGAGGGTGCCGTGCCGGTCGAGCGGCCCGCCGGCGTGGCCTGAGGTGACCGCTGGGCCCGCCAGCGGTGCCTGAGCCTGCGACTCGCCCGCCGGCCGTGGCGAACGCGACATCCGCGGCCCGGCTCCAGGGCGCGATCGCCGACTACCTCGTCCATCTGCGGGTCGAGCGCGGGCTGGCCCCGGCCACGCTCCGGGCCTACGGCAGCGACCTGGCCGCTTTTGCGGCCGACCCCGGCGTCGCCCGCGGCTGGCGGGAGTCGGTCGAACCGGCCACCCGCTATCTCTCGCGGTCCGCGGCCGGAGCCGGCCCCGGCGGCCGGCCGCTGCGCTCGACGAGCCTGCGCCGGCGAGCCGCCTCGATTCGCGGCTTCTACCGCTTTGCCTACGGCGACGAGCTGATCGAGACGGACCTGGCGGCCCGGATCGACCTGCCCCGCCAGACCCGCCTGCTGCCCGATCCGCTCGATATCGACGCGACGAACCGGCTCCTCGAGGCCGCCGGCGGGGACGAGGCGGGCGCCGCGGGGCCCAGGCTCCGCGACCGGGCGCTGCTCGAGCTGCTCTATGCGGCCGGCCTCCGGATCAGCGAGGCGCTCAACCTCGATCGCGAGGACCTGTCGCTCGACGGGGCCCACGTTCGGGTGATCGGCAAGGGCAACAAGGAGCGCATCGTGCCGGTCGGCGAGGTCGCGCTCGACTGGCTGGTCCGGGACCTCGACGACGTCCGGCCCGCCTGGCTGGGGCTGGCCCCGGGCAATCGGGCCCGCGGCGGCCCGCT
>JANWLH010000141.1 GCA_025450915.1 Candidatus Limnocylindrales bacterium | reverse complement strand
ATCGGCAGCCGGCCATCCAGGAAGAGCCGGGCGTAGCGCGGGAAGTCGACCGAGGCCACGGCGAAGCCGTAGTTGCTGCCGAGGATCGAGCGGCTGCCGTCGACGAACGGAAAGACCTCGAACCCGGCGCGCACGCCGAAGGGTGTCATCCCGACGAGGACCGCCGTGCCGCCCGGCGGCAGGATCCGGATCACCTGTTCGACGGTTGCCGCCAGGCCGATCGCCTCGAAGGCAACGTCCGGGCCGCCGTTCGTTGCCGCCCGGATCCGGGCGTCCGTCTCGTCAGGGTCCGGGCCGGCCTCGATGATCGAGGTCGCCCCGACGCTCCGGGCCAGCTCGAGCTTGGCCGGCACCCGGTCCACGGCGACAATCGTCGCCGCCTCGGCGAGCGCCGCGCCCATGACGATCGACAGGCCGACACCGCCGAGGCCGATCACCACGACGCTCGACCCGGCCGCGACACGGGCCGTCTTGAGGACGGCGCCGACGCCCGTCGAGACACAGCAGCCGATCAGCGCGGCGACCTCCGGCGGGGTGCCTTCGGGCATCGGGATCGCCGCACTGGCAGGCACGACGGTCGCCTCGGCCATGGTGCCGATCCCGCAATAGGGAAAGACCGCCGAGCCGTCGGCCCGATGAGCGCGCGTCGAACCGTCGGAGAGCCGATGGCGGCTCGAGCCGGAGTCCGAGCACAGCCACTCACGCCCGGCCCGGCAGGCCGGGCATTGCCCGCACGGGGCGTACCAGCTCAGCGCCACGAGCCGCCCGACGGCCAGCCCCGTCGCCACTGGGTCGACGCCCGGCCCGAGCGCCTCGACGATGCCGGCACCTTCGTGGCCGATGACGAACGGGCCGGGCCGTGGCCATTCGGCATCACGGACATGGAGATCCGAGTGGCACACGCCGCTCGCCAGGATCCGGACGAGGACCTCGCCGGCCCTCGGCGGATCGAGGGTCAGGTCCTCGATCGAGACGGCCTGGCCGGGCTGCTGCAGGACGGCGGCGCGCATCTTCGCAGTTTGGCGGACATCAAGAGACCCGGTGCCTCGCTGGCGCCGGGTCTCCTGCCGAGCTTCGGAGTGATCCGCCGGCTAGCCGACGGTGTTGGTCGCCTTGACCACCATCGTGTGCGCGAAGATGTCGTGCCAGCCCTGCTTGGTCGGGCTCGAGTACGTCGTGTACACGAGATAGATGAACCAGCCGAGCGCGGCCAGGCCAACCAGGATGCCGAGCAACGGCAGCGGGTTGAGTGCCTGGACGATCCCGAAAGGCGCGCCAAGGGCGATCCAGCGCTTGATCGCCTGGTCCTGGGTCAGGGTCGCGCCGCTGCCGGCATCCCCGACCTGCATCCCGAGCACCTTCATCCCGACCGTGCCCCGCATCCGCGTCCACATGTAGATGAAGTATCCGCCGCTCACGGCGAGCCCGATGACGGCTTCAATGATCGCGAAGAGGTAGTTGTACTGGAAGCCATTCACCAGGTCGAACGTGTAGACGTGGAGCCCCACGCCACCGAGGATCGCGAAGACGACGAGATTGACGATGCCCAGAATGATCGCGTCGATGATGTAGGCGATGGCGCGATTCGGGACGTCCGCGTAGACGAAGCCCTTCGGTCCCGGCTGGGCCGGAGGGGGCGGGGGGGCGCTCCAGCCGGAAGTCGGTCCCGTCGGCGCGCCCTGGCCGCCGGTCGATCCACTCTGATCCATCGTGCCTCCCTGATGAGGTTGGTGTCGCGAACGTGGACCCTCCTCGCTCGCCGTTCCAGAGCATACGCATTCTGGTCCGCATCCACCAGACCAAACGCGATATTTCGGGGAGCGTGTTTCCAGCCGGCAACGGGCTCAGGCGGCGACGACCTGGTTCCGTCCGGCGCCCTTGGCCATGGCGAGGCCGACATCGCAGGCGCCCAGCAGCTCAGCCAGGCCGTCGCCCGGCCGGAGCTCGGCGCAGCCCGCCGACACGGTTGCCGAGAGGGGCTGGCCGGACGAGCCCCGGACCGTCTGGGCGGCGAACGCCAGGCGGACCTCCTCGGCGATCCGGAAGGCATCGTCCCGGCCGGTGCCGTCGAGGACCGCCACGAACTCCTCGCCGCCGTAGCGCGCGACGAGGTCGCTTGCCCGGAAGCGCTCGAGCAGGAGCTTGCTGAAGGCGCGCAGGACGGCGTCGCCGGTCTGGTGGCCATGGAGCTTGTTGAACGCGCCGAAGTCGTCGAGGTCGAACAGGATCGCCGACAGCGGCTGGCGGTCGCCGAGGTTCAACCGCCGGCGGGCGGCGATCATCCGCTCCAGGCTCGGCTCGAAGTGGCGCCGGTTGAACGTGCCGGTGAGGGAATCGCGGATCGCCAGCTCCATCACCTCTGCGTGGAGGTCGCTGTTGGTCAGGGCAAGGGCTACCTTGGCGCCGAGGATCTGGACCACCTCGAGCTCGAGCTCGCTGAACGGGTGCGTGGCGTCGAAGCGCACGAGGGTCAGCGCCCCGACCACCACCTGGTCGCGGATCAGGGGCACAGCCAGGCTGGCCATGACCTCGGGGGTCTGGGCGCCGGCTGTCGCGACCGGCAGCCGACGGCGCTCGTACGCATGGTCGAGGACGGGTGCCCGATCTCGAATGGCGCGTCCGCCGACGCCTTCACCCGGCCGGATCGTCACCCCCAGGTATTCACGGTGGTCGCCGGTGAAGGCGCGCAGCTTGTAGGACCCGTCCGATCGGTCGAGGACGGTCAGGATGGCGCTGTCTGCCTCGACGACCTCGGTCACCCCGGCCACGATCCGGTCGTACAGGATCGAGCCATCGAGCGTCGAGTTGACCACCTCTCCGAAGGGGATGACTCGTTGGAGCAGCTGGGCTCGCTCGGCGAGACGGCGGCGCTCGCGGGCTAGCGTCAGCGCCGCCGCGAGACGGTCGGCGACCAGCCTCACGATCTCGAGGTCGTGCTCGTCGAGCACCCGATGGTCCGACTCGACGTTGACGATCCCCAGGAGCTCGTTCGCCGCGAGGAGTGGCACGCAGATCTCGCTGCGCAGGGCACTCGCGGCACCGATGTAGTCAGGATCGACGTTGACGTCGGGGACCAGCGCCGGGCGGCCGGTCCGGATGACCCGGCCGATGACGCCCTTGCTCCCGTCGAAGGTCGCAATCGGCTCGTCATAGCCGCGTGCCGCGCCCATCCGCAGCTCGGCCGGTGAGCCCCCGAGGGCTTCGCCGAGGTAGATCGACCCGTGGCTGTAGCCGAATGGGCCGGTCAGCAGGTCCATGACCGCCTGGAGCGTCGCCGGCTCCGGGCCGTTGGCCGCGAGCGTCCGGCCGACGGCATCGAGGGCGGCGATCTGCCGGCTGCGGCTGCGCTCGGTGGCATTCAGCGTGCGGAGGCGCTCGAGCGCCATGGCCAGCGACGAGACGGTTCGGCGCGTGCCGACCGCCAGGATCACGCCGACGACGCCGAGGACCAGGCCCTGCTCGGTGGCGGCCGCCGGCTGCGCGGGTCCGCTGACCAGCAGAGCGACCCGGGCCGCGGCGACGATGATCAGCACGACGAAGCCCTCGCCGGGACCGACCGCCGCCGCGACGACGACGATCGGGATGTACAGCGGGGCGAGGGGAACGCTCTGCGGGTCGGCAGTGGCAAAGGCCCCGATCGCCACGAACCCGACGGCCAGGATCAGGCGCATCAGCGACCAGCGGTCGATCGCCGGGATGGCGTGGATCGACAGTCTCCGGGTGGAGTAGCCCGTGGGCGGGATGTTCAGCGCGACTCCGGCGCCGCTCAGCCCGACCTGGGCGGCGAGATAGGCGACGGCGAAGATCGCGATCGCGAGCTCGTGCGGGCCCTGGTCAAGGACGTCCACCAGGATCGTCGGAATGGCCAGGGCCAGGGCCAGCAGGACATGCGGATCGGAGCGCAGGCGGCGGCGGAGACGCAGCGTGGCCCACTGGTCCCGGCGCTTCGTCCTGGAGGCGCCCGCGAGGTGCGCCGACTTGGCCATGGCCGGAGTGTTGACCGGGGACAACGGCCGGACCATGGGTCGGGGGTCCCCCCCGGCCCGGCCAAACGTTCCGGTCAGCCGATCTCGTGGTGCTTCCGGCAGCGGGCCTCGTAGCGCTCGTCGCCCATGCCCCCGATCACGACCAGTGGGTCGCTGGCCGATGCCGGCCGGCCGTCGACGAGGCGCTGGGTCCGCGAGGCGCCCTCGCCGCAGACCATGCAGATGGCGCTGAGCATGAGGATCTCATCGGCGATCGCCAGGAGGTCGGGCAGCGGTCCGAACGGCCGGCCGAGGAAGTCCCGGTTGAGCCCGTTGACGATCACCGCCCGGTCGCGATCGGCGAGGCGCTCGGCGACCTCGACGAGGCCCGCATCGAAGAACTGGGCCTCCTCGATCGCCACGACGTCGGCGCGGGTCTCCGTCACGACAGCCTCGATCGAGCTCGAGTTCGGGACGGGCCGCGCCGGGAAGGCGACACCGAAGCGGCTCCGAACCGTCTCGGGCTCGGTCCGGTCGTCAAGCGCGGGCCGGATCAACACGACCTTGCGGCGGGCGATCCTGGCGCGCTCGCAGAGCCGGATCAGCTCGGCAGTCTTGCCGCTGAACATCGGGCCGGTGATGACGGTGATCGAGCCGCGTGGATTGAACATCCCGAGCAGGGTAGCGCTAGCGCGACGCCTTGAGCGCGACCTGTTCGATCACCCCCGCATCGGGCGGGTCGGGCCAGCGCGCCTTGAGGGTCCCGATCGCAAAGCCAAGTGCGTCGCGGGCGGCGATCAGGGCTCCGCCGCGGGTCGAGGTGACCAGGATCCGCGGCCGGACGGGCACGAGCTCGGCGCCATACTCGGTCCGGAACCGGGTCTGCCAGGCTGTGCAGGCATCCTGGAGCTTCTTCTCGAGGCCGGTCGCCGTCGGCGCGCCGAGGACCACGAATTCGTCGCCCCCGTCGCGCGTGGCGACGGTTCCCGGAACCTGCGCCAGGGTCTGGGCGAAGGAGCGCAGGACGCGGTCGCCAAGCGACTGCCCGAAGCGCGTGTTCCAGGCACCGAAGCCGGCCAGGTCGATGAACGCGATCTCGATTCGCGCCCGCGAGAGGCCGGGAACCTCGCTCATCAGCCGGCCGAGGTCGGCCAGCCACGTCCCCCAGGCCAGCCCGGAGCGCCGGTCACGATGCTCGATCGCGAGCTGCGGCCACTGCCAGCGGTCGGCGAAGGGCAGCTCGAGCTTGACCAGCAGCTCGGCCACCGTGCGCGTCGTCCAGATCGCGTCGGGGCCGGCCGCGCGCCACCACCCGTCGGCATCCTGGAGGCCTGCCAGGGCCGCCATCGTCCGCCGGGGATCGAACTCGGGGTCGGTCTGGCCGAGCAGCTCGGCCGCCACGAGGGTCGTCAGGACGTCGACCGGCCCACCACCGTCGCCCCACCCGCCGAGAGCATCCTCGGCACGCTTGACGAAGCCGATCAGAGATGCCACGAGCTTGGGCCGCAGGCCGAGCGAGATCAGTCCGCCGGCGAGCTGCGCGCTGACCGAGGCAAGGGCTCGATCCCGGAACGGGGGCTCCGAGCCCCGGCCGATCCCGTCGTCGATCAGGGCGCTGGCGGCGTAGCTGTCCGCGATCGCCAGGGCGAACGGATGGATTCGTCGCAGGAGCCGCGGGCGCCGGGTGACGGCCCACAGGCCGAACGTGTCGGCCCACGCGTGGCGGTGCGCGGCATCGGCCGCCAGGGAACGGCGGATCGCCGGCAGGGACAGAACGAGCAGGTCCTCAGCCGTCTCGCGGGTCGGGCCGTTCAACGCGATCAGCGTCTCGAGGAACTCGGCGGACTCGGTGATCACGAGGGGCTCGATGAGGCGGGCCAGGAAGCGCGCCGGATCGCTCGCCCGAATCGGCTCTTCGGCCGGGCGCCAGGCCCGCCAGCTGTCGTTGGCCCCGACGTAGACCGGGCGCTGGCCGTCGGGGTCGATCGACAGGGGCCACGGGTAGTCCACCTGGAGGAGCCTGGCCGACCGGCCGGCGCCCTCGGCGGCCGGCGGGCTCGCGGTCCGGGCCGTCCATGCCGAGAGGAGCCAGCCGACGTCGACCATCTCCCCGGTCGACGCCTGGAGGTCGAGCAGCGTGGTCGGAAAGAGGGCCTCGCGCCGGGGATCGGTCGCCAGCAACCGGTGGAGGGCCTGTCGCCCGACCCTGGCCGGCTGGGAGCGAGGCGTCACGAACGGGCTCCGGTCTTGAGCGACGAGCCCTTCGCGCCTGGCACTGGCGGCGATCGCGCTCGTCTGGTTCGCCAGTAGACCATCTTTGGTCGGGTGGCCCAACGGTACGAAAGTACTACCGGCGCCCCGAGTCTACGCTCACCCGGTGCGTTCCTGCACCGGCACTGTGCCTCGCCGTCAGGCGGCGGGCCCGGGCTCCAGCGGCAATGTGAAACGGATGATGGTGCCCTCGCCGGGCCGGCTTTCCGCCGAGATCGTGCCGCCGTGGGCCTCCACGAGGTGGCGGGCGATCGCCAGGCCGAGACCCGACCCCCGCGAGTCGCCCGATTTCACGAAGCGGTCGAAGAGCTGGCCGGCCAGCTCGGGAGCGATCCCCGAGCCCGTATCGGCGATCTCGAGCTGGGCCAGCCGGCCGATCGGCGGTCGCGTCGTCGAGATCGTGATCCGGCCACCCGACGGCGTGTAGCGCAGGGCGTTGGCCACGAGGTTGTCGAGGACCTCCCGGATCCTGACGGGGTCGATCTCGAGGAGCGGCAGCTCGGGAATCGCCCCGTTGACCACCATCGTGACCCCGGCCGACGCGGCCATCGTCTCGAACGACCGGGCGACGTCGTCGACCAGCAGGCCGATGTCGGTCGGCTCGCGATGGAGGGGCAGGGTCCCGGCCTCGGACAGCGCCACCGTCCGGAGATCCTCGACAAGCCGGCTCAGGACCAGTGTCTCGTCGAGGATCGCCGAGAGGTGCTCGGCGTCCGGCGGATGGACCCCGTCGACGATCGCCTCGACGTTGCCCCGCACGACGGCCAGCGGCGTGCGCAGCTCATGGCTCACGTCCGCGAGCAACGAGCGCCGCTGGCGTTCGTTCGCTTCGAGGCGCTCGGTCATCGTGTTGAAGCCTGCGGCGAGCTCGACGAGCTCGCGCGGGCGCCCCCGCGGCCGGGAGACCCGTACGGCGTAGTCCCCGTGGGTGACGCGACGGGTGGCCTCGACCAGCTCGTCGATCGGCCGGGTGATCGTCCGGACACGGCGGGCCACGAAGAGGATCCCGAGGACGAGGAGGAGCACCCCGCCAAGGCGCAGGGTCAGGACCATCCCGCCCTGGCCCGGCCGGTCGGGACCGAGCAGGCCGAAGATCGAGGCGAAGACGAAGCCCCCGACCGACGCCAGGATGACCACGAAGATCAGCAGGACGATCAGGACGGCGGCAAAGCGCTGGACGAACCAGCGCCGGGGCGGACCCGCCCAGCCGGGCTGGCTCCAGGGCGGGCCGTCGTGGCCCCACGCCTGGCCGGAGCGATCCCACGGCCCGCCAGGTCCCCATGGCGGTCCGCCGGGGCCCTGGGCGTCGGCCTCCCACCAGGCCCGTCCGCCATCCGCCCGACGCCGCGGCCCGCGGCGCGGTGGAGGACCCTCCTGCGGCGGTTCGGTCATCCTTCGCGTTCCTCGGCGAAGCGGTAGCCAACCCCGTAGACGGTCAGGACGTAGCGCGGTGAGCGGGGATCGGGCTCGAGCTTCCGGCGCAGGTTCTTGACATGGCTGTCGATCGATCGCTCGTAGGAGTCGAATGACGCGCCGCGCAGTGCGTCGAGGAGCTGACCGCGGGTGAAGATCCGGCCGGGCCGCCGGGCGAGCGTCGCCAGGAGCTCGAACTCGGTCGCGGTCAGCTCGACGAGCCGGCCGTCGACCTCGACTCGCATCCGGGGCACGTCGAGGGTGACGTCGCCGGCCCGGATCGTGTCACTCGGCGCGGCCCCCGGCTCCACCCGCCGAAGGACGGCCTTGACCCGCGCGACGAGCTCGCGCGGGCTGAACGGCTTCGTGATGTAGTCGTCGGCCCCGAGCTCCAGGCCGATCAGCTTGTCGAGCTCGTCGTCGCGGGCGGTCAGGATGACCACCGGCATGTTCGACTCACGCCGGATCGCCCGGATCACGTCGAGCCCGTCGGGCTCCGGGATACCCAGGTCGAGCACGACGAGGTCGGGCGTCCGGGTCCGGGCGAGGGTGAGCGCCGTCCGCCCGTCGGCCGCCACGAGGACACCGAAACCGGCGTGCTCGAGATAGTCCCGGGCGAGGTCGACGATCTTGGGCTCGTCATCGACGACGAGAATGGTCTTCATCGAAGGTCATCGTAGGGCCGTCGGGACGCGGCGCGGACATGAAACAGCGGGGCCCCGAAGGCTCGGGACCCCGCTGCTGGCGGTCAGGCCGGAGGAGTCGATGTCGGGCCGCCGGCCGTCGGCGGCTGGGACGGCGGTGTTCCGTCGGTGGCATGGGCCGTCCTGTGCCATTCCTCGAGCCGCCCGCGGATCCAGGCCTCCCGGGGGTCGCCCGCGGTCTGATTCCAGCCGCCCGGGCCGGGTCCCTGTCCCCAGCCGCCCATCTGGCCGCGCCCGCCCCAGCCCCGGTGCCCGCCGAAGGCGAAGCGCAGGAGGGCAAAGAACAGGAAGACGAACAGGATGAAGCCCAGGAAGTGCAGAACGCCGAAGCCGATGAAGGCGAAGCCGTAGCCGTAGCCATCGGGGTGGGCCACCCCCGAGGCCGACAGGCCGGCCGCATAGGCCGCCCCACCGATCAGCCCGATCAGGGCCAGGATGCCGAGGACCGCGAGGATCCTGCTGGAAAAGCGCATGTGAGTCGATCTCCCGAGATCATGCCTGGATGTGGTTGGCTGCCCGGCTCTTGGTCCGCCGGTTCCTGCCAACCATCCTGGCCTCGGGATGTGAAGCGAATGTGTGCGCCCTGCGGAGGTCCGATGGCCCCCGCCTGCCTCCGGCTAGCGGCCGGGCGCGTTGCGCCGGAATCGTTCGCCCGGCAGGGTGCTGAAGGCTCCATCGCGCCGATCGTCGGCGGGCCGGCCGGCGGTTGGCCGGTGCTGGCTCGGGCGGCCCGGCTGTGGCCGGCCCTGCGCCGGGCGGCCCAAATTCGACGGATGCTGGTTCGGCTGGTGCTGGCCGAGCGGGCTGCCCGCCTGGCGGCCCGTGGCCGGCCCGGCCTGGCGAGCCATGCCGTCGCGGCTGGGCCGGTGCTGGTGTCCCGGAGCTGCGTAGGCCGGCCCCGGGCGACCGGCGCCGGCAAACCCGGGCTGGGCCGGGCGGCCGAGGGGACGACCATTCTGGATTGGCCGCAGTGCCGGTCCCGGAACGCGTCCCGGGACGAACCCGGGCTGGACCGGCCGGCCGCTCGGCACGGGCCCCATCCGGCGAGCGGGGGCAACGCCACGGCCGCCGCGCGGTCCGGGGGCGAGGCCCTGGGTGCGCAGCCGGATCGGCTCGGGCCGGACGTTCCGATCCGGCTCGAAGCCCGGGATCACCTCGGTCGGGATGCGGTGGCCGAGGACCTGCTCGATGTCGCGCATGAGCTTGTTCTCGTCGACGCATACGAGCGAGATCGCGTCGCCCTCGACGCCGGCCCGCCCCGTGCGCCCGATCCGGTGGACGTAGTCCTCGGGGACCATCGGCAGCTCGTAGTTGATGACGTGGGGCAGGGAATCGATATCGATCCCGCGCGCAGCGAGGTCGGTCGCCACGAGGACGGCGACGCGGCCGGCCTTGAACTCGTTGAGGGCGCGAGTCCGTTGTGGCTGGCTCTTGTTGCCGTGGATCGCCGTGGCCAGGATCCCATCCCGCTCGAGCTGCTCGGCGAGCCGGTTCGCGCCGTGCTTGGTGCGGGCGAAGACCAGCGCCTGGTCGATCCGGCCGGACTTGACGAGATGCGCCAGTAGCTCCCGCTTGCGCTCGCGATCGACCGGGATCACGAGCTGCCGGACGAGCTCGGCCGCCGTGTTCCGGCGGGCGACCTGGACCATCGCCGGGTCGCGCAGGATGTCGGCGGCCAGGCGGCGCACCTCGTCCGAGAAGGTGGCCGAGAAGAGGAGCGTCTGGCGATCGCGCGGAAGGAGCCCGATGATCCGCCGGATGTCGCGGATGAAGCCCATGTCGAGGAGGCGGTCCGCCTCGTCGAGGACGAGGATCTCGACGTGCCCGAGGTCGATCGTGCCTTGCCCGATGTGATCGAGGAGCCGACCGGGGGTGGCAACGACGATCTCCGGCCCGGAGCGCAGGGCCCGGACCTGGGGGTCGAAGCCGACACCACCGTAGATGGTCGTCGAGCGGATCGGCCGGCGGGCGCCGTACGTTCGGACGCTCTCCTCGACCTGGAGGGCCAGCTCGCGGGTCGGAGCAAGGACCAGGGTGCGGATCCGGATCGGGGTGGCGTTGCGCCGGTCGCGGCTGGTGGGGATGTAGGTCGGCAGGCCGTTACCCGGGGCGGCGGCCGGCGTGACGATCTCCCGGTTCGCGTGGAGAAGCTGGAGGATCGGCAGGACGAACGCGGCCGTCTTGCCGGTGCCGGTCTGGGCGCCCGCCAGGACGTCGCGGCCAGCCAGGACGAGGGGAATGGCTTCGGCCTGGACCGGGGTTGGCTCGGTGTAGCCCTGGTCCGCCACGACGTGGACGAGTTCGGGCGCGAGCCCGAGGTCATCGAAGGACACGGTCTTGTGCTCCTGAGGGCCCTCCCGCGATCTCGCGGGGCCCGGTCAGGGCGCTGGTGTGCGGTTCGCTGATCTCACGGCAAGAAACCGGGGCGCCGACCGGAGCGCCCATCGAGTACGAGGACGCAAGCCTAGCACGCGGCCCTGCCCGACGCTCCCGGCGAGCCGCTCCGGCCGCGTCGCCGCCGCCGGGGCCCAGCCACGGAGACGGGTCTAGAGCCAGGCGATCCGGCGCAGGAACCAGACCGCCATCGCCCCGAGGGCGATCGACCCGGCGACGATCAGCCAGAAGCCCAGCGGCTCCTGCCCGGCGAGCGCCGGCCCGGCCTCGCTCATCCCGAAGAGGCCGCCGAGGGCGGCAATCCCGGCAAGGACGACCGTCACGCCGGTCAGCCGCTTCATGATCACTGACAGGTTGTTGTTGATCGTCGATAGGTAGACCTCGAGGGTCCCGGCCGCGAGCTCGCGGAAGCTGTCGAACTCATCGGTCAGGCGGATCAGGTGGTCATAGACGTCGCGAAAGTAGAAAACCTGGGCCTCGCCGATCAGGTCGAACTCGCGACTCGTGAGCTGGCTGAAGATCTCCCGACTGGGGGCGATCACGTGGCGCAGCGAGACGAGCTCGCTCTTGAGCCGGAAGACGTGCTCGAGGGTGGCTGGCACGGCGTTGTTGACGACATCGTCCTGGAGGCCGTCGATCTCGTCGGCCAGGGTGTCGAAGACCGGGAAATAGCCGTCGACGACCGAGTCGACGAGCGCCCACAGCAGGAAGTCCGGGCCCCGTTCGAGGATCGTCGGCAGGCCGATCTTGAGCTGGTGGGCCTTGGTCGGGTCCCAGGTCGCCGGGTGGACCGACAGCAGGAAATTCCGGCCGAGGGCGAAGTCGAGCTCGTGGCGCTCGGTCGTCCGTTCGCGGGTCAGGCCATACATGACCAGGTGGATGACCCCGTCGATCAGCTCGACCTTGGCCCGCTCGTTGCGCTCGATGATGTCGTCGGCGACGAGCGGATGGAGCCCGACGCAGGCCGCCACGCGCTCGACGAGGGCGGGGCTCGGGTCGGCCAGGTCGATCCAGACGCGGGCCTTCCCGTCGGCGATCAGGCCGCCGATCGCGTCCGGATCGTCGACCTCGATCACCTTGCCCGATCGGACCGCCTGGATCCTGAGTCCGTCGATCGCCATCGCCCTTCCTGGTTCCTGGCCGTCCCGGCCGGGTGCTAGCCGGAGATCTCGGCTCGTTCGGTGAACAGGGCGGTGACGGCCAGGCTCAGGATGAGCCACGCCCCGACCACGACCAGGGCGGTGTTCGGGTCGAGCCGGGCGAGCGCCTCGCCGCCGCCGGCACCGGCAGCCGCCGAATCCGTGGCGATCAGCGAGTTGGCGGCCGCGAACGGCAGGTACTTGACGACGTCCGGCAGGAACAGCCCCGCGAACGAGCCCGCAAAGTAGATGCCGATCCCGGCACCAACTCCCGCGAGCTGGCTGCGGGCGAGGGTCGCAATCGTGAATCCGACGGCGCCGAGCTCGATCAGGCCGTACCAGCCGCGCAGGAACTGCTCGGGCAGGTTGCCGAAGATCGAGGTGTCGGTGATCCCGTCGGTCGAGACGCCCGCGAGCTTGGCCGCCAGGAACGTGACGACGACGCCGACGGCGAAGGCGACGAGCATCCCGATCCCCGCGAGGATCGCGATCCCGACGTAGGTCGTCAGCATGTAGCGGCTCCGGCTCTCGCCCCGCGCGACCGCGGTCTTGAGCGTGCCCCAGGTCCATTCGGAGCCCGCGATGGCCGCCGCATAGGCCAGCACGAACAGGCCGCCCAGGCCCAGGACAAACCCGAGGATCAGGCCGTAGGCGCCGGGAAACGTGATCAACAGGAGAACTGCCTGGCCATTCGGCCGGTTGACGGTGTCCTTGGCCGTCGCGCCCACGGCCAGGTAGATCAGGGCCATCAGGCCGATCAGCAGGCCCAGGGTGAGCCAGGTCGCCAGGCGGCTGCGGAGCTTGCCCAGGGTCGAGACGAGGAGCCTCATTGCCAGTTCCCCGGAACGACGCTGGCCGGCCCGTTGGCCGTCGGCGGTGGCGCGGCCGAGGTCAGCTCGAGGAAGAGCGATTCGAGGTCGCTGCCGCTCTCCAGGCCCGAGGCGTAGATGCCGGCGGTGGCCAGCACGCGGTTGACCTCCCCGGCGCGGTTCGGCT
>JANWLH010000140.1 GCA_025450915.1 Candidatus Limnocylindrales bacterium | reverse complement strand
CCGGGATGGGTGTCATGTCGGGCATCGGCGTCGGCGTCCAGGCGACCTGGGAAGGCCTGATCGCCGGGCGCTCCGGGGTGACCCGGATCAGCTCGTTCGAGCCCGACCGGGTCGATTCGAAGATCGCGGCCTCGGTGGGCGAATTCGACGCGAGCCACGTCCTCGACCGCAAGGAGCTGCGCCGCGCCGATCGATACACGCAGCTCGGATTGGTGGCCGCCCGCGAGGCGCTCGACCAGGCCGGCCTCCCCGGCCGTCTCGAAGGAGCCCTCGCCGAAGCGACCGGGATCATCCTGGGCACCGGCCTTGGCGGCGTGAACACGCTGTGCGAGCAGATCGAGATCAATGCGACGCGGGGGCCCGACCGGGTGAGCCCGTTCTTCGTGCCGATGGCGATTCCCAACGTCGGCGCCGGGCAACTGTCGATCACCTTCGGCGCACTCGGGCCGAACTTCGCGATCGTCTCGGCATGCGCGACCGGCGGCCACGCGATCGGTGAGTCATGGGAGATCATCCGGCGGGGCGATGCCGACGTGATGGTCGCGGGCGGCTCCGAGGCAGGGGTCCAGGAAGCGCTGGTGGCCGGCTTCTGCGCGATGCGCGCCCTCTCGACCCGCAACGACGACCCGGCCGGCGCCTCCCGGCCGTTCGATGCCGCCCGGGACGGCTTCGTCATCGGCGAGGGCTGCGGCATCCTCGTCCTCGAAGAGCTCGAGCATGCCCGGGCGCGCGGCGCCGAGCCGCTTGCGGAGCTGATCGGCTACGGGGCCACGGCCGATGCAGAGCACATCACCCTGCCCGCGCCGGGCGGCAGCGGAGCGGTCCGGGCCGCCCGCCGAGCGTTGGCCAAAGCCGGGCTCACGGCCGAGGCGATCGACCACGTGAACGCCCACGCGACCTCGACTCCGCCGGGCGACAAGGCCGAGCTGATGGCGATCAAGACGATCCTCGGCGGGCGGGCTCCCGAGGTTCCCGTGACGGCCAACAAGTCGATGCTCGGCCATACCCTGGGCGCGGCCGGCGCGATCGAGGCCGTGGCCACGATCCAGACGATCCGCACGGGGATCGTCCCGCCGACGATCAACCTGACCGATCCGGACGAGGAAGGCGCCGGCCTCGACCTGACGCCACTGGTCGCGACCCGTCACGACGTCCGGACCGCGCTCAGCAACTCGTTCGGCTTCGGTGGCCAGAACAGCGCCCTCATCTTCACCCGGTTCGACGGATGACCGACGAGGTGACACCGGTTCCCGACGGCCCGCCGACCGGGGCCCTGCCCGAGTCGATGTCGCCGGCCGCGCCCGCCGCCGCCGACCTGGGCGCCGTCGATCGCTCGCTGCTCGGCCTGGTGGATCGCCTCGCCGTGCTGCTCGAGCGCAGCGAGCTGACCGAGCTCGAGGTCGAGGCCGGCGAGACCGGGCTGATCCTGCGCAAGGCGGGTGCCGTGCGGACCGGCCCTGGCGGCGATCCGGCCATCGCGGCCGTGCCGGTCGGCCCGGGACCCGGCGCCGCGGCTGCGACGGCCGAGGTCGCCCGTCCATCGGTGAAGGCGCCGCTCACCGGGATCTTCTACGCGTCGCCCGCTCCGGGCTCGGCCAACTACGTCCAGGTCGGCGGCGAGGTCGCGGTCGGCCAGGTCATCGGGCTGATCGAGGCAATGAAGCTGTTCAATGAGATCAAGTCGGACCTGGCGGGGCGGGTCGTCCGGGTGGTCGCGGAAAGCGGCCAGCTGGTCAAGGCACGCCAGCCGCTCGTGGAGGTGGAGCCGCTGTGACCGCAGAAACGCGCCCCCGCTACGCTCACCTGACCGGCTGGGGACGCTACGCGCCGGCCGGCGTCCTGACCAATGCCGATCTCGAGCGAATGGTCGACACGTCCGACGAGTGGATCGTCAGCCGCACCGGCATCCGCGAGCGGCGCGTTGCCGCGGCCCACGAGACGACCGCCTCGATGGCCGCCGTGGCCGCGCTCCGGGCGATCGCCGTTGCCGGGATCAAGCCCGAGGACGTCGACCTGATCCTGCTCGCGACCTTGACCCCCGACTACTGGATGCCCGCGACGGCGGCACTCGTGAAAGAGGCGATCGGCAACACGAAGGCCACGGCCATGGACCTTGCCGCAGCCTGCTCGGGATTCGTCTACGGCTACGCGACCGCGCAGGCGTACATCACGAGTGGAATGGCGAAGCACGTCGTGGTCATCGGGGCCGAATTGCTGACTCGATTCCTTGACTACACCGACCGCAACACCTGCATCCTCTTCGGCGACGGTGCCGGAGCAGTCGTCCTCTCGGCGTCCGACGAGCCCGGCGGCGGCCTGGGCATCGAGCTCACGACCGAGCCCCAGGGCGCGTACATGATCTGGCTGCCGTCCGGTGGCTCGAAGAGCCCGCCGTCGGCGGCGACGATTGCCCGCGGCGAGCACTTCATCCGGATGGAGGGTCGCGAGACCTACCGGTTCGCGACGCGGACGCTGGCGACGACCGCCCTGGCGGCGATCGAGCATGCCGGGCTCCAGCCGGACGACATCAGCCTGATCATTCCCCACCAGGCCAACGTGCGGATCATCGAGGCCGTCGCCAAGGGCCTCGACCTGTCGATGGACCGGATGTTCGTCAACGTCGACCGCTACGGCAACACGTCGGCCGCCTCGATCCCGATCGCCCTGGCCGAAGCCGCGAACAGCGGCCGGATCAAGGTCGGCGATCGGATCGTCATCGTCGCCTTCGGCGCCGGCTTCACCTCGGGCGCCGTCGCCATCCAGTGGACGGCCGATCCCGTGCGAGGCGCCCTGGGCGACGCGGTCTCACCCGATTCGGTCCACGTCCGGCCGCCGGTCGACTGGGATTCGGTCGACCCGATCCCGGACGCGCTTGCCGAGATCCTCGCCCGGCCGGGCCGCGTTCCTCTCGACCTGTCCAATGTCGTCCCGGGCGAGCCCGAGCCGGCCGCCCATCCAGCGCTGCGCTGACCTGCGCTCCGCTGATCCACGCTCCGCCTGCCCGAGGAGGTCCAGCCGATGATCGATCTGTCCGGCCGGAGCGCCGTCGTCACCGGGGGTTCGCGAGGCATCGGCCGGGCGATCGTCCTGCGCCTGGCGACGCAGGGCGCCGACATCACGTTCAGCTATCGGGGCAACGCGGCGGCTGCCGAGGAGACGGTGGCCGCGGTCACGGCCCTCGGCCGGCGGGCGATCGCCTTCCAGGGCGACGCGGTCGATCCGGCGACGGCCGAGGGCCTGGTCAAGGCGGCCCTCGAGGCCTTCGGCAAGGTCGACATCCTGGTCAACAACGCCGGGATCACCCGTGACGACCTGATCATGCGGATGAGCGTCGACGCCTGGCGCGAGGTCCTCGAGACGAACCTGTTCGGGGCGTTCTACGCGATCAAGGCCGTCACCCGGCCGATGCTCAAGGCGAAGAGCGGCCGGATCATCAACATCACGAGCGTCTCCGGCCAGGCGGGCCAGATGGGCCAGGCAAACTACTCGGCGGCCAAGGCCGGCCTGATCGGCCTGACCAAGGCCACGGCCCGCGAGCTGGCCAGCCGGGGGATCACCGCGAATGCCGTCGCCCCGGGCTTCGTCCTGACCGAGCTGACGGCGGACCTGCCGGAATCCCTCACGAGCCAGATCACCGCGGCCACGCCACTCGGCCGCTTCGGGACCACCGACGAGATCGCCTACGCCGTCGCCTTCCTCGCATCCGACGAGGCGGCCTTCATCACCGGACAGGTGCTGGCCGTCGACGGCGGCCTCGTGATGATGTAGGCGGGTTCCACCGCCCTGATGTTCATCCGCCAGTTCCAGGTCGAGGGGCTCGGCCACCTGTCGACCCTGATCGGCGATGAGGAGGCCGGCCTGGCTGCGGTCGTCGACCCGCGTCGGGACATCGACGTCTACGTGGCCGCCGCCCACGAGCGGGGCCTGCGGATCAGCCACGTGATCGAAACCCATCTCCACAACGACTACGTCTCGGGCGGCCGGGAGCTCGCCGCCACGACCGGCGCCGAGCAGCTGATCGGGGCCGGGGCCGAGCTCGGCTATGAGCACCGGCCGCTGCGCGACGGAGACTCGGCCGTCGTCGGCGGCCTGCGCTTCCGGGTCCTCGACACGCCCGGCCATACCCCCGAGCACGTCGCCTACGCCGTTGCCGACCTGAGCCGTGCCGAGGCGCCGGTGCTGATGTTCACGGGCGGGTCGCTCCTCGTCGGCGCCGTCGGCCGGACCGATCTCCTCGGCGCGGAGCATGCCCGCCCGTACGCCGAGGCAATGTTCCACTCGCTCCACGATTCGATCCTCCGCCACGAGGATTTCGTGGGTGTCTTCCCGACCCACGGCGCTGGCTCGCTGTGCTCCACCGGGATCGGCTCGACGGCCAGCTCGACGATCGGCTTCGAGCGCCGGTTCAACCCGCTCCTCCAGCCGGCTGAGGTCGACGAGTTCGCCCGCCTGCTCCTGGCCGGCCAGCCGGCCGTGCCCCGCTACTTCGCCCGGATGCGCTCGATCAACCAGGCCGGACCGCGGGTCCTCGGTGGCATTCCCGCGCCGATGCCCGTTTCGCTGGCCGGCCTCCGCCACCTCCAGACGGGCGGCGCGGCCCTCGTCGACCTGCGCTCACCGCGAGCGTTCGCCGAACGCCATATCCCCGGCTCGCTGTCGATCCCGGCGGGCTCGTCGTTCGGGACCTGGCTGGGCTGGGTCGTCGACCTGGACCTGCCGGTCGTGTTCATCCTGCCGGGCGGCGGCGGGGCCGCGAGCGGCGCGAACCGGGCGACCTGGGACGACGCCATCCGGCAGGCGCTGAGGATCGGCCACGAATCCGTCGCCGGCTACCTCGACGGGGGAATCGGGACCTGGATCGAGGCGGGCCTGCCGACCGAGTCGAACGGCCGGATCGGCGTCGCCGCCCTCGCCCGGGCCGTCGATCGCGGTGGCCGTGCTGCGCCGCTCGTCGTCGACGTCCGCCAGCCGAGCGAGTACGAGGCGGGCCACGTGCCGGGCGCCTGGCACATCGGGGCAGGGGACCTCCCGGGGCGGTTGGCCGACCTGCCTCGCGATCGCCCGATCGCCGCGATGTGCGCCAGCGGCTACCGAGCCAGCGTCGCGACGGCGCTCCTCGACGCGGCCGGGTTCACCAACGTGAGCTGGGTGGCCGGCGGTGTCGACGAATGGGCCGCCGCGGGGTTCCCCCTGGCGAGAGGCGCCGCCTGAGCGACGGCCGGGCGGGCAGCGGGCGGTGCCGGGCGGCGTTCAAGCCCGTGCCTTTCCCTCGAGGCCGCGCTGCTGCGCCGCGGGTACCTGGTACCTCAAATCGGCCTCTTCCGCGATCTGGGTACCGAGTCGAGCTGCTCACGTCACCGTCGGCACGACACGTCTGAGCGTGGAAAGGGGGCCAAGGGTCATCGGAGACGGGTTCGCGGCCCACGGCAGTCCGCCGAATCGGCCATTTGAGGTACCACGTACCCACGGCGGCGCGGGAGCGGCCCTCGCTGGATCCCGCGGTCCGAGCCGACGCTAGACGATCGTCGCGCATGCTCATGCACGGAGCACGGACGCGGCTAAGAGCCGCGGGCTTGATGCCCGGGAGCCAGCCGAACGGGACGCCCGGGCCACTCGGAGCCCAGCTCAGTCGAGGAGCGTGACCTCGTCGCCCAGCCTGATGCGGCCGGGCTCGAGGACCGTGCCCCACACCCCGAACGGCAGTGCCTCGGTCGTCGGCACACCGCCCCGCGTATCGGCCAGCAGCTGGAGCGTGTCGAGGCTGCGCCGGCCCGTGTCCGGGTCGTGCGTCGTGACCGCGCAGCGGCCGACGTTGCCGCGAGGTGCCACGACCACCTCGCCGAGCCGCACGCGACGTCCCAGCCAGGCCTCCTCCCCGTACGGCTCGACCCCGTCGACGACCGCCGACATCCGGAACCGGCGCGGGTCGAGCGGCACGTCGAGCCCTGCGGCGGCAGCCAGGGCCCGGAGCGACCCGCGCGAGATGATCGTGAAGCCGCCGCCGTCAGGCGCCCGGTCGATGCCCCCGCTCTCGGCGTCCACGCGGACGAGGCGGAGCGGTTGCCCGGCCCATTCGCTCAGTCGTGCCGAGAACGGCCCATCGACCTGATGGGCGGGTCGCTCCTCGCCGTACAGGATCGCGCCGACCGGCGACCCCAGCTCGACCGCCCCGGCGGTCACCGAACCGTCGGGAAAGTGCAGGGCGAGCCTTTCGGGCTCGGGACCGAGCGTGGGCGTGATCATGGGCACGATCGTCGCCAGGATGCCCAGCCGCTTGCCCGCGACGAGCCGATGCCGCGGGTCGATCAGCAGGAATCGCCGATCGTTGATGATGCCGCTGGGCCCCACATCGATCTCGGACCGTTCGTACAGGGCCATCGCCTTGACGGGCGCCGTCGCCAGCCAGACGACGGTCGGCCGCTCAGCCAACGGAGACTCCGAAAACGCCCAGGGCGGCGACCGCCAGCAGGACCAGGTCGAGGAGGATCACGAGGCCCACGGCGACCCACGCGATCACGTTGGCGATCCGGCCATTGGCGTGCTTGCCCATCAGCGCCTTGTCGTTGACCAGCAGGACCATGAAGACCAGCACGATCGGGAGCAGCAGGCCCTGGAGGTACTGCGAAGAGAGGATCACCGGCAGCAGGCTGATCCCCGGGATCAGCACCACCAGCGCGCCGGCGAACAGGACGAACGTGTAGATCCCGAAGAAGGCCCGGGCGTCGCTGAAGCGCTTGCCGACGCCCGACTCCCAGCCGAACGCCTCGCAGATCACGAACGAGGTCGAGATCGGCATGATCGTCGCCGCGAGGACGCTCGCCCCGAAGAGGCCGACCGCGAAGAGGATCTCGGCGAGGTTGCCGGCCACCGGCTTGAGTGCCAGGGCCGCGTCGCTCGCCGAGCTGATCGTGCCGCCGACAGCGTAGATCGTGAGCGCTGTCGCAATCACGATGAAGACCGCGATCACGTTCGTCCAGACCGCTCCACCGACCGCATCCGCCTGTTCGAGGACCAGCTCGTCCTCGCCGATCCCCTTCTCGGCCACGGCGCTCTGGAGGTAGAACTGCATGTACGGCGTGATCGTCGTCCCGACGACTCCGACGATCAGCAGGAGGACGCTCCCGGACAGGCCATCGATGCTGGGCGAGATCAGGGCGTGGCCGACCTGGCCCCAGTCGGGGTGGGCGAGGAACGCCGAGAAGATGTACGTGATGAAGACCAGGGCGATCGCCAGGAAGACCCGTTCGACGGTCCGGTAGCTCGAGAACAGGACGAGCGCCCAGATCAGCACGGCGACCAGGGGCACGCTGATGTAGCGCGAGACGCCGAAGATCTCGAGGGCCGCCGCCGCGCCCGAGAACTCGGCCACGGTGTTGGCCAGGTTGGCGACGAGCAGGACGAGCATCGCGAAGGCCGTCCAGCGGACACCGAAGCGGTCGCGGATCAGGTCCGACAGGCCCTGCCCGGTGACGACTCCCAGGCGGGCGGCGATCTCCTGCACGACGGCCAGGATGATGATCGTGATCGGAAAGACCCACAGCAGCCCGAGGCCGGTCTGGGCGCCCATCACGCTGTACGTCGTGATGCCACCGGCGTCGTTGCCGGCGACGCCCGCGATCAGCCCGGGGCCCATGACCGCGAGGAACGCCAGCAGGCCCCGGCGGCCGCGGAAGCGGCCCCGCAGGCGCAGGAACTCGCGGTTCGCGATCCGGTCGCCGAGACGGCTGAGGAGCCCGATCCGCGGGGGCCGGGCGGGCAGCCGGCGTCGTCGCTCGGTCGGGTGGCGCCAGGTCTCGACCGCCCGGCGGGCGCCCGTCTCGGCCTGCTTGGCGACGCCCCGGACGGTGGGCAGCTGCGGCATGATTCGGTCCCTGCCCGCGTCCGGCCTAGCTGCGCGCGAAGAGGCGCGGCAGGCGCCGCTTCCAGGCGGTGGGCAGGACCGTATCGAGCGCGTCATCGACCGTGACGATTCCGGCCAGGCGGCCCTCCTCGTCGATCACCGGGACGGCCAGCAGGTTGTAGTGGGCGACGACTTCGGCGACCTCGTCCTGGTCGGCCAGCACGCCGACAGCAACGGGTTCCTTGATCATCACGTCGCCGATGTGGG
>JANWLH010000139.1 GCA_025450915.1 Candidatus Limnocylindrales bacterium | reverse complement strand
TCGCCGGCGCGCCGACGAGCACCTGGCTCGAGCGGCTCGAGGCGGCCGAGGTTCCCTGCGGTCCGATCCAGGGGGTCCTCGAGGCGCTCGAATCCGGGCAGGCCAGGGCCCGCGAGATGAATGTGGAGGTCGAGCATCCGCTGCTCGGCGCCCTTCGCCAGGTGGGCGTCCCGTTCAAGCTTGGGGCGACGCCGGCGACGATCCGCAGCGCGCCCCCGCTGCTCGGCGAGCATTCCGCCGAGATCCTTGCGGAGCTTGGCTACGAGCAGGCCGCGATCGAGCGGCTGCGGGCCGACGGCGTCATCTGAGATTCGTGCAGGCCTGCAGGCTCACTGCCGCCGGCGCCCGCGCCGGCGGCTAGACTCGGGGCGCGGCTACCCATTGGCCGGACGCTGACGGAGAACGACCCCGATGACCGACGAGCGTGAGCGCTGGGCGCTGATCCTTGGAGCGTCGAGTGGCATGGGCGAGGCCACCTCCCGGGCGCTGGCCGCCAAGGGCTACAGGATCCTCGGCGTCCATCTCGACTTCCGGGCCGCGCTGGCCCACGTTGAGGAGGTCAAGGAGGCGATCACGGCGCTGGGCTCGGAGGCGCTCTTCATCAACATGAACGCCGCCGACGACGAGAAGCGCGCCGCCGCGCTGGCCACCTTTGCCGAGCGCTTCGAACAGAGCCGGGCGGCCGGCCGCCATCCGTACGTGCGCGTCGTGATGCATTCCCTGGCCTTCGGCTCGCTCGTGCCGTTCATCGCCGACGACCCCAAGGCCGCCGTTGATCGCAAGAAGATGGAGATGACCCAGGACGTCATGGCCAACAGCCTCGTCTACTGGGTCCAGGATCTCTATCGGGCCGGCTTCCTCGAGCAGGGCTCGAAGATCTACGCGATGACCTCGGAAGGCTCGAGCCGGGTGGTCCCGAGCTACGGCGTCGTCTCGTCGGCGAAAGCGGCCCTCGAATCGCACGTCCGGCAGCTGGCCATGGAGCTCGCCCGGCGCGGCGACGGGATCACCTGCAACACGATCCGGGCCGGCGTGACGAAGACCCCGGCACTGATGAAGATCCCCGAGCACGACATGATCATCGACGCCGCCACCCGCCGGAACCCGACCGGCCGGATGACGACCCCCGAAGATGTCGCCAATGCGATTGTCGCGTTGAGCGGTGAGGGCACCGACTTCATCAACGGCGAGACGATCGGCGTCGACGGCGGCGAGTTCATCACCGGCTCCTAGGCGATTCCAGCGATGAGCGGCCGGGTCATCGTCGTCGGCAGCGTCAACATCGACCTCGTCGTCCGTTCGGCCCGCCTGCCCGCGCCGGGCGAGACGGTCACGGGCGGCTCCTTCGAGCAGCATCCCGGCGGCAAGGGCGGCAACCAGGCGGTGGCCGCCGCGCGGCTCGGCGCCTCGGTCCACATGATCGGCGCCGTCGGCGTGGATTGGTTCGGTGAGGATGCCCGGTTGGCGCTGGCCATCGCGGGCGTGGACGTCACGGGCCTGGTCGCCGACCCGGACGCTGCGACGGGAATCGCCCTGATCCTCGTCGACGACGCCGGCGAGAACGTCATCTCGGTGGCTTCCGGGGCGAACCTTGCGATCGGTTCGGACGCGATCCAGCGTGAGCTTGGCCGGCTCGGGTCGTTGGCGGGCGACGTCGTCCTTGTCTCGAACGAGCTGGTGCCGGCCGCGGCCGCAACCGCGCTGACGGGCGGCTCGGCTGGCGGCGCACGCACGATCTTCAATCCGGCGCCGGCCGCGGGCGTCGATCCGGCCTGGTTCGAATCGGTGGACCTCCTCACCCCGAACCGTGGCGAGCTCTGGCGCCTTGCCGGAGTCGAGCCCGGCTCGGACGTGGTTGCGGCCGCGCGCGGCCTCGCGGTTCGGGAGGCGGTGATCGTCACCCTCGGCTCGGAAGGCGCGTTGGTCGTGCCAAACGAGGGCGAGCCGTGGTCCGCGCCGGCGATCCCGGTCGACGTGATCGACACGACCGGCGCCGGCGACGCGTTCAACGGCGCCCTGGCCGCGTCTCTAGCCGAGGGCCGTGCGCTTGATGTGGCCGTTCGGCGCGCCGTCGCGGCAGGCGGCCTGGCCACCACCCGGGTTGGCGCCCGCGAAGGCATGCCCACGGCCGCCGAGCTGGCGGCGGTCGCCGGCTAGGATCATCGGCGGCTTGTGCCTGCCCGGTTGATGGGCCCTTGTCCTGCCCGGCGTGACAGAACCGCGGTTTCGAGCCCGGCGCCGACTCGGTGTGCCGTTCGCACGGCCGACCGCCCTTCGATTGTCCGCAACAGCGGCTCCGGACGAACATTCCGTCTGATCACCGGGCGCGGAGCCGAGCTCGACGTTGAATCGGCGCTTCCATCGGCGCGAGGCGATCAGGGAGCTTGATATCCCGAAGACAATCCCGGACTACCAGCCCCTGTGGTGGTATGTAGACAATTGGCGTCGATCCACGACGACGCGCCGGCCGACAGACCTCGGCCGTGCGTGGAATCGACCGGGCCCAGCTCGATTTCGCTCCTCGCCCGCTCGAATCCTTCCTTACCACCACTCGAGCTGGTAATCCGGAAGAGCGGCAAGAACCACCGCCGGGCCGACCGGCGGGGCCCTACGAAGCCGCGGCCGCGCCCTCGCCTCCAGCACCGACGTCGCGCCGGCGTTGCTCGCGGCCGAGCAGTGTCGGACCCACCACGAATCGGGCGCCGAGGTAGATGACGAAGCTGAGCGACGTGACAAAGACACTGACCGCGACGTTCGTGATCAGGGCCAGGAGGATGCCGCCCAGCACGCACACCAGGGCGATCGCCACGCTGTACACGGTCGCCCGCCCCGGTCGGGCCGTGAGCCGCTCGGCCGAGGCGCCGGGAGTGATCAGCAGGGTCAGGATCAACAGCACGCCGATGATCTGGACGGCCTCGGCGACGGCCGCCGCCATGATCAGCAGGAAGACCACCGCCAGTGCCCGCACGGGAACGCCGCGGGCCTCGGCGACCTCCGGGTCGACCGTCGCGAACGTCAGCGGTCGGTAGACCACGGCCATCGCCACGAGGGTCACGACCCCGATCGCGAGCAGCAGGAGCACGTCCGAGATGCTCACGCCGGTGATCGTCCCGAACAGGATGTTCAGGGCTTCGCTCGCGTAGTGCGGATAGAGGGTGATGAACAGCACGCCCAGGCCGAGGCCGAAGGCGAGGACCACCCCGACGACCGCGTCGCGCTCCCGGACCCGGACGCCGAGCGCCCCGATGAACATCGCCGTGATCGTCGTACCGACGAGGAGTCCGATCTCGGGCGACGTGCCCAGCAGGATTGCCCCGGCTGCGCCGGTGAAGCCGAGCTCGGCGAGGGCGTGAACCGCGAACGCCATGTTCCGGGCAACGACGAACCGGGAGACGATCCCCGACACGATCGCGATGACGATTCCCGCGGCGATCGCGTTCTGGACGAACGCATAGCCGAGCAGGCGGATGAGCTGATCCATCAGGGCTCGATCCGGGAGCCCGTGCCCGAGCCGGAGCCCCCGCCCGGACCGCCACCGGCATGGATCTCGGGCAGGTGATGGGGCTCCTCGAGCTCGAACCCGGAGCCGGTCGAGTCGCTGACCACGAGGACCCGGCCGTGGACCCGGATGACGTCGACGTGCGAGCCGTACAGGTCTGACATCCGCTCCGACGTCAGGACCTCATCGGGCGTGCCCGCTGCCCAGCGCCCGTTCACGACGAACAGCACCCGGTCGACCATGCTCAGGATCGGGTTGACGTCGTGGGTCACGAACAGGACCGTCCGTCCCGTTCGCTTCTGCCAGCCGCCGATCAGGTCGGTGATCTCCTGCTGGTGGTGGAGGTCGAGGCTGGCCAGCGGCTCGTCGCACAGGAGGAGTCGTGGGTCACCGACGATCGCCTGGGCGATCCGCAGGCGCTGTTGCTCGCCGCCCGAGAGCCGGCCGATCGGAGCGTCGGCATAGGCCGTGGCCTCGACCGCCTCGATCACCTCGCTCACCTGGCGCCGGGCCGCCGCCGAGGGACGCCCGATTCCCCAGCGATGGCCGTCGATCCCGAGCTGGACAAGGTCCCGGCCGCGAAGCGGCAGGTCCTGGTCGAACGACTGGTGCTGGGGCACGTAGCCGATCCCGGGGTTGCCCCGCCGGGGTGCCTCTCCGAGCACCTCGACCGTGCCCCCGGACAGGGGCGTGAGGCCCAGGATCACCCGCAGGAGGGAGGTCTTGCCGGAGCCGTTCGGTCCGAGGATGGCGACGAACGAGGGCTCCTGGAACTCCAGCGACAGGTCGGTCCAGACCCGCCGGTCGTGGTAGTCGAGGGTGGCGTCGCTGAAGCGGACCGAGACCGGCCGGTTCTGCTCAGCCACGGACTCAGCCACCGCCGAGCGCCTGCTCGAGCTGCCCGAGCTGCCCGAGCTGCCAGGTCGCGAAATCCGGGTACTCGGCCGGGATCGTCTCGGCGACACCGACGACGGGGATTCCGCTGCTGACGGCCAGGTCCTGGATCTCGGTCGTGATCGGCGACGTGACCTGGCTGTTGTAGAGGAGCACCTTGACCTTCTTGCCGGTCAGCAGGTCGCTCTCGTCGGCGACGTCCGCCGGGGCCGGGTCGGTGCCGTCCTCGATGGACTTCTCGAAGCCCTTGGGTGTCAGGACCTGCAGCCCGATCGCCGTTGCCACGTAGCCGGCAACGGGCTCCGTGAAGGCGATCGGAGCGCCGTCGAAGCGGGACTTCATCTCGGCGATCTTAGCCGTGAGAGGTTGGAGCGAAGCCAGGTAGAGCGCTTCGCGGGCAGCGAAGTAGAAGGCGTTCGCCGGGTCGATCGTGCCGAGGGCTGCGGTCACGGCGGCCGCAACCCGGGGCATCGTGACCGGGTCGTACCAGATATGGGCATTCGCCCCGTCGGCCAGGCCGAGGAGCCGCTGGACGTTGACGACCGTGCGGGTCGTGCTCGGCGACGCGGCCAGGAGCTTGTCCATGAACGCGTCATAGCCGAGGCCATTGACGATCACCAGCCGGGAATCGGCGACCGCCATCGCGGTCTGGGCGCTGCTCTCGAACGCGTGAGGATCCGCATTGGGGTCGTTGAGGAGACTCGTGGCGGCGACCCGGGCTCCACCGATCTCGGCCAGCAGGTCGGCGTAGAAGTTTTCCGTGCCAAGCACGGCGATCGGCGCGCCAGCTCCGGCCGGCGACGGCCCGCCGAGGTCGGGCGCCGTTGGAGCGGAGGTGCCGGACGATGCCGGGCCGGTGCAGGCGGCGAGCCCGGCGGTCGCCAGGAGGATCCCGGCGACGGTCAGATTGAGTCTCAACGGATGGCGGGTCACGGAAGGCCTCGTACGAATTCGACCACGATACTGAGTGAGACTCGGTATCGTCAACGTCCGGCGGAGAATCGGGTAGATCCGTGGTATCGTCGGGTCATGCCCGATGCCTCGACGATCGTGACCGTGCTCGACCGGGCCGGCTACCGCCTGACGGAGCCGCGCCGGGTCGTGGCCGGCCTGATTGCCGGTCGAGAGGGTCACTTCACCGCCGCCGACCTCGTCGATGACGCTCGCGAGCGACGGCTCGATGTCGGCCGGGCCACGATCTTCCGGGCGCTCGAGCTGTTCACGGAGCTCAGCGCGGTCGAGCGGGTGGACCTGCCGAGCGGCGAGCACGCGTATGTCGAGTGCGAGCCGATCCATCACCACCACGTCATCTGCTCGCAGTGCGCCAGGACGACAGAGGTCGAGGCCTGCGGGATGCCGGCCGTGGCCCGCGAGGTCGGCAAGGCCACGGGATTCAAGATCCAGTCGCATCGCCTCGAGCTCTTCGGGATCTGCCCGGACTGCCAGGCGGCCAACAGCCGGCGCGGCTGACGGACCATCGAGGCGCGTCATCCCCAAGCAACCGCCACCCCCTGGTCCAGCCTCCCGACGCTGCCAGCGCAAGCAGCGCCGGCCGGCCGCAGGCGGCCAGCCGAACGCTCAACAGAGCGGAATGTCGACTCCCCGACGGGCAAAGTACGTGCCTGCGCCGCGACCGCTCTGGAAGAGCCCGACCGCAATCACGACCGCGCTGGCCGTCATCGCCACGATCATCCTGATCATCGTCCTGAACTCGAAGCAGGCCGTGACCACGAATCCGGCCGTCCTCAACCCGCCCGCCAACCCGGTGGCCGCCTCGATCCCCAGCCAGGGCACGATCCTCGGCTCGGCCGGCGCCCCGGTGAAGGTCGACGCCTGGGAGGACTACCAGTGTCCGTACTGCCAGATCTGGAGCAGCCAGTGGGAGCCGAACATCGTCGAGAACTTCGTGGCGGCCGGTGTCGTCCGCTACCAGTTCCACGATTTCTCGTTCATCGGCTCGGGTCATTCCCCCGACGAATCGCTTGACGCGGCGGTCGCGGCGCAGTGCGCCGGCGATCAGGGCAAGTTCTGGCCGTACCACGACTGGCTGTATGCGAACCAGAACCCGAATGGCGAGAACCATGGCTGGTTCACGCGGGCGAAGCTCGACGCGATCGCCCTGAAGGTGGGGCTCACCCAGGCGACGTTCGACACCTGCCTCGCGGATCCTGCCAAGGCGGCCGCCGTGCAGGCCGAATTCTCCGCCGGCTCCGCCCTCGGGATCACCGGCACACCGGCCATCTTCGTCAATGACAAGCTCCAGTCGCTCACGACGTACGCCGCCCTCGCGACCGAGATCCGGGCGCTGGCGCCTGCGTCGAGCCCCGGTGCTCCCTCGGCGAGCCCGGCCACGGCGGGATCGGCGCAACCCAGCGGATCCGCCGCGCCATGACCGCCGGTCGAAGCGGGCCAGCCGCAACGGGCCTCTCGCTCATCGGGTTGGCCATCGCGGCCTACCTGGCGCTGACCCGGCTGAGTGGAGGCTTGCCGGTCTGCGGCCCGTTGCACGGCTGTGAAACGGTCGCACTCAGCTCGTACAGCGAGATCCTCGGCATCCCCGTGGCGTTCTTCGGGGTCGGCTTCTCGGTCGTCCTCGTCGGCCTGGCGGTTGCCTGGTGGCGGACGAGTGATCGCCGGGCGCTCCTCGGCCTGTACGGCCTCGGCCTGCTCGGGGTCCTGTTCGTCGCCTACCTCACGTACCTCGAGCTCTTCGTGATCGGCGCCATCTGCGTCTGGTGCGCGGGGTACGCCGTGACGATCGTGGCCGGCTGGATCGTTGCCGCGATCACCCTCCGTCGATCGGGGCCGGCCTGACGGCCCTCGGCGGCGTCCTCCCCGGCGGCAGGACGATCGATCGATCTCCGCCGGTTCCGCGGATGGGTAGGCTGGCAGAATGGTTTCGATGCCGCGCATAGGAAAGCAAGCCGACCCGTCCCAAGGGTCGGCCGACATGCTGATCGGGGACGGCCCGCAGGGCGCCTACGTCTCGTGTCCCCGTTGTGGCCGGCCGGTCGCCGATGGGCTGGTGCGCTGCACGGGCTGCGGGATGCGCATCCTCATGGGCGTCGCTGCATCCCGGGCGCTCCTCTTCCTCACGACGGGCGCTGTCCTGGGTCTCCTCGTCGGTGGCATCGCGGTCGTCTGGATCACTGGCCTCGGCCATGCGCCGGCGCAAACCCAGGTTCCGGCCATCGTCGTCCCGGGCAGTCCTGCCGCGAGCGCGTCTGCCCCGGTCCCGTCCGCAAGCATCGAGAATGTCGATCCCCTCGCGGCCAGCGCGCTGCGCCAGATTGCCTCGACGAACAGCCAGCTCGCGGGCTCCCTGGCGACGCTCAAGCGCGAGCTCAAGGCGAGCTCGGTCGACACGGGTGCCCTCTCGGCGACCCTCCGCCAGATGTCGGCAGCGGCGACATACGGCGCTTCGGTCGTCGGCTACCTGAGCGCCTGGCCCGAGGCGGCCCCTCTCCAGGCATCGGTCGGGCGGCTGTATGCCCAGATCCGGTCAATTGCGGCGAGCGGCCTGAGTCTCCAGCTGGCCGCCAAGTCCGGCTATGCCGCGGCAGGCAAGCAGATGGTCACCGCATTGGACGTCCTGCCCACGATCCAGTCCGACGCCTTCAAGCTGGCCGCGTCCGCCGGCATGGAGCTACCCGGGCAGCCCACGCCGGCCCCCAGCTCGTCCCCGAGCCCTTCGACGCGCCTGCCCAGCCTCCAGCCGAGCCCGGCGGCCAGCCCGTCGCCCTCCGGCTAGGCCAGCCGGGGGTCAGCCGCCCGGGCCGTAGCCGGTCAGCTCGACGTAGCCCTCCCCGCCGATCGCCTGGCCGGCGTGGACCGCCTGGACCACCTGCGATCCCTCCCAGTAGACGACGCCGGTCGTCGCCCTGGTGTCGAGCTCCTGGCCGGCCACCGTCGGTCGAAGGCTGATCTGGAGCGCCTGGCTGGGAATCGACACCGTCCAGCCGGCCGGGTACGTCGCGCCCGTCACGGGCGACGTCCAGTGACCCGAGACGGCAACGCTGAACGCACCCCGATCGAGATGGACCGCCCGGCCCGCCTTGTCGACCACCGTTCCATAGACCAGGGAATCGCTGCCGTCGGCGGCCCGGACCATGGACAGCGTGAGGTCGGTGCCGTCGGCCAGGTTGAGGGCGAACCAGTCCCAGCCGCCGCCCCCGACGGCGATGAAATCGCCCCACTGGTGGTCGAACCAGGCCGTGCCGGCGACCTGCATCGCCCTGCCGGCGACCGTGATCGTGCCGGTCACGAGGAGATCGGTCCGCGAGTAGTAGTACGAGCCGCCGGCCTGGCCGAAGTCGATCCAGCCGGCACCGCCTTCGAGCGCCGGCGGCTTGGCGGACGTGAGGCTCAGGTCGAGGGCCATCCCGCCGGGGGACCCGGCCTTCGCGGCCTCGGTCGGTGACAGCCGGGCCGCCAGGTGGTCGTTGCCGTCGACGCCGCGCATGGTCCACGGCGGGCGACCGACGGTCGTCGGGTCCGTGGGGTCCGGCCCCAGCGAGAATGAGAAGCCCGTCCGCGGCGTAGGACCGAGATCGACGCTCGGTCCGACGGCACTCCGCTGGGCGTAGTGGAAGGCATCCTGGCCTTCGTCCGTGATCGCGAAATGGGACGCCCAGGTCACCGGGAAGCCGCCGCGCTCCGCCCGGAAGATCACGTATTCGAAGCCGTACCGGGCGCCGGTTGCCATGTCCCGCAGATGGCCGGTGTAGTACCACCACTCGGTCAGCCGCTGGTGGGTACCGTCATCGAGCGGGAACTGGATCGGAACCGGATCCGCTGCCATCGACGGCACCGGGCTGGCCGGCGGCTCGGGGAGCAGCGAGGCGGCCGGGTTTGCGAGCAGCGGACCACTGCAGGCCGAGACCAGCAAGGCAACGACCATCCCGGCGGCCAATCGCGAGCGGCCGGTGATCACAGGGCCTCCGCCCCGGGCACGCGGTCGGCCAGCCAGCGCCGCAGCCGCTCCGGCATCCACCAGTTCCAGACGCCGAGCAGGCGCATCGTCGCGGGCACGAGGAGCGCGCGGACGATCGTGGCGTCGATCGCCACCGCGATGGCCACGCCGAGGCCGACGGCCTTGATCAGCACGACGTCGGCGAACGCGAACGAGCCCGCCACGACGACGACGATGAGTGCGGCCGAGGTCACGATCCGGCCGCTCCGCTCGAGGCCCCAGGCGACGGCTTCGGTGTTGTCGTGGGTCCGGTCCCAGGCCTCTTTCATCCGGGTCAGGAGGAACACCTCGTAGTCCATCGACAGCCCGAACAGGACACAGAACAGGATGACCGGCAGGGTCGTCTCCACGTAGCCGAGCGGCTGGAATCCGAGGAGCGCGGACAGGTTGCCGTCCTGGAAGATCCACACGAGGGCGCCGAACGAGGCCAGGATCGACAGGCTGTTCATGACCAGGGCCTTGGCCGGCAGGACCGCCGAACGGAGCAGGACGAGCAGGACCAGGTACGTGGTCAGGAGGATGAACAGGGCCGTCCGCGGGAAGTCGGCCGCGACCCGATTCACGACGTCGGTCACGTCGGCCGCTCCGCCGGCGATCAGGACGCTCGTGCCCGGCGGCGGCGCGAGCGGCCCGGTCCCCGAGCGGAGGTCCAAAACAAGCGCCCGGCCCTGGTCGGCGTTGGGTCCGTAGGGCGTCGTGACCGTGAACGTGGTCAGGTTGCCCTTGGTCGTCGCCGCCAGGGTTGCCTGGACGAATCGATCGGGCGGGCCGGCCGGCGATCCGTACAGGAGCTGGTACTGGCCCACGGTGATCCGTGGATCGAGGTTCACGTAGCCGCCGACGGCCGTGATCCGGGGATCGGCGGCAAGGCGCCGGGAATAGTCGTAGAGCGCCGCGACGTTGGCCGCGCTCGTGGCCGGCCCGGTGGTCCGGATCGCCAGCTCGAGCGGCGCGAACCGTCCGGAGCCGAACGCCGCGTCGAGACGATCGAAGGCGACCCGCGACGGCACCGTGTCGGGCAGGATCGTCGCGTCGGGCGCGTTCAGCCGAACGTGCAGGAACGGCGTCCCGAGGATCAGCAGCAGCCCGAGCGTCGGCACGAAGACCAGCAGCGGCCGGCGCATGACCCGCCGGGCGAGGCGCGCCCAGGGCTCGTTCGGCGAGGGTCCGGCGTTCACCCGCCGGACCGCGAGGCGATCAAGTCGCGGGCCGAGGATCGACAGGATCGCCGGCAGCAGCGTGAGTGCCGCGAGGACGGCCACTCCGACCACGATCGCGCCGGCAATCCCGACCGAGCGGAGGATCGTGAACTCGAAGAGGACAAGGCCGAGCAGCCCGAGCAGGACCGTGAGCCCGGAGAAGAAGACCGCCCGGCCGGCGGTCGCGACGGTTACCCGGACGGCGGCGGCAATTGCCTCGTCGGGATCGCCGGCCGCAAGCCCCCGGCGGAGCTCCTCGCGAAAGCGACTCGTCATCAGGAGCGAGTAGTCGACCCCGAGGCCCAGGCCGAGGAGCGTTGCCAGGTTGAGCACGAAGATGCTCATCTCGGTGAAGCTCGCCACGACGAAGATCGCGGCCAGCGACACGAGCACGGCAGCCCCGCCGACCGCGAGCGGCACGCCCGCGGCGACCACGGAGCCGAAGACGAGCAGGAGGGCCAGCCCGGCGAGCGGCAGCGAGACGAACTCGCTGCGCCTCAGGTCGTCCTCAGAGACCGTCTGGATGTCGCCGTAGAACGCGGGTCCCCCGGCCAGCTCGATCGTGACCGGCCCGCCCGGCAGGCCGGCCAGGCGTTGCTGGATCCCCGGCAGGGCGTCGGGCGAGTCGTCGGGGCCGATATCGAGGAGGACAACGTCGTACGCCGTCTGCCGGTCGGCCGAGACCTGGCTCGGTGCGAGCTCGTACGACAGCACCTGGGCAACGTAGGGCGCCGTCGCGATCGCCGATCGCGCCCGGGCCGTGGCTGTTTCGAAGCGCGCATCGCCGGCCCGCGCTGTCGTGCTCGAGTAGACGAGGACGAGGGCCGATTCGGGGATCCCGAGCTCGTCATGGAGCTCGGCCCGGGCGCGCGACGACTCGAGGTCGGCGAGGTTGAAGCCGCCGGCATGGAGGGCCCCCGAGGCTCGCGGGGCCAGTGGCAGGGCGATGAGCAGGATGACCGCCCAGGCAGCCACGATCCGCCACCGCCGGCGATAGGCGAGGACACCGAGGCGCTCGAAGACTGTCACCGGGCCGTCTCTCGTCCAGTCAAGCGGGCAGGTGCCGTTCGCCCGGCCGCGGCGTGGTGGGGGACATGGCCGCATCCTACCCGCGGTACCGGCGGAGCTCATTGCGGTCGAGTCGCTCCGTCGAGGCGTCGTCGTCCGGTGCGGTGGTGGATACTGTGGCGTGGTTGCCGCGAGGGGTGCCCCTCTCGTGGATGCCGCCATCGAGGAAACGAATACGCACGACCGCAGGGAGACGGGATCCCGCGAGCGCGAACGCGTGGATCCCGGGCGACCGACGCTCCGGCTTGGACCGGCGGACGTCGCCCGCGCGCAAACGCTGATCGACGAATTGAGCCGGGCTCATTCGCTCCAGCACTGTGCGCTCTTCCTCTGGGACCCGGCCGTCGGCCGTCTTCGCCTGGCAGCACAGCACTGGGGAGCGGGCGAGGACCTCGGCGAAGTCCGGGCCGGCGCCTGGACGATCAGCCTCGATGGGGTCTGTGGCCGAGCCTTCACGAGCGCCGAGCCGGCCCTCGTGCCCGATGTCGAGGACGATCCGGCATTCCTGGGCTTTCCCGGCAGCCGGACGCGGAGCGAGCTCGCCGTCCCCGTGACGATCGACGGCGGGGTGATCGGGGTGATCAACCTCGAGAGTCCGCGCGTCGCCGCGTACGGGCCCGCGGAGGTCGCCACGGTCAGTGCGTGGATCGACACCGTGAGGGACGCGATCGGGGACTTCTACTCGAAGCCTGGCTGAGATTGGTTCCGAATCTCGCCCCGGTTCTTGCCGTTTAGCGATCCCCGTACTGCAATGCACGAACTGCGCCCTCGGTCGAACCAAGCCGAGCAGATTCCACGCTCAGTCGAGCTCCGGGTGGCCGTCACCCTGGCCCAGTTCCGACCGATTTCCTGGCATAGCAGCACGCATGTCGGTATTTGGCAGGAACGACAGGGGCGTCGCCTCGAGACCTGACCAGGTCAGGCGCGGCCGCCCTAGCGGCGGCCTCGGACCAGCTCGCGACGCGGCTCGCAGGCGCGCCCATCTGCTACGATCCGGTCGTTCAATCGCTGATCGTCGAGGCGCCCGGTGCAACTCCTGCTCGCCCCGTTCCAGGGACCGCTCCAGTTCGCGATCTTCAGCATCGCGAGCGTGATCGGCGGCGGCTTCGTGTTCATCTTCGCGAAGGCGGCGATGTCCTCCGAGGGTCGCTCGCCGGGCCTCGTCAGGGCGATCACCAACCCCAACGCGAAGTTCCTGTTCACGTTCCTGGCGATCGGCTGGGCGTTCGTCTTCGGGATCGGCCTCCAGCTCGTCCCTCACGAGGGTGCCAACTCGCCGTACGGTGGCCTGGCCCTGATTGCCCTCTTCTCCGGCTTCTTCATCCTGATGGGACTGCTCTGGTCCGTCATCGGGGAGTGAGCCGCCGACCTCCCGGCGCCCACCGATGACGCCGCCCCGGCCGGCGCGTCCGCCGTCGCTGAGCTCAGGCCGCCGCCGCGCTGGATCGTCAGGCTGAACAGCGCCGCCCTGCGCCTGGGCGTGAAGGTCGTCGTCGCCGAATTCTCCGAGGTCGGCTGGGTGAAGGACGCGCGTGCGGCCGGCGAGGGGATCGTCGCTCAAGGCCGGTCTCGCCGGCGGGTCCGGATCCGGTCCTCGCCAGAACGCGAGGCGAATCGGGCTTACGGTTCGAAAACGGCCACCCAGCCCCGACTCGGCCTGCCACCGCGCCGAGCCACGCACGAAGTCATCCCTGGAGCGGCCTCGGCGACCTGGAAAGCTCCGCCTGCCGCCCATTAGCTCGATCAACGTCGCGTTCTGGCAAGAGTCGGGTCGGCAAGCCAGTTTGTCGCGACACGGCACGAAGGCTGGGCGCATCCCTGCACCGGGTTGGTCCTGGGCCGCTGGACCCCGGTGCCTTCGGCGGCTATGATCCGACATGCAGACTGCATAGAGTTTATGCGTCGGAAGCCGATTCGAGACCCCGAGGCAGGAGGCCAGCGCGTGGACGCCCAGGAGATCCAGACCGCTGTTGCCCGCCAGGCTGCGGCCGCCGTCGAGGCCTCGCCGTTCGTGAATCGACGCGATCCGGCCAAGGTCCTCGGACCCGATGGCCGGCCCGCCGTCAGTCGCCGCGCGCCGCTCTGGGAAGACGTCCCCGACGAGAAGTGGAACGACTGGCGCTGGCAGCTCAGCAACCGGGTCAACGACCTCGAGGAGATCGAGCAGATCCTCGAGCTGACCGACGAGGAGCGCGAGGGCCTCTCCGCGACCGACAAGTTCCGGGTCGACATCACCCCGTACTTCATCAGCCTGATCGACCCCCATGATCCGGATGATCCGATCCGGCGCCAGGTGATCCCGCTCGGTCGCGAGCATTCGGCCTTCACCGGGATGATGGAGGACTCGCTGGCCGAGGACCGCCACTCGCCCGTGCCCGGCCTGGTCCATCGCTACCCTGACCGGGTCCTGATGCTGGTCACGACCCAGTGCGCGAGCTACTGCCGCTACTGCACCCGCAGCCGGATCGTCGGAGATCCGACGATGAACTTCAACCGCAAGGAGCACGAGGCCCAGCTCGACTACCTGCGCCGGACGCCCCAGGTGCGCGACGTCCTGATCAGCGG
>JANWLH010000138.1 GCA_025450915.1 Candidatus Limnocylindrales bacterium | reverse complement strand
GCCCGGGCGATGGGCCGGATGTCGGCCACGTTCGGGGACAGCTTGACCAGGAGTGGCAGGTCGGTTGCCCGGCGGACCGCCGCTGCCACCCCGGCCGCCGCCTCGGCATCGATCGCGAACTGGAGGCCGCCCTTGCCGACATTGGGACAGCTGATGTTCAACTCGATCCCGGCGACGCCGGGCACGCCGTCAAGCCGGCTGGCCACCTCGACGTAGTCCTCGATCGACTCACCGGCGACGTTGACGATCACCGGCACATGCCAGCCGGTCCAGGTCGGTCCGTACTTGCGAACGACGGCGTCGACGCCCGGGTTCTGGAGCCCGATCGAGTTGAGCATCCCGGCCGGCGTCTCGGTGACCCGGGGCGTGATGTTGCCGACCCGCGGCCGGAGGGTCGTCCCCTTGCAGCAGATCGCCCCGAGCCGCTGGATGTCGACGACCTCGGCGTATTCGATGCCATACCCGAATGTTCCCGACGCCACGAGGATCGGGTTGTCGAGGCGCAGCCCGCGGGGCAGCTCGATCGACAGGTCGACGGCCGTCTGGCCGATCACCAGCCCGACTCCCAGTCGAGCTCGTCCGACGCGAACACGGGTCCCTCGCGACAGACGCGCTGAGGGGTGCCGTGGGTGTCCATCACGACGCAGCCCAGGCAGGCGCCGACGGCACAGCCCATGTTCTGCTCCATCGAGACCTGCAGGAAGGCGCGCCGTCGGGCGGCCGGCGACCCGGGCTCGATCGTCTTCGACGAGCCACCCCGGCCACCACGTTTGGGCTTTGCGCCGAGGGTGGCCACGCCCAGCCGGCTCCCCCGGCCGGCGGCGAGCCGGGCGAGGGCGGCGAGCATCGGCGCCGGGCCGCAGGCGAACGCCTGGTCGGCCCAGCCTTCGTAGTCGCGGACGAGCTCGGTGACATAGCCCTTGTGGCCCACCGAACCGTCGTCGGTGGCGACGACGTACTCCACCTCGTCCGGCAGGAGGCTCGACGGGTAGACCTCGGTGGCGCCTGCCGCCCCGAACAGGAGGGTCACCTCGCGACCCGCTCGGAGCGCATCGTCGGCGAGCATCCGGACGCCGGCGATGCCCAGGCCGCCGGCGATCAGCAGCAGGTGCCGGCTGCGCGGGTCGACCTCGAACGGCTGGCCGAGCGGACCGAGCATGTCCACGCGGTCACCGGGACGCAGGCGGGTGAACCAGTCGGTGCCCCGGCCGACGGCCCGGTAGTGGATCGTGATCTGGCCGCTCGCCCGGTCGACCGTGTTGAACGAGAACGGCCGGCGCAGGATCAGGCCCGAGAAGTCGCCCGGCCGGATGTGCACGAACTGACCGGCTCGGGACCCGACGGTGAGCGCCGGGGCGTGGAATGCCTGGAGCCACTGGCCCGGCAGAATCTCGCGGCTCTCGACCAGCTCAGCCGCGACGAGCTGCATGCTCACCCGCGATCGTTGTCCTCGCCCGCCCCGCTGTGCTCGTCCGCCGAGCTGTCGCCGGTCACCGGCGGGGCGATCGTCGGGAACGCCTCGGCCAGGGCATCGGCGAGATCGCCGAACACGTCGGTCGGGTCGTAGAACCCGACGAGCTCCTCGGGGGTGGCCAGGACCAGCCACTCGCCGGCCGGTGCGGCCTCGCCGGCATGCTCGTCCTCGTCATCCTCGGCCTCGACCTCGGCCTTGAACGTGCCGCCCGCCTGGAGGACCAGGCGCTCCTCGTCGCTCTCGACGACGAGCAGCTCGCCGAGCTCGGCGCTGAACCGGCCGGCCGCGACCTGGAAGCGCTCGACCAGGTCGGCCTCGGAGCGCTGGCTCCGCTCCTGGAACGACAGCGCGAGGTCGTAGAGCCGGCGGGCCGCGTCCTGCTCGCCGGTCACCGGACCGTCGTCCTGGCTCGCTGCCCACGAATCGGCCGCGGCCGCGTAAGGATCGCGGAGCGTGCCTGCGGCGGCCTTGTCGTCCTCGGATTCCTCGCCGGCCGGCTCATCGGCCTCGCCACCCTCGGCGTCGTCCGCTCCCGCAGCGGCCCGAGCGGCGTCGGTGAACGCGGTGTACAGCTCGGCGGGGCTGTACAGCTCGACGATCTCGGCGGCCGACTCGACGACCTCGGTCTCGCTATGCCATTCACCGCTGGCGTCGTCGAGGTAGCGGCTCCGGCTCCTGAAGCTCAGGTCGGGCGCGATCGTCAGGTAATCGGGATCGTCGTCGATCAGGGTCAGCCCGCCGATCTCCTTGATGGCGTGGGCGTTCGCCTCTAGGAAGCGCTGGAACTGCTCGGCGGCCCGAACGAGGTAGTCGGAGCGCTCGAGCGAGGCGTCCCGTGCGAGGGCGCTGAGCAGATCGATGCGTGTGCGGTCCATCGCGTTGCCTCCGTTACGGGTGGTACTCGAGATCGGTGCCCATCCGCTCCCGGAGGAACATCGAGTGATGGCGTTCGAAGATCCATTCGCCGGCCCGGTGGCCGAGTGCCCGTGTCGCCTCGTCGGCTTCGAGCTTGTCCAGCGTGGCGTAGTCGGGCAGGTCGAGGAGGATCACGTTATCGAAGTCCCAGCCGTGCGCGACGTTGTACCAGCCCAGGAAGCGGATCCCGTACTTCTGCTCGTACTCGCGAACCTGGCGCGGAAAGATCGTGCGCATGAAGAACTTGAAGAACGGATCGCGGCCGCGGCGGACGGAGAAGTAGGTCGCGAGCACGGGCACGAGCAGACATCCTCCAGCGTGGTCCCGTCATCGGGCGCGGCGGCTATTGTCGCATGCCGTCTTCGGGCTCCGGGTCGACCGGTGCCGAAGCAGCATCCTCGATCTCGCCGACCGTCCGGGTGGCGCTGTTCAACGGCCGCCGCCGGGTCCGCCGATCGGCGGCGATCAGGCGCATCAGGAAGATCATCGTCTGGCCGGTCAGCAGGAGCAGGCCGATGACCACGAAGAGCAGGACGGCACTGACGATCTGCGGCCAGCCGGCCACGACGCTGATCGGGGTGAGGATCACGAGGATTGCCAGGACGACGAGCTGGAAGCGGAAGCAGCCCAGGCCGGGACCCCGCTCGGGCTCGAGATCGGCGCCCTTGTACTGGATCGGCGGCTGATTGATCACGCCGGAACGATACGGGAGCGACTGCGAACGCGCCGCAGCCGTCGCTCGCGACCCAGGCGCTACCATCGGGGCATGGCTTCGTCCCAGGACCCATTCGACCTGCGACCCGATCCGCGACCGGCTGCCGCCGAGCGCTTTGCCTGGCACCCGGAGCCGGAGCTGATCGGCTATGACGATCCGGCCCGCTCACGGGCGGCTGTCGAGGCCCTCGGGGCAGCCGCCTGGGCGGCAGGCGTTGACTACCTGTACGACGAGGCCTTCCGACGGGCGATGGGCGAGCCGACCGGCTACGCGGCCCTGCGCCGCGCCTTCTATGGCAGCTCCCCGGACGGCGGCGCGCTCGCGCCGGCCTCGGCGCCCGACGGCCCAACCCCGTCGGCCGACCTGATCGCCGAGTTCACGACCCGCCTGGCACCGCACAGCCTGAACGCCTATCACCCGCGTGCCCTGAGCTACTTCACGCCGCCGGCCCTGTTGATGTCGATCGTCGGCGAGCTGCTGGCCCAGGTCCTGAACCAGGGCGTCGACGTCTGGCATGCGGGACCGTCGGGCGCGTTCGTCGAGGAAGAGGTCGGACGCTGGCTGTGCGACCTGGTCGGCCTCGGGCCGGAGAGCTTCGCCGTGCTGACCTCAGGCGGGGTCATGGCCAACTTCATGGCCCTGACCGTCGCCCGCGATGTCCACCTCGCCCGGCTCCTCGACCTGAGCCGGCCGCCCCGCGGCAGACAGCTCGAGGGGATCCGGGTCTATGCCTCCGACCAGACGCATTTCTCGATCAGCCGGGCGCTCGACGAGCTGGGCTTCCCCGCCGACACGCTCCATGTCGTGCCGGCCGATGCCGCGTTCCGGCTGCGCGGTGAGGCCGTTGCCGCGGCGATCGCCGCCGATCGCGCCCGCGGCCTGCGACCCCTGGCGATCTGTGCCGTCGCCGGCTCGACGAACACCGGGGCGGTCGACCGGATGGTCGAGCTGGCCGGGATCGCCGAGCGCGAGGATCTCTGGTTGCACGTCGACGCGGCCTACGGCGGGGCCGCCCGCCTCTCCGCCCGCGAGGCCCACCGGGTGGCCGGCATCGAACGCGCGGACTCGATCACGATCGACCCGCACAAGTGGTTCTTCCAGGCGTACGACATCGGGGCGCTCGTCATGCGCCGGGGCGGCGACCTGCTCGCCACGTTCCACCGCAGCCCGGAGTACTACCGGACCGGCGAGGCCAAAGCCGATGCCCATCCCGACGCCCACCCGGCCGATGAAGGCCTCGGCTCGAACGAGCCCCTGAACTTCTACCAGCGCTCGATGGAGGGAACGCGCCGCTTCCGGGCGCTCAAGCTGTGGATGAGCTGGCGGCACCTCGGGACCACCGGCCTCGGCCGGCTCGTCGAGGCGAATCTCGAGCTGGCCGCCTACCTCGCGCGCAGGATCGCCGAGGACGAGGAATTCGAGGCGGTCCCCGCCGAACCCGAGCTCAGCGTGGTCTGCTTCCGCCACCTGCCCGGCGGCCCGGCCGCTGCCGCGGCGCTCGACCCAGCCGTCCTCGACGCCCACCAGGACGCCCTCCAGGTGGCGCTCGAAGCGTCCGGCGACGGCTGGCTGTCGACGACCCGGCTCGGTGGCCGGACCTATCTCCGAGCGGGGATCGTCAACTTCCTGACCGTCGAGTCCGATATCGACCGGCTGCTCGACGACCTGCGCCGGCTGGCCGCCGGGACCTGAGGAAGCGATCCGGTGATCCGCGGGGACGACCCTCGAGAGCCGCGGGCCGAGATCATCGATGACGACGGCACGCCGCTCGCGCGCTCCGTCGCCCAGCCGCCCGTTCCGATCGGCCAGCGCACGGGGCGGGCCTTCGGGACCGCTGTCGCATTCGCGGCGATCCTCGTCGTGATCGTCTTCGTCGGCATCAGCAATCGCAGTCCAGCCCGGCCGGCGGTCGTGACGAGTCCGCCGGCCGGCCCCTTGGCCAGCCTGGACCCGGTCTTCCCGGCGACCGCGGCCGGCCTGCCCGTCGTGAGCGTCGGCGCGGCCCAGGCGACCGCCGCGGACGCCTCACGCAACGGGGCCGAGCTGGCGGTGGGCGGCTGGTACACCGCGGTGCGGTTGGTCGAAACCTGCCAGCCGAGCCTGATGCCCGTGGGAACGTGCAGGTCGGACTGGCAGGCCGTCGTCGAATCAGCGCCTGATGTGCGCTGGAGCATCGACGGTGTCAGCCATCCCATCGTCGCCGGCACGGCCTCGATCACCCCGCTCTTCCTCGAGCCGTCTGAGCCACCTGAGCTCCTGAGCCAGAGCGCCGGAGGCCGGTTCGAGATCGTGACGCCGTCGCCGCTCGTCCTGATCGGCCACTTCCACGACGATCGGCTGTGCGCGCCATCGGCCGGACCCTCGGCGTATTGCACCTCGGGGCTTGTCGTCGATGCCATCGAGCTGCCCGATGGGACCGTGAGCGCGACTGAGAGCCCGAGCATGGTCGACAGCACGAAGCTGAGCTCCAGCGCGGTCGTCGGGCTGATCCGCAGCCATCTCCGGCCGGGCGGCTTTGTGCTGGAGTACGGGGCGCTGTCCTGGCAGAACGACCCCTCGGACCCGCCGTATGTCGAGCCGTCCACGGATGGCCCCCCGGCCGACGGCCGGCCGGTCGGGCTCGTCCGCGGCTACGGGCTGGGGACCACCGGGACAAGCGCCAACGGCGCGGCGTTCGCCAGCTGGCTGGCGATCGACGATGTCACCGGCCAGGTCTGGGGTCCCCTGTCGACGCCTGCGGAGGCCGCGCGACCGGCTGCGGAGTTCCCGCCCACGATGGATGGCTTGACGGTCGAGACGGTCGCCGGGGCCGTGCCCAATGGGCCAGGCTCGCACGGCGTCATCGCCGTTGCAGGCTATCTCAGCAACGATCGGGCGGTCGAAGGCTGCCCGCCGGCGCCGACGACCGACAAGCCGAATCCATGCAGCGGGACTCAGCTCGTCCTGATCGATCAGCCTGGCACGATTCTCGTGCCCAATGACGCCACGTTCCTGTACGAGTTTGCCGTGCCGTCGAACCTGCCCTCGATCCGGCCGGAGATCCTGCCCGGAACAACGGTCGACAACCCCTGGCAAGGCCTTGGCGGGATCGGCGCCGAGACCTCCTCGTGGCCGGTCGTCCTGATCGGCCAGTTCGGGGATCCGCGATCGTCGGAGTGCGCGCCACGGCCAGGGGGCGGCAACGCCGGCTGCGACCGCTCGTTCGTCGTCGACCAGATCCCCTGGATCGGGGGCACCGGATTTGGGCCAAGCATCTTCATGGGCTCCGGCCTCCGTCCGAGCCACTCCGCGCCGGACGTCACCTCCGCGGTCGCTGGCTGGTTCCTGCCCCAGTCCCAGCCCGCGATCGTGTCGATGACCAGCACATTGCCGGCGGACTCCGCCGCGCTGACCGGGGTCTCGCTCGAGGGCCGGCCGAACCAGCTCTACTGGGTGGTCCGGGTGATCAGCAACCTGCCGGCAGGCCCGGCGAGCTCGCTGCTCGTCTTCGACGATCGGACCCTCAACCTCGTCGAGGTCAGCTCGGGGGACTAGGCATCTCCTGGCCCGGCGGCTCGAAGGCCAGGTCGTCGACGATCTCGACGCCGGGCAGCTTGAGCAGGACCGCGGGTGGCGCTTTCACCTTCCACGAGCGACTGCCGCCGCCGAGGATGATCTCGGGCCGCGCCATCACCCGCCGGTCGACCCAGATCGGCAGGCCGGCCGGCAGGCCGAAGACCGTGACGCCGCCGAGCTCCATCCCGGTGAGCGCCTTCGCCTGCTCGAACGACGCGAACGATGTGCGCTTCACGCCGAGGCGTCCGCGAACGGTCCGGTTGACATCGAGACGGGTCGTGGCCAGGACGACGCAGGCGGCATAGCGAGGTGGGTCGGACTTGCCGATGACCACGATCGTGTTGGCCGAGTCGCCCGGCGCATAGCCGTACGCCGCACAGAACGCCGCCGTGTCGGCGAGGGCCGGGTCGCACGCAATCAGCTCGTAGGGCGAGCCCAGCCGGGCGAGCTCGGCGTGCAGGGCG
>JANWLH010000137.1 GCA_025450915.1 Candidatus Limnocylindrales bacterium | reverse complement strand
TGCCAGTAGTCGAGCCGTCCAGCCAGGTTCGCGTCCGCCTGCGGCCCCTGGCTCAGGACGGCCAGGAGCGACGAGAAGCGCTGGATCTCGGCGGTGGGCAAGCCGATCACGACGACGGCGGCGATGACGATGCCCAGGACCACGACCAGTGAGATCGCCCCTCGGGCAAAGCGCGCCGACGAGACATGGCCGAGGGCGAACGCCAGGGTCAGCGCAACGGCCGCGGCCACGACCAGGGCGACGGTCGCCCCGCGCGACTGGCTCAGGAGCAGGGTCCCGGCCGCGAGGAGGACGCCCAGCACGCGCATCCGGGAGGGCAGGATCGACCAGGCGATGATCAGCGCCATCCCGCTCCACAGGCCGAGCTCATTGGGGTTGAAGTAGAGGCCGGAGCTGCGCGCCTGGACGAGGACGCCATTGAGGGTCTCGAGGGACAGGTCCCAGTCGTGGAACGGGGTGAAGAGCTCGAAGCCCGGCCCGCGGGCCAGGTACAGTGCCTGGCCCAGCGCGTAGACGAACTGGACGACGATCGCGGTGAAGATCCACGGGACCCAGTCGCGTTCGTCGCGATCGAACAGGGCCGCCCCGATGATCAGGAACGAGAGGGCCGTCGTGAAGTCGGTGGCCGAGTACAGCGTCCTGACCGGGTAGCCGTAGAAGATCGCGCCCAGGAAGGGCAGCAGCCCCGACAGGGCGATGTACGGCAGGACCCCCAGCAGGAAGACCGGGTTCCGGACGAAGCGCAGGCTGCGGGTCAGGCCGTAGACCAGCACGGTGGCCACCGCGAGCACCGGCGCGATGAGCTCGAGCAGCGAGAGGGCTCCCCGGCCGCCGGTCGACAAGGGGACCTGGATCCGGTCCGCGAGGACGGCCAGGGTGACGACCGCCGGGATCAGCAGCGTCCGATGCCTGACCGCCAGCGCTCGCGCGCCGTTCATCGGAGGACGCCCTCGATGATCACGTTCGTCTCGGCTGCCCGGCTCGCCCACGAGTACTGGTCCACCGCCACGGCCCGGGCCCGCCGGCCCATCGCCTGGGCAGCATCCGGATCCGAGGCCAGGCGGGCGACGGCCGCGGCGAGCGCATCCGGGTCGCCCGGCGGAATGACGATGCCGACGTCGTCCCGGCGGACGATGTCCGCCTGGCCCGGCAGGTCGGTGACGATGACGGCGACGCCGCAGGCCAGCGCCTCGAACAGCTTGAGGGGCACGACGCCGCTCAGGCTCCGGCCCGGCTCGACCATCGGCGACAGCCCGCAGATCCCGCGGGCGATGATCCCGCCCACCTCCTTGTGGTCGACCCGGCCGAGATAGACGAGGCGTGAATCGAGCGCAGCCCGCTCGCGGACGGTCTCGGCCATCACGCCATCACCGACCACGACCAGCGAGACATCCGCCGGCCAGGCCGGCCGGCCGAGCGCGTCGATGACCGTGTTGATGCCCTGCCAGCGAGCCAGCGTCCCGATGAAGCTCACGAACCGGGCCGGCAGCTCGGCCGACGTCCGGGCGCTCGGCGCAAACAGCTCCGTGTCGGCACCGTTGGGGACGACGAAGACCTGCCGCGCGCCGCGCGCCCGGGCCGCGTCGGCGAGCGCGGGAGTGACCCCGATCGTCGCGCTGCTGAGGCGCACCTGGATGTTGATCGAGACGAGGAGCAGGCCGAGGACGGGGCGCAGGGCGGGCCACGACGAGAGGATGTCCGTGCCCGGCCCATTGAGCTCCCAGACCACCGGGACCCGGCGGATCCAGGCCCAGAGCACCGCGAGCAGCGAGGCGAAGTGGCCCCGGACGTAGAGGACATCGGGACGGTGGATGGTGGCCATCAGCCCGAGCTGCATCGTGGTCATGTCGAGCAGCCGGCGCACGGCACCCCGGCGACCCCGGCGAATCGCGGGATGGAACAGGCGGGTCCGCCAGCCGAGTGCCTCGAGGCCCCGGGTGATCCCCGTGATATGGGTGTGGCTGGCCTGGCCCTCGGTCGGCAGCTCGCACGAGAGGTACCAGAGCACGCGACCCGCCGGCCGGGCCGCGGCGCGCTCAGCGGCCATCGGCGAACCCTCGGACGGCCCCGCGCAGGCGGTCGAGGAGAGCGGCTTCGGAGAACTCCCGGATTGCGTAGGCGCGGCCCTCCTCGTTGGGCGCCAATTGTCCCTCCGCGTGGCGGGCGTAGCTGGCCTCGATCTCGGTGACGAGCGCATCCTCGGTCACCGGCCAGACACTCCGGCAGCCCGGCACGTCGTGGGTGTAGATCACGTGCCGCGCATTCAGCAGGCCCTCGATGACCGTCGCACCGAAGCCATCATGGCGGGGCACCCGCAGGACGACACTCGAATCGCGGTAGCTCCCGCTCATGTCGCCGATCCAGCCCAGGAACCTGACGTTCGGCGGCACCGACTCGCGGTTCTTGAGCGCCTTGCCGACGACCGAGAACATGACCTCCGGCAGGCGCCGGGCCGCCCCGAGGACGGCCGGCCCGCCGTAGAACTCGAAGCGGTCGGCGGGCACGTAGGTGAGCACGCTGAAGCGTTCCGGGAGGGCCTCGACGGGGGCCGGGACCGGGTAGGGCTGCGGCACGTGGACCGTCTGCGCCTCGATCCCCAGGCCGAGCGCCGCGAGCTCCTCGACGAGCCACGGCGCATCCGCGAGGTGCAGGTCGCCGCGCGAGCCCGCCACGAGGGCGCGCCGGAGCGTCCCCGCCGCGGCCTCCTCGGTCGTGTTGAGCACGTCGGTCCCGAGCCAGTAGTGGCCGCCGCGAGCCTTCGGGAACCGTCGCCGGAGGAGGCTCCAGTAGGCGTCGAAGGCTCGGGCCCGGGGCGTCGTCCCGCCGACCCGGAAGCCGGCCCGGAGGAGGAGCGTCGGCGCCGCGGCACGCGAGAGGAGCAGGCCCGCCCAGCCGCCCTGGCCGACGAAGGCCGAGGTGAGTCCGGCATCCGGGGCGTGGAGCGCCGCGCTGATGCGCGCACCCCAGTAGGGCTGGCCAAGGACGACGGTCCTAATCACGCACGATCGTCCTGATCATGGGCGGCGGACAGGAATGTCCGGAGCTCGGGTGCCGAGGCCGCGCTGATCGCGATCACCACGAGCCCGCCCAGGATCGCCGTCGCCAGGACGACCAGCGAGGCACCGCCGCCGATCACCGGCCCCCAGGACTCGATGAACAGGATCAGGCCGAGCAGGGGCGCCGTGATCATCACGATCCGCAGGACCGGCCGGACGAGATCGGTCAGGGACACGGCCGCGACGCGCAGGAAGCGCCACAGCGCCCCGATCTCGAGCAGGATCGAGGTGATCGACAGGATGACGATCCCCAGGATCAGGTTGTGGGCCAGGCCACCGGCGACGAGCGAGGCCGTCTTGAGCAGGAGCTCGGCTGCCGTGAATGCCAGGCTCTCCCGCTCGCGCCGGCCGATCAGCAGGAGCGAGCTGATCGGGTTGGCGACGCTCCACAGGATGATCGACGGGGCCATGATCTGGGCGAGCAGGCCGGCCGTGTCCCAGCGAGCGCCGAAGACCGACTGGAGGAGCGTCGACCCGGCGACGGTGACGACGCCGTAGGTCGGGATCGAGAAGACGAACAGCGAGACGGCCGCCCCGCGGGCGAGGATCTTCAGGCGCTCGGGGTCCGACCGGCGGAACGACGCCTCCCCGAAGAAGACCTGGCTGACGGCGGCAGCCACCAGTGACGCTGGCAGGACCAGAATCTTGTAGGCCAGGAAGTATTGGCCGGACGAATCCAGGTCGAAGAGGATCGGGATCAGCAGGAACGGGACCTGGAGCGAGAGCGCGTTGAGCAGCGACGCGGCGGTCATCGTTCGGGCGAAGCTCCAGTGGAGCCGGGCGTCGCGCAGGACCTCGGCCCGCGTGAAGGCCGTCGACCGGAGCTCCCGGAAGAACCGCCCGAGGAGCCGCTCGACACCGGCCGTCCGGCCCACGACGTCGCCGATGATCAGGCCGATCGGACCGATCCCGAGGAGGCCCAGGCCGGCCTGGGACGCCGCCTGGCCGACGCCCTGGGTCGCCCGCAGCCGGCCGAGGGCCGAGAACTCGCGCAAGTAGACCGCCCACGAGGCGAGGGCTTGCGCGCCGCTCGCCACGAACAGGGCCAGCGGCAGGAGCAGGAGATACGGCCCGAGGGGTGCTGCCCCGAGCAAGCTCGCCACCTGGTTGCCCCACAGGACGACGACGATCGCGATCACGACGCTCGAGACGGCACCCAGGCCAATGCTGACCACGAGGACTCGCAGCGCTTCCGCCGCGCCCTTGGCGATCGGCACGGCCATGTCGAAGCGGAGCGACGAGCCCGCAACCAGCACGGACAGCAGGGCGGCGTACACCGACAGGAGTCCGAAGGCGGCCGGGTCGTACAGCCGGGCAAGGACCGGCGCCGCCAGGACGATCGCGCCCTGGCCGAGGGCGGTGGCGGCGCCAACGACAACGATGCCGCCGGCGACCCGGCTCAGCCGGGGTCGAGGCAACGCTGTGGGCCAGAGCCCCTGGGCCTTGTACATGTCATTCCCTGATCAGCGCGGCCACGGCCGCGAACGACCGCGTTACCTCGGTCGTTTCGTGTCGGCAGGCCGGACGAGGCGCGACACAGTTCCGCCCAGACCGGCGGCTCGGGGCTTGGCGGGATCTTCCGTCGGGACTTCGCCCCCGGCCATGCCCTCATCGTAATAGCCGGAATAGGGATGATCGTTCGCGTAGCGCCGGTTGGCGAGGCGGTTGAGGACCACGCCGATCACCCGGGCATTGGCCTTCACGAGGGCCTCGCGCGCCTGGACGACCGTCGAGCGATGGGTCTTGCTCGTGTCGACGACGAGGATCGTGCCGTCCATGAACGAGCTGAGGACCGCCGCGTCAGTCACGGCCTGGAGGGGCGGGCTGTCGACGATCACGAGGTCGGCAGTCGCCTGCATCTTCTCGAAGACCCGGCGCATCCGGTCGGAGCCGGCGATCTCGGCCGGGTTGGGCGGCAGCGGGCCGCTGGTCAGCACGCGCAGCCGCTCGTGGAGGTTGTTCGAGGCCAGCGACTCGAGGGTCACGGCGTCGCTCTGGAGGAGCGTGGTCAGGCCGCGCGTGTTCGGGAGGTCGAAGATCCGGTGCAGGCCGGGCCGTCGGAGGTCGGCATCGACGAGCAGGACCCGGCGGCCGGACAGGGCAAACGCGATCGCGAGGTTGGCGGCGGTGACGGTCTTGCCCTCACCCGGGATGGCGCTCGTGATCAGGAGCGTGCGGATCGGCTCGTCGATCGCCGTGAACTCGACGTTCGTGCGCAGGGTCCGGTACGCCTCGGCAGCCGCCGAGCGCGGATAGACCAGTGTCGCAAGGCGATAGAGCTCGCTCTGGCCGGAATCGTCCCGGCCCATCTTGAAGACCGTGCCCAGGGTGGGCAGTCCGATCAGCTCCTCGACCTGCTCCGGGCTGTGGATCGTATCGTCGAGGTAGGCCAGCAGGAAGATCACGCCGGCCGACAACAGGAAGGCGAGCACGATCGCCAGGAGCACGTTGAGCAGGGGGCGCGGCGAGATCGGCGCATCGGGGGCGACGGCCGGCTGGATGATCGAGAGCAGGTTCGCGGAGCCGGCCGACGAGAAGCCCAGGAGCGTGGCGTACGTGGCCTGGAGGCTGGTCAGCTCCGCTTGGAGCGTGGCCAGGGTGGCATCCTGGGTGGCCGTCCGGCTGGTCAGGGCGCTCAAGGCATCGGCCGCGGCCTGGGCGGCCTGGATCTGTGCCTGGGTGGTCTTGAGGTCCGCGTCGACGAACTTCTGGACATCGGTCTGCTGGCCCCGGACGGCGGGCGAGGCGGCGATCAGCTGGTTCGCCAGGGCATTCGCGATGGCCGCCGCCCGGGCCGGATCGGCGTCCTGGGCCGTGATCGTCAGGATCGTGCTGCCGAGCGCGGCCGACGCCGAGACGCGCTTGGACAGGTCGTCCGGCGTGCCCGCCAGGCCGAGCGACGTGATCACGTTCTGGAGAAGCGGCCGCGTCGTGGCGACCGTGGCGTACGTCGTGGTCAGGCTCTGCGACGCGAGCAGCGTCGTGTAGTCCGGGCTGACCGCCGACAGCGACTGCCCGACGACCAGCGTCGAGTCCGCCTCGTACACCTTGGGCTGGACATTGCTGTAGCCGAAGGCCGCGGCCCCGGCCAGGATCACGATGACGAGCATCAAGGGCAGTCGGGCCCGGAAGATCGCCAGCTGGCTGCGGAAATCCAAGATCTTCAATCCTTGCTAGTGGTCGTCGGGAAGCTCGACGCACCCTGTCACCGTCTGACGGCGAGGGCAATGGTACTAGACGGTACGGGCATTTCCGTCGTACGCAGCCGAACGATGTGGCCTCCGGTCAACGCTCAAACGCGCCACGGCCCGGAACCGAGGGTCCGCCGTCAGGCCGTCGATCGAGCCAGGCGGGCCCTGATCCGGCGCACCGAGCCGGCCGGCAGGCGGCGCAGGCAGCCGAGGAAATAGACGAACCAGTCGCCGCCGTACGGGACGTAGCAGCGGACCGCGTAGCCATCCCGGACCAGCTCTGCCTGGAGATCGCGGCCGACGCCGTAGAGCATCTGGAACTCGAAGGCGCCCTTGTCGATGTGGCGGTCCGCCGCGACCTGCCGGGCGAGGGCGACCGCGGCGGGGTCGTGGGTGGCGATGGCCGGGGCGGTGCCCCGCTCGATGAGGACCCGGATATCCCGGGCAAATGCCTGGTCGATGTCGGTCTTGGACCGGAACACGACCCCGGGGTCCTCCCAGTAGCCCCCCTTGACGATCCGGATCCGCGATCCCGCCGCGGCCAGGCGCTCGACGTCGGTGTCCCGGTTGCGCAGGTAGGACTGGAGGACGATCCCCACGTTCTCCGCGCCGTATGCGTCGCGCAGCTCCTCGAAGATCGCGATCGTGCGCTCGACGTACGGCGACTCCTCCATGTCGATCCGGATGAAGACCTGGTCGGCGACCGCCGCATCCAGCGCCCGCCGGAGATTGCGCCGGCAGGTGGCGTCATCGATGTCCAGGCCGATCTGGGTCGGCTTGATCGAGACGTGGGCATCAAGGCCTTCCGCCCGGATCCGGTGGATCGCCGCGATGATGTCATCCGTCGCGGTGTCGGCCGCGGCAGCCTCATGGACATGGGTCCCTACATGGTTGAGCGAGCCCCGGATCCCGCGAGCCTTGAGCTCGCGCAGCACCTTGATCCCGGCGTCGAGATTCTCGCCGGCGACGAAGCGCCAGGCGAGGTCGCGAACTCCGGGGGTGCTCAGGGCCAGCTTGCGGAGCATCGGCTGCCTGGCGAGCAGCACGGCCAGCCGCTTGATCACGCCGTCGTACCCGATCCCTGGGTGGCTGCACGATTGCCCCGGCACGCCGCGCCTTCTTGGTGCACCATTCCGGGGCAGATCGGCCGAGCTAGCAGAGGTACACCCTGATGTCGGGGGCGACAATCCGAGTCGACGTCGTCCGCCCAGACGATCCCGCGTGGGAAGGCTGGCTGGAGCACATTCCGTGCGATGTCTTCCATTCCGGCGAGTACCACACCTACAGCGAGGGATCGGGCGAGGGCCAAGCGTACCTGCTTGTGGTCGGTGACACCGACCGGGGACTTGCCTGGCCGTACCTCCTCCGGGACCTCGAACGGGAGTATGGCCCCGACGGACGGGGCCTGGCCGACGTGGTCTCCGTCTACGGCTATCCCGGCCCGCTGGCCTGGGGCTGCAACCCCGGTGAGCCGTTCCTCACCCAGGCCTGGCGGGAGGTCCAGGCGGTCTGGCGATCGCAGGGGGCGATCACGGCGTTCACCCGCTTCCATCCCCTGCTCGGGAATGCCTCGCTCGCCTCGGGGATGCTGATCGAGGGCGCCGAGGCGTCGGCGCCGGACCCGATCGTGGCCAACGGGCGGACCGTGTCCGTCGACCTGACCCTCGGCTATGACGGCGCCCGGGCGGCCTACGGGCGGGACCTCCGGCGCGAGGTCGATCGCGCCTACCGGCAGGGCCTCGAGACGAGCGTCGACACCGAGTGGACCGAGCTCGGGACGTTCGCCCGCCTGTACAACGACACGATGCTCCGCCTGCGGGCCTCGGACTTCTACCTCTTCCAGGAGGCGGACTTCTGGCGGCTGCGCGAGGCCCTTGCCGATCATCTCCACCTGCTTGTCACGCGGCTGGAGGGCGTCGTCGTCTCGGCTGGCCTGTTCACGAACTGGGACAAGATCATGGAGTGGTTCCTGGTCGGGACCGACTCGGCCTATGCGGCGCTGTCCCCGTCGAAGCCACTGGTTGACTTCGCGATCGGCTGGGCGATCGACCGCGGCGCGGAGGTCCTCCACCTGGGCGGCGGCCGGGGCGGTGCCCAGGACAGCCTGCTCTGGTTCAAGGGCCGCTTCTCGCCGCGCCGGCATACGTTCCACACCGGCCGCTGGATCCTCGACGCGGTCGCCGCAGCGGACCTCACAGCCGCGCGGCGGGCCCGGCTCGAACCCGGCATGCAGCTCGATCCCCACTACTTCCCGCTCTACCGCGCCCCGGTCCTCGAGGCACCCGGTCAACCGGACGGCGAGGCCGAGCCCGGACCGGATCGCCGGCAAGGCGTCACGGCCGATGGGTCAGGCGGGGACGAGCCGATCCAGATCCGGCGGGTGACCCCCGATGACGTCGATGCGCTCGGCGAGCTCCTCGAGAACATCGACGGGACCTACTTCCAGCCCCACCCGATGACCCGCGAAGAGGCGGCGCGCATCGGCGCCCTGCGTGGCCGGGACATCTTCCTGATCGGCCGGGTTGGCGATCGCGGCGTGGCCTATGGAATGCTCCGGGGCTGGGACGAGGGCTACACCGTGGCCAGCCTGGGGATCGGCATTCGGCGCGACAGCGAGCATCGCGGCTATGCCCGGGCGATGATGACGGCTCTTCACGAGATCGCCCGGCAGTCGGGCGCCAACCGCATCCGGCTCCGGGTCCACCCGAACAACACCCGGGCCGCCAGTCTCTACCAGCTGTATGGCTATCGCGAAGCCGGCTTCGACCGCCACGAGACCCTGATGATCCTCGACCTCGGCGCCCCGTCTCAGGCGTCGGTCCCGGAGTCCTCCGACGCGGGGCCGCTGCCGTTCCTCTCGCTGGATGCCGGGTCTGCCGACTGATCCCAGCCGGGCAGGCGGAAGCCCAGCCCGAGGTCCTCGGTGGCGGAGACTCCCTCGCGGCGCAGGACCTGGCTGACGGTCATCGCCAGGATCCGCAGATCGAGCGCGAGGCTCCAGTGGTCGACGTACCAGACGTCGAGCTGGAGCCGGTCGTCGAACTCGACCAGGTTGCGGCCGTTGACAACTGCCCAGCCGGTGATGCCGGGGCGAACCTCATGGCGGCGCGCCTCGACTTCGGAGTACTGGTCCAGGTACTCCATGAGCAGCGGTCGCGGGCCGACCAGGCTCATCTCGCCGCGCAGGACGTTCCAGAGCTCGGGCAGCTCGTCCAGGCTGCTCGACCGGAGGAAGCGTCCGAGACGGGTCATCCGTTCCTCGTCGGTGAGGTAGTAGACCTCGCCCGGCCGGGTGGGCCGCATCGTCCGGAACTTGACCATGGTGAACGGCTTGCCGTCCCGGCCGGGCCGGACCTGGCGGAACAGGACCGGGCGTCCCTGGGTGAGGACGAGGATCAGCGCGATCCACGCGAGGACGGGGCTCAGGACCACCAGGCCGACGATGGCCCCGGCCAGGTCGATGCCCCGTTTCGCGATCCGGGCCACACGCCGGCCGATCGCAGCTGTGCCTGGCATCGGGACCTCATGGGCGTCTGGGCGATGGCAAGGACGCCAGACGTACTGCTGGTGCCGGCCGGATTATCCCGTAAACTCAGCCACCCGGCCACCATGATCGTGGGCCGGGCACGGAGACATGACCCCGCATCCAAAGGTAGTTCGATCACGATGACGGATACAGCCGAGAGAACCCGCACGATCCCGCTCGCCCGCCCGGACGTCGGTCCCCGCGAGCTCGAGCTGGTCACCCAGGTGATGACCAGCGACGTCCTGGCGATGGGCCCCTTCACGGAGCGCTTCGAAGAGGCGATCGCCGCCCAGTCGAACCGGGCCTACGGCGTCGCCTGTGCGAGCGGAACCGCAGGCCTGCACATGGCCGTCCGGGCGCTCGGCGTGGAAGCCGGGCACGAGGTCATCACCAGCCCGTTCAGCTTCGTCGCCTCGGTGAACTGCTTCCTGTACGAAGGAGCCCGGCCCGTCTTCGTGGACATCGAGGAGGACAGCCTCGGTCTCGATCCGGACCAGATCAAGAGTGTCGCGTCGAAGAAGACGAAGGCGATCCTGCCGGTCCAGGTCTTCGGCCGGCCCTGCCGGATCCACCCGATCGTCGAGCAGGCGCGCGCTGCCGGCTGGGCGATCATCGAGGATTCCTGCGAAGCCCTCGGCTCGTCGGTCGACGGCCGGCCGCTGGGCAGCTTCGGCGACATCTCCGTCTTCGCCTTCTATCCGAACAAGCAGATCACGACCGGCGAAGGGGGCATGGCAGTCACCGACGACCCGGCCCTCGCCGAAGTCATGCGCAGCCTCCGGAACCAGGGCCGGGACACCGATGGAACCTGGCTCCGGCACGTCCGGCTCGGCTACAACTATCGGATCGACGAGCTGTCGGCCGCCGTCGGCGTGGCCCAGATGGAACGCCTCGCCGAGCTCCGGCGGGGGCGCGACCGGGTGGTCGCCGCCTACGAGCGTGCCCTCGCGGGCCGCCAGTGGGTGCAGCTGCCCAAGGCCGGCCCCGGCGAGGACGTCGACTGGTTCGTGTACGTCATCCGGCTCGCGCCCGAGGTCGATCGCGACGGCCTGATCCAGAAGCTCGCCCGGCGAGGCGTGCCGTCACGGCCCTACTTCGCGCCGATCCACCTCCAGCCGTACTTCCGCTCGACGTTCGGCTTCAAGCCGGGCGACTTCCCGGTGACCGAGCGGGTCGCGGCGTCGACGCTGGCGATCCCGTTCTCGAGCCGCCTCGCGGACGACGACGTGGCCTACGTCGCCGAGGTCCTCACGGAGGCCGTCGAAGCCGGCTGACGCCAGCCGGCGGGCCGCGGCCCGCGAGCGCCGAGCCGGCGACTCCCCCGGCCCGCCATGCATCGATTAACAACTCGGCATGGTGCCTGTTGGCAACAATTACCTCACCCAACTGCACGCCCATGACCATGGGGCCACGGATTTAAGGTCCGACTGGCCCCTTGGTCCGGGGCCAGATTCTGACAATTCGCTCCTACGCTCCCCGGGCACTTACACCCGTGGCAAGAGGAGCGACCATTGTCGAACCACGTGCACAGTGCGAGCACGACATCCAGGCCCGACCCGAACGCATCTGTTCGCCGGGAGCTCGCCCGCACTCATCAGCGTTCTACCCCATTCGCGATCATTCTCGTTCTCGCTCTCGTCGCAGCCGGCGGTGCCGGCCTGGCAGGTCAACTCCGGAACAGCCCGGATAACAACCTCGCCGCGTCGCTGAGCGGCGGGACGGTCATCCAGGACTCAAGCTCCGATCTCGACTGGAGCTCGGGCTGGAAGACGGTCCGGACCTCGTCGGCCCTCGGCGGAACTGAACGCGCGACCGGGCTTCGCGGGGCAACGATGTCGCTGACGTATTCCGGGACGAAGGTCCAGATCGTCGGGCCCACCCGGCGCGCCGGCGGCAAGATGATCGTGACCATCGACGGCAAGTCGACGACCGTCTCCTCGCGGTCGAGCTCCTTCCATGCCCGCCAGGTCCTGTTCTCGGCAACCACCGGGAGCGGAACCCACGACCTGACAGTCCGGTTCCCAAGCGGGTCGAACCATCCGTATCTCGCGATCGATGCGGTCGTCGTGTCGCCGATCGAGCCGGCGGGTATCGTCCACCATCGGCGCCCGCCTGCCCCGAGTCCGACGCCGAGCCCGACGCCGATCGGCGCCGATCCGACGCAGCCCGCACCGACCGACCCGGTCGCGACACCGACTCCGGCGCCGATCGTGGCGCCGACCCCCACGCCAACGATCACGCCGATGCCGACGGCGACACCGGCTCCGACGCCAACGCCGGCGCCAACGCCAACGCCGGTGCCAACGACGCCGCCCGTCGGGACGGCCGTGCCGAGCTCGATCGACGCGACCGGCTCGACCGACGTGAGCTCGGCCTTGATCAACTTCATCAATGGCGTCCCGAGCGGCACGACGATCGTGTTCAAGTCAGGCGGTACCTACCGCCTCGACAAGGCAATCAAGTTCGGTGGGCGCACGAACATCACCCTCGAGGGCAATGGCGCGACGCTCCGCGGTCATGGCGGAGTCACCGAACCGAGCTCGATCTTCTGGCTGACCTCGGGTAATAACGGGGTCACGATCAAGGACTTCTCGATGGTCGGCAACGATCCGTCGCCGGGCGTCTACCAGCCGGGCAGCGAGGGAGCCCACGGCGTGCTCGTCGACGGCGGCGCGAACGTGACGATCGCGAATGTCACGATCAGCGCGGTCTGGGGTGACTGCGTCGAGGTCAACTCGTGGGCCACCGGGGTGGTCTTCCGTAACTCGACCTGCCTGTCGGCCGGTCGCCAGGGCGTCACGATCATCTCCGGACGTAACGTCGTCATCGAGCAGGACGCCTTCCCGAAGAGCGGCTACTGCACGTTCGACATCGAGCCCAACGACACCTCGGAGGGCGCCTCGAACATCAGCTTCCTGGACAACACCGCGGGGACCTGGAGCGACGCGTTCTTCGCCGCCGACGGCGCCACGGGCTCGACCGTGAGCGGGATCACGGTGACGGGCAATACGATCACGGGCGGCACCCTGCTCACCGTGATCGATGTCTCCCGCCGCCAGAACATCGTGTTCACGAACAACACCTCGACCGTCAAGGGCTACGGGCCCCTCCTCCGCTTCGCCCATATCGACGGCCTGACGGTCACCGGCAATGTCCAGCCGCTCTCGGGCGGGTCGCTCGTCAGCATCTCCGACTCCACGTCGGTCATCAGCCAGTAGGCGACCCGCGCGCGTACGGCGCAGCCGCCTCTTGAACCGACGCCCGGCGACACCGCCGGGCGTCGGCTCATGTCAGGCTGGGTGGACGGGAGCCGACCCCGCGTCGCCGTCGCCGAAGCCCAGCCAGCGGCCGATCCCGCTGCCAATCAGCAGGCCCAGCGCCAGGCCGCTGAGGTTGTCGATGACGTCGGCGCTCTGGCAGCCCCGCTCGAGCGCGGGCACCAGGAGCTGGGTCGTCTCGATCGCGACCGGCAGCGCGATGGCCCCGATCACGAGGAGCGCCTTGCGGCGGGACCTCGCCAGGAGCCCGATCACCAATCCGAAGGGCATGAACATCGCGATGTTGAGGCTCCTGTCGCCGATCCGGAGGACCTCCCGGAGCGGTGCGAGCCCGATGCGCGAGAGGTCGCAGGTGCCGCCGACGGCCGCGAAGTTGAACTCACCGTGGAGCGGCGTGAGGGTCGCCGAGATGATGATCCCGAAGCTCACGATCAGGGCGAAGCCCAGCCAGGCGGGCGCCCGGAAGACCCGCCCGACCGGCCGAGCGAAGAGCGCTCCGAGGACGACGAAAACGACGAGGCCGGGCAGGAACCAGGGCAGAACCCGGCGGTACGCGGCCTGGATATTCGGCACGCTAGTGGACGCGGCTCTCCAGGCCGGCCCAGAACGGCTCGCGCAGCTCGGCCTTGAGGATCTTGCCCGTTCCGCCCTTGGGCAGCGCGTCGCGGAACTGGATCTCGCGGGGCACCTTGAAGCCGGCCAGGCGCTCGCGGCAGAACGCCTTCAGCTCCTTCTGGGTGGCGTTCGTATCCGGCTTGAGGACGACCAGCCCGACGGGGACCTCGCCGCGCTTCTCGTCGGGCGCGGCGATCACGGCGCATTCGAGGACTGCCGGATGGGCGGCGAGGGCGACCTCGATCTCGACCGAGGAGATGTTCTCGCCGGCACAGATGATGATGTCCTTGGAGCGGTCCTTGATGAGGACATAGCCCGCGGGATCGATCGTGGCCATGTCACCGGTATGCAGCCAGCCGTCGCGGATCGCCGCGGCGGTGGCCTCGGGATCGCGGTAGTAGCCGTCCATCACCGAGTTCCCGCGGACGACGATCTCGCCGATCTGTTCGCCGTCGGGGCGGACGTCGTTGCCCTGCCCGTCCATGACCCGGACCCGGACGCCGGGGATTGCCCAGCCGGTCATCGACTGGCGAAGCTGGCGCTGGCCGGCCGCCTCGGTCGCGGTCAGGTGCGCCCGGGGCAGCGCCAGGGTCACGATCGGCGAAGTCTCGGTCAACCCGTAGCCGACGATCGCCTGGACGCCGAGCTCGCGCTCGAGTGCCTCGACCAGCGCCGGCGAGGCGGGCGAGCCGCCGACGATCACCTGGCGGAGGCTCGAGAGGTCGAACCTCGGCCGATCGCGGTGGTTGAGCAGCGCGGTGAAGATCGAGGGCACTGCGAGGAGCCGGGTGACCGAGTGCCGCTGGACGAGCTCCATCAGGGCGGCCGGGTCGAACCGGCGGAGCATGACGTGCCGGCCGCCGATCATCGTCAGGAAGTGGGGCACGCCCCAGCCGTTGACGTGGAACAGCGGCACGACGTGGAGGACCACGTCGTCTTCCGTGAAGCCCAGGCCGAGCTCGGCGACCAGGCTGTGCAGGTAGAGCTCACGCTGGGTCATCGCCACGCCTTTCGGCAGGCCGGTCGTGCCGCTCGTGTAGAAGAGCTCGGCGAGCGCGTTCTCGTCGACCTCGGGATGGAGCGGCTCGGTTGAGCCAGCCGCGAGGAGGCCCTCGTAGCCATGGTCGGCGATCCCGCCGGCCTCGTCGTCGAGGACCACGAACGCCGGCCGGCT
>JANWLH010000136.1 GCA_025450915.1 Candidatus Limnocylindrales bacterium | reverse complement strand
TGACCCGGGTTCTCGTGGCGATGTCCGGCGGCGTCGACTCGTCGGTCGCGGCTGCCCTCGTCCAGCAGGCCGGCGACGAGCCGATCGGCGTATGGATGCGCCTCCACGACGTCGCCGACAGCTATTCAGAGTTCAAGCGGAGCTGCTGCTCGGCCGATGCTGCCGACGATGCCCGGCGGGTGGCGGGCCAGCTCGGCATCCCGTTCTACGTGATGAACCTCGAGCGTGAGTTCGACGCGGGGGTCCTCCAGCCGTTCCTCGACGCCTACCTCGATGGCTCGACGCCCAGCCCGTGCGTCGATTGCAACACGTACGTGAAGTTCGGGGCGCTGCTCGGGCGGGCCCGTCACGTGTATGGCTGCGACGCCGTCGCGACGGGCCACTACGCCCAGCGCGTGATCGGGCCGGACGGATCCGCGCAGCTGCGCAGGGCGGTCGACCGGGACAAGGACCAGACGTATTTCCTGTACGGCCTGCGGCAGGACCAGCTCGAGGCCGCCCGGTTCCCGTTGGGCGGCCTGACCAAGCCCGAAGTCCGCTCGGTGGCCCGCTCGCTCGGCCTGGCGACGGCCGACAAGCCCGAGAGCCAGGAGATCTGCTTCGTGCCCGGCGGCGACTATCGCGAGGCGCTCCGCGAGCGGGCCGGCTGGACACCGGAGCCCGGCCCGGTCCTCGATGCCGACGGGACGTCGCTCGGCCGCCACGGCGGCTCGGCCGGCTACACCGTGGGCCAGCGGCGAGGCCTCGGGGTGGCCCTCGGCGAGCCGCGCTACGTCAGCCGGATCGACCCGGCCACGAACACGATCACCCTTGCCCGCCGGGCCGACCTCGAGACCACGACGGTGCCCCTCGAGCGGACGACATTCGTCGCCGGTGAGGCCCCGAACGGCCGGACCGAGCCGTTCCGCGCCGAGCTCCGGATCCGTCATCGTGGCCGGCCCGTCCCGGCCTGGGTTCGGCCGCGGACGGCCCACGAGCCTGCCCGCGGCGGGGCCTGGCAGGTCGAGACGGACGAACCGGTCTGGGCGGCTGCGCCGGGCCAGGCGGCCGTCCTGTACGACGGCGAGCTCGTGCTCGGCGGCGGCCGGATCGCTCGAACGTGAACGCGCCGGACGTGATCGGGGCTATGCTCCGGGCATGGTGATCGGGCCGGCTCCGCTCCTGGCGGTCCTCGTCGGCATCTTCCATACCTCGCTGTACGTCGTCGGCCGGGGCACGGCCGGCGGCCAGCTGCCCCTCCTGCTGATCGCGGCCTGCCTGGGCGCCTGGGCCGGCGATGCGCTCGGCGCCCGGCTGGGGATCGACCTGCTGCGGATCGGCGACTTCCGCCTGCTGAGCGCCTCGGTCCTCGCCTGGGCCGGGATCGGGTTCATCGCGATCATCGCGACGCTCGGCCCCGAGCACCGGAGGCTGCGTTGAGCCGCGCAAGCGCGAGCAGGCGGGTCGCACGCCGGAGACCCGCCCCGGCGCCGGAGAGCGCCGAGGCCGGCCGGTTCATGCGCGGCCTGACGATCGGCCTGATCGTCGGCGCGGTCATTGCCGGGTCGACCCTCTGGCGCCGGTTCGGGCCCCTGAAGACGCGCCCCTGACGATCTCGGGCGGGCCCTCGTCGGCGACCCGTGCCGCCGGGACCGGCCCGTTCGGTACCATGGGCCCAGCGTGAGTGCCCAATCCAGCCCCGACCCCCGGATACGCTCGTTGCCTGCCGCCGAGATCCGGCGGCGGTTCGTCGAGTTCTTCGCCGAGCGCGGGCACACCATCGTCCCCTCGGCCAGCCTCGTCCCCGCCGGCGACCAGACCCTCCTGTTCACGAACTCGGGGATGGTCCAGTTCAAGGAGGTCTTCACCGGCGCCGAGACCCGCAGCTACAGCCGGGCGGCGGACTACCAGCGGGTCCTGCGAGTCGCCGGCAAGCACAACGACTTCGAAGAGGTCGGCCGGACGCCGCGCCACCACACGTTCTTCGAGATGCTCGGCAACTGGAGCTTCGGCGACTACTTCAAGCGCGAGGCGATCCATTTCGCCTGGGACTTCCTGACTCGCGACATGGCCATCCCGGCGGAGCGCCTGGCTGCAACGACGTACAAGGACGACGAGGTGGCCCGGGCGATCTGGCGCGACGAGATCGGCCTGCCGCCGGAGCGGATGGCGATCTGGGGCGATGTCGACGCCGGCGACGACAGCAACTTCTGGCGGATGGCCGAGACCGGCCCGTGCGGGCCATGCAGCGAGATCCACTTCGACCGCGGGGTCGAGTTCTCCGAGGGGCCGCAGTGCATCCCCGACCACTCCGAGACGTGCCCGCGCTGGCTCGAGCTGTGGAACCTCGTCTTCATGGAATTCGACCAGCGGCCGAGCGGCCGGGTGCTGCTGCCCTTCCAGAGCGTCGACACCGGGCTCGGACTGGAGCGCCTGGCCAGCGTCCTTCAGCAGGTCCCGACGAACTTCGACACCGACCTGTTCACCCCGATCCATGCCCGGATGCGCGAGCTGCTGGGCCACGATCCGGACGCGTTCGAGGCGGAACGGTTCAGCTACCAGGTGATCGCCGATCACTCGCGGGCGATCACGTTCCTGATCGCCGACGGCGTCCTGCCCTCGAACGAGGGTCGCGGCTATGTCCTTCGCCGGATCGTCCGGCGTGCCGTGCGCCACGGCCGGCTGCTCGGGCGGACGCAGCCGTTCCTCGCCGAGACGGCCGACGTCGTGATCGCCACGATGCACGACGCGTACCCGTACCTCGATGAGCGCCGCGCGGCGATTCTCGGAGCGATCACCCGCGAGGAGGCCCAGTTCGCCCGGACCCTCGATGCCGGGGTGGTCCACCTCGAGGAGGCGCTGATCCCGCTGACCGGTGCCGAGCGGATCGTCGGCCGGCGGCCCGAGGAGCTCCCGGCCGATGCGTCGGTCCTGCCCGGGGCGATCGCCTTCCGGCTCCACGACACGTACGGCTTCCCGATCGACCTGACCGTCGAGCTGGCGGCCGAATACGGTGTGGCCGTCGATCGGCCGGGATTCGAAGCCGCCCTCGCCGAGCAGCGCGAGCGGAGTCGGGGCGGCCGGAAGGCCGAGCTGGCCCGGAACGCCGAGCTCGGCGCGCTGTACGAATCGCTTGCCCGGCGGCTTGGGGACACGCCGTTCCTGGGCTATGAGACGACGACTGCCGAGGCCCGGGTCGTGGGCATCGTCCGCGACGCCATCGAATACGAATCGCTCGAGGCCGTCGGGGATGCCGAGCTGCGCAGCGAGCCCTCGGCGACGGCCGAGGTGATCCTGGACCGGACGCCCTTCTACGCCGAGGGTGGCGGCCAGGTCGGCGATCACGGCGTGATCCGCCTCGTCGCGAGCGGCCAGCCGATCTTCGAGGTGACCGACACCCAGCGGCCGGCCGGCGGCCTGATCGTCCAGCGTGGCCAGCTCCTCGGCCGGCTGGCCGTCGGTGACGCGGTCGTGGCCGAAGTGGACGCCGGCCGGCGGGCACGCACGATGCGCAATCACACGGGCACCCACATCCTCCATCGCGCCCTGCGCAACGTCGTCGGCGAGGGTGCCCGCCAGGCCGGCTCGCTTGTCACCCCGGACGGGCTGCGCTTCGACTTCCCGCTCGACCGCGGCTTGACCGACGACGAGCGCCATCGGATCGAGGACGAGGCACGCCGGGTCATCCGCGAGGATCACCCGGTGACGGCCGCCCGGATGAGCATGCGCGAGGCGATCGCGGCCGGCGCGGACGCGTTCTTCGACGAGAAGTACGGCGAGACCGTGCGCACGATCCGGGTCGAGGGCTACAGCCACGAGCTGTGCGGCGGCACCCACTGCCGGGCGTCGGGCCAGATCGGGGGCTTCGTGATCACCAGCGAACGGAGCATCGGGTCGGGGATGCGCCGGATCGAGGCCCTCACCGGCGACGGCGCCGATGCCTGGGTGACGGCCCGGCTCGACCTGCTCCAGCGGGCGGGCAGCGCCGCGGGGGCGACGTCGATCGAGTCCCTGCCCGAGCGGCTGGCGGCCCTCCAGGACGAGCTCAAGGATGCCCGCCGACGGGCGCGGGCTGGTGCCGGCAAGGCGATTCCCAAGGCAGCCGAGCTGGCCGCCGCGGCCGAGCTGGTCGCTCCCGGCGTCGCCGTCGTCACATTCGGCGGGCCGTTCGAGTCGATCGAGACGATGAAGGGAGTCGCCCGGGATGTGCGCGGCCTGCTGCCGAGCGGCGTGATCGCGCTCGGGCTCGATGCCGATGAGCCCCAGATCTTCGTGACCGTCTCGCCCGACCTCGTGGAGCGGGGCCTCGGAGCGGGCAGCATCGTCCAGCGCGCCGTCGCACACTTCGACGGGCGGGGCGGGGGACGGCCGGAGATGGCCCAGGGCAAGGGCTCGCGGCGGGACGGCCTCGGGGCAGCCCTCGAGCAGGTCCGCGCGGCTGTCCGCGAAGCCACCCGCGCCGGGGCCGCGGGGTGACATTCCTGCGCCGGATCTGGGGTCGCGCCGACGAGCCCACGCCGGCCGCGTGCACGGCGCTGGACGTGGGCACCGAGTTCGCGAAGGCCCTCGTCTTCGAGATCGATCCGAGCGGCATCGGCATCGTTCGCGGCGTCGGGCGCAAGCGCCAGGGCCTCTCGCACATGCAGTCGGGCACGGTGGCGGACATCGCCGCGGTCGTCGACAACTGCTCGGTCGCCCTCCAGGAGGCCGAGGAGATGGCCGGCTTCCGGCCGACCCAGGTGGTCATCGGGATCGCCGGCGAGCTGGTCAAGGGCTTCACCACCACTCACAACCAGGAGCGCAAGCGGCCCGACCAGCCGATCACCGAGGCCGAGCTCCAGAAGCTCATCGACACGGTCCAGCAGGCGGCCCTGCGCGAGGCGGAGCGGGCGATCACCTGGGAGACCGGCCTGCCCCACGTCGACGTCCGCCTGGTCCACGCGGCGGTGACCTCGGCGAGCATCGACGGCTACACGGTGACCAACCCGGTCGGCTTCAAGGGCCGCTACGTGAAGATCGGGATCTTCAACGCGTTCGCCCCGCTCGTCCACCTCGGGGCCCTGCAGACGGTCGCCTCGCAGCTCGACCTCGAGCTCCTGCAGGTCGTGGCCGAGCCGTATGCCGTCGCCAGGGTCCTGGGCACCGAGCAGGTCCAGCAGGCCGGCGCCATTTTCATCGACATCGGCGGCGGCACGACCGACGTGGCGCTGGTCCGGCAGGGCGGCATCGAGGGGACCCGGATGTTCGCCCTCGGCGGCCGGGCGTTCACGAAATCGCTGGCCGACCGACTCGACCTGCCGTTCCCGCGGGCCGAGGCGCTCAAGGTCGACTTCGCCCGCGGCCTCCAGGTCGACCGGCGCGACGAGGTCGAGCAGATCATCAACGACGACATCACGGTCTGGTCGGCCGGCGTGGAGCTGGTGATCGAGGAGCTCGCCGGCGGCGATCTCCTGCCCGGCCGGATCTACCTGTGCGGCGGCGGCTCGCGCCTGCCGGCGATCAAGGACAACCTGTCGGCCGAGCGATTCTGGAAGAACCTGCCGTTTGCCAGGCCCCCGGAGGTGGCGATCATGTCGCCCGAGATGGTCGAGACGATCCGCGACGACACGAAGCTGCTGATCGATCAGCAGGACGTCACCCCGCTCGGACTGGCCTGGCAGGCGATCGAGCTGCAGTCGACGGAGGATCCGCTCGACGCAGCCCTGCGGCGCGTCCTGCGTGCGATGAAGGTCTAGGCTGGGGACGATGGCCAACGTCTTCTACCTGGACGTGGACGACGAGATCACGTCCGCCGCGGCACGGATCCGGTCCTCCCAGGACCCCCGGGTGGGCCTGGTGGTTCCGCCGGGCTCGCGGATTGCCACGTCCCGGATCAACTTCCGGCTCCTTGCCCGCGAGGCGCTCGAGCGCAATCGCGGGCTTTCCATCGTTTCCTCGGATCCGGCGGCACGGGCCCTGGCGGCGTCCGCCGGGCTGCCCGTCTTCGCGACCGTCGCGGAGTTCGAGGCCGACCAGGGGACGGTTCGTCCCACGCCTGCCATGCCCGAGGCAGCGGCCGCGACCCAGAAGACCGGCCAGGCCAAGGCGACCGCCAAGGGTGGCGGCAGGCCGGTCGCCAAGGGCGGTAGTGCCCCAAACGCCGGGCAGATGGCCGCGTTCGGCGACGCCGCGGTGGCCGCGACGCCGGCGCCGAGTGGCCTGCGCAGCGCGGCAGACGCCCGGATCGGGGCTCGTTCGAGCGGCGCGGCGGCGCCGGCCGTCCGGGCGGCCAGCCGGACCTCGCGCGCCTCGGCCCGGGTCGCCGCGGGCATCGTCACGGTCCTGATCATGGTCCTCGTCCTCGGCCTGATCGGTGTCTTCCTGCTGCCCAGCGCCACGATCACGGTCAGCCCAAAGCTCGAAGCGGTCGGCCCGATCCAGCTGTCGATCCGGGCCGATCCGAACGCGACGTCGTCGGACCCCGTGGCCGGCGTTGTCCCGGCCGTCGTCCTGACGATGGACTTCACGGCATCGGGCACGTTCAACGCGACGGGCAAGAAGACGACTACGACGAACGCGACTGGCAGCGTCACCTTCACGAGCACGAACACGGTCATGTCGGTTGATTTCCCTGCGGGGTCGGTTGTCTCGACGGCGACCGGCATCCAGTTCGCTACGACCCAGGACGTGACCCTGCCGCGAGCGAGGTTCAACCACACAGCTCCGAGCGCCTCTGTCGGAGTCAGGGCTGTCAAGGGCGGGACCTCGGGTAATGTGGCCGCCAATGCCATCAACCAGAACCCGTCCGGCTACCCTGCCTACCTCTACAGCGTCACAAACGCCGCCCCGACTTCTGGCGGAACAGCCACGACGACCACCCAGATCCAGAAGGCGGACACGGATGCTGCGATGGCCAGCCTGACGAAGAACCTCAAGGCCCAGTACACGAGCTGGCTGGCCGCGCCGGGCGGGCTGGCCCCGGGCAGCACCGCCTTCTCGAAGACGGGGGTCCTCGGGGTCATCACGCCGGACAACGACCCGGCGTCCCTGATCGGAGTGACCCAGGCCACCTTCGACCTGACCTTGACCGCCTCGGGCTCGGAGACCGCCGTCGATCAATCGATCGTCTCCAGCATCGCCGCCACGCGCGTCGACACGACCGTCCCGACCGACTTCACCCTCGTCGCGGGGAGCGAGAAGGTCACGATCGGGACGCCCCGGACCGACGGCGCCGCGGTCGTCTTCCCGGTTACCGCCACCGCCAGCCAGGTCCGCCAGCTCGACCCGGACACGCTTCGCCAGCAGGTCCTGGGCAAGTCGGTCGACGAGGCCCGCGCCATCCTGGCCCAGGACGGCACCGTGGACATCCAGACGTGGCCGGGCTTCGTGGGCACGATCCCGAGCCTTGCCTGGCGGCTCACGCTGACGGTCGACACGAGCGGGATCACGGCGTCGCCCGGGCCAGGCGCCTCGCCCAACGGTGCCACCGGCCTGCCATCGGCGGTCCCCTCGAGCGGACCGTCCACGGTGCCGCCGTCGCCCCCGTCGGCCGGACCCTCGGGCGTCGTCTCCGGCCGTGGCTGGAGCAATGGATGAGCCGTCTCCTCGGGATCGACCTCGGTGACCGCAGGATCGGGATCGCGGTCGCCGATCCGGACGGGCGGGCGCGGGCGCTCCAGACGTTGCGCCGGGCCCGGACGGTCACGGCCGATGCCGAGGCGCTCCGGCGGATCATCGATGAACAGGACGCGAGCGAGCTGATCGTCGGGCTGCCGCTCGAGGCGGGCGGCCACGAGGGGCCGCAGGTCGCGATCACCCGGACATGGGTCGACGCGGTGACCCCGCTGTTGACGGGCGTCGCGATCCGGTTTCGCGATGAGCGCCTGTCGAGCCACGTGGCCGAAGGGCGGGTTGGGCCGATGAAACGGGGCCGATCCGGCGGGCCGCCGTCGGCCACCCAGCGCGCCGCCCATCGAGCGCGGATCGACCGCGAAGCGGCCGCGATCATCCTCCAGGACGAGCTCGACGCCCGAGCACGGGTGGAGCAACCGTGACGCTGCGCGGCGGAGGCTCACCTCGGGATGGCAACCCGGTCCGCTCCGACGCAGGCTCGTCCCGCGTCCGCCAGGCGCACCGGATCGACGAGGTCCCGATCGACGACGACCACTTCGCGCGACCCCCGGCGCCGATCGATCGCGATCCCGGCCGCCCCCTGAACGGCTCGAACGGACGACGCGAGGCGCGACGCGGTGGCGGTCTCGGCGGCCTGATCCGGTTCATCCTCTTCATCGCGGTCCTCGCCGGAGTCGTCCTGATCGCCTCGCTGACCGTCCTTCGGCCGGTGATCGCCCACGCGGTCGTCGACTACGCCTCGAAGAATCCGAGCGCCCTCAAGCTGCCCTTCGTCGCCGACCTCGTCCGCGAGGACCTCGGCTCGGCCCTGACCGACGCTCCGAGCAGCAGCCCGACCGAGGTGACATTTGACGTCGTCGACGGCGACACGGCCCAGACGATCGCCAACCGCCTCCAGGGCGACGGCCTGCTCAAGGACGCCCGCGCCCTCGTGTTCATCGCGACCGAGCAGGACCTGACCACGAGCCTCGAGTCCGGGACGTACATCCTGCGCATGAACATGACCCCGCAGCAGATCGTCACCTCGCTGCTGGTCTCCCACCAGGTGGCGATCTCGATCGCCCTCCGGCCCAGCCTGCGGCTCGAGCAGATCACCGCCAAGCTCCAGACGGTCACCGGCCTGTCGATGGATGTGCAGGCGTTCTACGACGAGGTGAAGCACCCGCCGACGGCGCTCCTCGCCGACTACCCCTGGCTGACGCCGATCCTGCCCAAGGGGGCGTCGCTCGAAGGCTTCCTCGCGGCGGCGACGTACGTGGTTTCGCCGGACATCACCGCCGACGGGTTCGTCCGCCAATTGCTCGACACCTGGTACCAGCAGGTCGGACCGGACCTGCTCAAGGTTCCAGCGGCTCGCGGCCTGACGTTCTACGAGGTCATGTCGCTGGCGTCGGTCGTCGAGCGCGAAACGGGCGACAATGCCGACCGGGCGAAGATCGCCGGGGTCTACCAGAACCGGCTCAATCCGAAGCTCTTCCCGCTCGGCGCGTTCCAGTCCGATCCGACCGTCTTCTACGTCAACGACACCCTCCAGCTCGCCAAGCTCGGCTTCGACCAATGGCAGTCGTACCTGTTCTGGGCGCCACTCGCCAAGGGCACGACCCTGCCGGCCGACCTGCCGGCCGACCTCGCCGGGTACAACACGTACACCAGCAAGGGGATGATCCCGGGCCCGATCTGCACGCCGTCGGTGGAGTCGATCAAGGCGGCCCGCGATCCGGACACGAAGGCCGGCTACCTCTACTTCCTGGCCACGAAGTCGGGCGCGACGGTCTTCGAGAAGACCTACCAGCAGCACCTCGCCGATGTGGCGAAATACGGCTCATGATCGAGCGCCTCAATCACCGGCCGGTGCCAGGCGATTTCGCCGCCATTCCGAGCGCGGCCGACCGAGCCCGCTGGACCGAAGCCGATCGGGCGGCCCGCCCGGCACGCCTCGCCCGCCTGCGGGCACGGATGGCGGCAGCGGGTGCCGGCGCCTACCTCGGCGTTCGGCCCGAGCACAGCCGCTACCTGACTGGCCTCGTCCTCGGCGACGGCGAGGAGAAGGTCGCGGGCTACTCGGGCTGGTTCGTGATCGGGCCCGATGACCTGATTGTCTTTGCCGACAGCCGCTACACGCTCCAGGTGGGCCGGGAGGCTCCAGACGCCCGGATCGAGCAGGTCTACGGCGACCTCAAGGAGCGCTGGCCGGAGATCGTGGCGGCCCTCGGCGCGCGCCGGGTGGCCGTCGAGGCCAGCCACCTGAGCCACGCCGCCTGGAGCGACCTGGCCGAGTCGGCCCCCGACACCGAGCTCGTCGCCGCGGCCGATCCCGGGCAGGACGGGCGGCCCGGGTCCGGCTGGATCGAGGCCGATCGGGCGACGAAGGAGCCCGCGGAGCTCGAGCGGGTCGCGGCGGCCTGCACCGTCGCCGACCGGGCGCTGGCGGCGCTGCTGCCGGAGATCCGGCCGGGCGTCACAGAGGCTGAGCTTGCCTGGCGTCTCGAAGTGCTGATCCGGACCGGCGGCGCGGACGGCCTCGCGTTCGACGTCGCCTGCCTGGCCGGGCCGGAGGCGGCGCTGCCCCACGGCTCGCCGGGGGACCGGCCGGTCCAGTCCGGCGCTGTCCTCCTGTTCGACTTCGGCGCACAGGTCGCGGGCTACCGCAGCGACATGACCCGGACGCTGTTCGTCGGCGAGCCGGCGGCGCGCGACCTCGAGATCTACGAGCTCGTCCACCGTGCCCAGTCCGCCTCGATCGAGGGCATCGCCGCGGCAGTGGCGGCAGGCGGTCCGCTGCCGACCGGCCCGGAGGCCGACGCACTCGCCCGGGACGTGATCGCGGCGGCCGGACACGGCGACCACTTCGGCCACGGCACCGGTCACGGCATCGGCCTGGCCACCCACGAGCTGCCGAGCCTCGGCCGCCGGGCGGCACGGACGATCCTGCCCAGCCCGACCGTCTTCTCGGTGGAACCGGGCGTGTATCTCGATGGCGTCATGGGCGTCCGGATCGAGGATCTCGTGTCCGTCGACAGCGCCGCCCGGAAGCTGGAGATCCTGACCTGCTTCCCCCGCGAGGTCGTCGTCGTCGGCGGCTGACCGGGTTCGTCCGGCGAGGCCTCGGCTACAATCCCGGCAACAGACCGACCGATCGAGCCGCTCGCCGAGCGCATTGGCCGCGCGGGCCGCCGGCGCACCCTTCCAGGAGCCCGTCCCAGGAGCCCACCTCCCGATGATCAGTACCGGCGAACTTCGCAAAGGCGTCGCGATCGAGCTCGACGGCGAGCTCTGGCAGATCCTCGACTACCACCACATCAAGATGGGCCGCGGCTCGGCCCAGGTCCGGATCACCCTGCGCAACATCAAGAAGGGCGGCACCGTCGAGCGCAGCTTCCAGGCCGGAACCAAGTGGCCGCGCGCGCAGATGGACCGCCGGCCCGTCCAGTTCCTGTACCGCGACGGCGACGACTACCACTTCATGGACACCGACACGTACGACCAGTTCATGCTCAGCGCGGCGCAGCTCGAGGATGCCGTCCACTACCTCAAGGACGGGATGCTCCTCGAGCGGACGAGCTACCAGGACGAGACCCTCGGGGTCGAGCTGCCGGTCACCGTCGACCTGGTCGTGGCCGAGACCGAGCCCGGCTTCGCCGGCGACACCCAGACGGGCGCGCGCAAGCCCGCGACGACCGAATCCGGCCTGGTCGTCACGGTGCCGATCTTCGTCAACGAGGGCGACACGATCCGGGTCGACACCCGGACCGGTGAGTACCAGACCCGGGTCTGACCTGACCGGATGACCGACCGGGAGCCGACCCTCTGGAGTCCGGGCGGCGGCGAGCCGCCGGACTGGGCCCTGCCCTCGTGGGACTCCCTGCCGGATGAGGCTGCGGGTGGTGCTCCTCGCCCGGCGCGGCCCATGGCGTCGCCGGCGGGCGGGAGCGGGTCGGTCGGGAACATGTCGGTCGCGAGCCGTCCAGCGCCGGCCCTGATCCCGGACGCCCTTCGGCCGACGATCCTCGGAGTGAGCGAGGTGACCCGGGCCGTCCGCGAGGCCGTCCGGGCGGATGACCGGCTGCGCGACGTGTGGGTGGAGGGGGAGGTGGGCCGGGTGACAGTCTCCTCGGCGGGCCACGCCTACTTCACGCTCAAGGATGAACGCAGCCAGCTCTCGTGCATCTGGTTCCGCGACGACCGGCTCGTGTCGCCGTTCGAGCCACGGACCGGCCTGCGGGTCGTGGCCC
>JANWLH010000135.1 GCA_025450915.1 Candidatus Limnocylindrales bacterium | reverse complement strand
GGAGGCCGTCCAGGGTCGCGAAGATCGGCGCGAGGACCAAGTCGAGGGCGCTCGTGAGGCCCTGGGCGAACGTGTCCTCCTGGTACAGCGCCGGCAGGCCCGCCCCGAGCGGGTGCGGGCTGACCAGCCCCTCGACCATCCCGCGCATCTCAGGCGCCTTCGACGAGGAGCTGGTGCTCGTACGAGAAGACCAGCGCGTTGGGATCGAGGTCGAGACGGGGAACTGCCTGGCCGCGCTGGCCGGTGATCGGGTCCGCGCCGAAGAGGCGGACGTCCTCGACGAGCTCCAGGCCGCGGACACCCTGGAGGACCGCGTAGACCTCGCCGACCTGGACCGGCCGGCCGAATGGCCAGCCCGTTCCCTCGGGGCCACCGCTGATCGGATGGAAATAGGCGTAGAGGGCCTCGAGCGCGGCTTCCTGGAGGCGGATGGGGTTCGCCCGGGCCCGGGCGCGCAAGCGGGCAACGACGGTGATCCCGCGATACGCCGGTGGCTCGGTGAGCACGCGTACGCCGATCACCCGGCATTCATCGAGGCGGTTCGAGATCTTCTCGAGGGTGTCGTCCGAGGGCCCGAGCTGCTCGAACTGAAGCCGGCCCGCCTGGCTGGCGGCGGCCGGCACGACCAGGACGCGGACCGATCCGGCATCGACCCCGTCGCCGGCCGCCACCGCCCTGACCCGGGCGACCTCGGGCGCCGCCTCGAGGGCGATCTGCTCGTAGTCCTCGGTGGTCACGGCACGACCGCGCGTGCGCAGGACGATCGGCCCGCGGACCTTGGCGTTCTCCATGTCCTCGCCGTCGACCCCTTCGGCCGCCGGGCGCCGGTTCTCGACCCGGGCGACATAGGGGATCGACGACTTCAGGGTGCTGATGGCCTTCGCCGCGACGTTGCCCTGGCGGCCGCCGCCGGTGTAGTAGGTCTGGATGGCGAGGCGTGCGCCCTTGGGCGGCACGGCTCCGTACTGGCGCAGCGAGCCGTCCTCCATCCGGACGCCCGGACCGAGGAGGAGCTCGCCGGCGGCCGCGTCAAGGACGAAGTGATGGTCGTCGGGGCCGCTCTCGGCGAACGTGCCGACCTGCTGCCAGTCGACCCAGCCTTCGTCGTCGCTGACCTGGAGGACGGCCGGGCCGCTGCCCGGGACGATCGGCCGCCGCTTGAGCAGGAAGCGCTGGCCTGGGACGCCGCCCGAGACGCCGAGCAGCTCGTCGTGGACGACCTCGGCATGCAGGGCCGGCGTCGTCCCGCCGATCGTGAACGCACTCAGGGCCCTGATGCTCGGCGACGCGCTGTACGCCGGCTGGTCTTCCTCGGGCTCGATGATCCGCGCCCGGATCCAGCCGGCACGCTGCTTGTCGATCACCGAGGTCGTGTGACTGGCCGGAACGTGGAGGACGATGTCGCCGTCCCTGTTCAGGCCGCCGGTCCCATCGCGATCGACCTCGCAGGCGCTCCACGCGGCGCCGTCCCACGCCTCCCAGACGAGGGGCGGCCGGTCAGGGTCGACACCGACGCCCTCGATCGTGGCCTTGATCCGGAGGGTGATCGCGCACGACGGAACCGCGTCGGTCAGGCCGACCATGAGGGCGTCACCGGGCTTCGGCGGGGTGTCGAAGCACAGGAAGCCCTGGCCCTTGTCGAGGGCCGCCGAGCTGTCCCGGAACTGCTTGCCGTCGACGATCGAGCCGGGCCGGGCGAGGGCGCAGGGGACGATCGCCAGGTCGTCGATCGTGGCGAAGACGATCGCCTCGTCGGCCTGGGTCCGAACCGTCGCGACCTGCGTCCCGGCGGCGATCCGGACGACGTCCGACTGGGGTGCGCTGAGCCAGAACGTCACCGCCGCCCGGGCGGCGATCGGCGGGAACAGGCGCACCCCGAGGAGCTCGAGGAACTTGACGTAGTGGCGGTCGGGGACGCGGTTCATCCGGTACAGGAGCTGGTCGGACATCCAGGCGAACAGCTCGATCAGGGTGACCCCCGGATCGGAGACGTTGTGATCGGTCCATTCCGGGCAGCGCTGCTGGACGAGCCGCTTGGCATCGTCGACCAGGTCCTGGAAGCGGCGGTCGTCGAGGTTCGGGACGGGCAGGGCCATGGTCAGTGCGCTCCGGTCTGGCTGGGCTGGCTGGCGGGCATCAGGGCTCCGCCGGGATCACGTAGAACGGGAAGACGAGGTTGCGCGGGTCGTTCGTGTTGGTGAACGTGTACCGGATGTCGATGTACAGGAGCGCCGGATCGTCCTCGGCGCCGTCGACGACCACGTCGGCGACCTCGATCCGCGGCTCCCAGCGGCGGAGCGAGGCGCGCACCTCGTAGGCGATCCGGCCGGCCGTCGAGGCGTCGGTCGGGGCAAAGATGTAGTCGTGGATGCCGCAGCCGAACTCGGGTCGCATCGGACGCTCGCCGATCGCGGTTCCCAGGATCAGCCGGATGCTCTCCTCGATCTCCTGCTCGCGGCGGACCAGGGCGATCCCGCCGGTCGCGTCGGTGCGCAACGGGAACGCCCAGCCGGCGCCGATGAAGTCGCCGCTCATCGCCCTACCCGATCAGCACGGTCGCGACCGAGGGCACGAGGCTGCCGGGCACGACACAGCAGGTGGCCATCGACTGGGCCGTGGCCGCAGGCTGGCCGCCGATCGGGACCGTCGGGCTGCCCTGGGTGACCTGGCCCATCTGGACGACCGGCACGAAGTACGGGTCGGAGGCATGGAGCCCGACATGGGGCGGCGTGTTGTAGCCGGACGTGCCGACCACGGCGGCCGGCTTGCCGCCGATTTGGACATTGACCGAGAGGCCCATCGTGAGCGGTGCCGAGAAGGGCAGTGCCGGTGCCGGCGTCGGCGCCCCGAGCGGCCCGATGATCAGGTGATTCGAGCAGACTCCGGTGATCTGGTCGTTGGCGACAATGGCCGGGGCACCCACATCAGCCTCCTAGTTCAGCTTGATCATCGAGCCGGAGACCTCGACGGTCGCGCTGCTCTCGATCTTGACCCCGGCCGAGCCGCTCAGCTGGAGCGAGCCCTGGGCCGTCAACTGCAGGTCGCCGGTCGATTCGATCAGGACCTTGCCGTCGACCGTGATGTGCAGCTCGCCGTTGGCCTCGCTAAGCTCGAGGCTGATCTTGCCCTGGGCCGTCTTCAGGGTGATCCCCGACTTGGCGTCGGAGTCGAGGAAGACGATCTGGTGGCCGAGGCGCGACACGAAGCCGCGCTGGTTGACCTTGCCGACGGACGTGTCGATCAGGTCGTCCTGGAGCGGCGGCTGGTCGACGCCGTTGTACAGCCCGCCCAGGACGTAGGGATGGTCGACGTTGCCGTGGTCGAAGCCGACCAGGACCTCGTCGTCGACTTCCGGGATGAACATCGCGCCGCGACCGTTGCCCGCCCCGAACTGGACGACCGGTGCCCACGTCGAGACGGCGGGCGTATCAGCCTTCGGGCCGAGCCAGGGGAAGCGGACCAGGACCCGTCCCTGGGCATCGGGATCGTTGTTGTCGGTCACGATCGCCGGGACCAGGCCCGGGATCCGGGCAAGGCGCTCCGCGTCGGGCGCCCCGAGGGCTCCCCGGGTCAGGCCCAGCAGCGAGCGGTCCGAGCGGCCGCTGACGTGGAACTCGGTGCCGTAGCCGTCCTGGTCGAAGACGTGCCGGGTCCGGCTCAGGGTGTACTGGCCGGCGAACGGGGTCGACACCGCGGCCACGTTCACGGCCGTGCCCGCGCGGAGCATCGGCTCGCCGCGTGCGATCCCGTCGGCCTCGGCGAAGGCGCTGCCGATCCGGTCGGCGAGGACCTGCGCGCGGGCATCGACCGCAGCCTGGGTGTCGTAGGGGTGACCGGCGCCGTAGTACGTCGCGGTGTCGAAGTCGGCGGCCATGTCGGCCGGCGTCGAGGGCACTGCGGCGCTTGTCGTAGCCGCGTCCGCCGAGCCGGTCAGCTCCTCCTTGGTCGACCGGTTCCAGCCGTAGACCTTGATCGAGCCGACCTGCTCCGACGCCGTCAGCCGCGGGCGGAACTGGAGCAGGTCCTCGCCGTAGACCAGCTGGTAGGGGTTGGTCGAGCCGTATTCGCCGCTGCTCGGCGCGTCCGAGGCGGAGGTCGGCTTGCGGAAGTTGAGCTTGCCGTCGATCACCGTCAGCTCGAAGCCGATCTCGCGCGCCCGCCCCGCGAGGAACTCCCAGTCGGACTGGTTGAGCTGGGCGACCCACGGGTGGACCTCGCCTGAGTCGTCAATCGTGCCGACGTCGAGGCCGGCCTGGCCGGCCACGGCCTGGGCGATGTCCGAGTCCTTCTGGCCGAGATACGTCTGGGTCCGCGTCCCGCGCTGGAGGCGGTGGGCCGGATCGTAGCCGCGGACGAGGATCCGGCTCTCGCCGGACTCGTAGTCGGCCCCCAGCGAGGTCACCTCGCCGGCGATCAACAGCTCGGTCTGCTGGCTGCGCAGGGAGGTGCCCCTGATCTCGACCTTCGAGCCGATCGAGATCCGGGCCTGGTCCAGGACGTCGTGGTCGCGGTCGTTGAAGACGATCAGGAAGGCGTCGGGGAAGCGCACGTCGTTGTCGACGATGACCTGCTCGACGAGCGGCTCGACATCCTGGCCCAGGGGGCTGCCGTCGATCTGGATCTCGGCCCGCAGGGCCTGGAGGGCCTCAGGCATTGCCGCCCCCTTCGAGCAGGCGGGTGGCCTCGCCCGAGCTCGGAATCAGGATCGAGCTGCCCGCCTCGAGCCGGAACGGATCGTCGATCCCGTTGAAGAGGGCCAGGCTGCGCCACATCGCGGCGCTGCCGTACTCGCGCCAGGCGACGGACTGGAGGCTGTCGCCGTCGCGCAGGACGTGACTCCGGCGGCTGCTCAGGCTGCCCGAGGTGGGATTCTGGCCGGCCGGCTCGTCGGGCACCTCCTCGAGGCTGATCGAGGCGGTCGCCCGGATTGGCGTGCCGTTCGCCCGGAACATCGTGTACTTCGCCGAGACGTGCTTGAGGTAGCCCCTGAAGTCGGCGAGGATCTTGCTGCTGCCCCACTCGAACGCCAGGATCGGCGGGCAAGGCAGGCCCTTGGACAGCGATGACGACGTCGGCTTGAGCCACTCGAAGAGCGTCTTGACGTCAGCCGAGACGTCGCCGAACAGATCCTCGTAGGCGTCGAAGAAGATCTCCATGCTCACCGACTGGGGCTCCGAGCCGCCGAACTGGGGCTTGGTCGTCGACTTCGCCGAGGTCGTCGTCGGCCGGTTCCACTTGGCCGACTTCTCGGTCGACAGCTCGCTCGGGTTGTAGGTGAACGTCAGGTGGCTCGTCTTGGCATCACCCGAGACGACCTTCAGGCCGGCCTTCTTGAGGTTGAGCCCCAGCAGGCTCATGTCGGGATCCCGGTGAGGCCCGTATGGGCCAGCTCGAGCGACTCGTAGGCGATCTGGTTGCCCCCGACATCGAGGGTCGGCCCGGTCCACTTCGTCGGGTACACGCCGGTCAGGTTCCAGGCGACGACCGTTGCCCCGCTGGCGTCCATGACCTTGATC
>JANWLH010000134.1 GCA_025450915.1 Candidatus Limnocylindrales bacterium | reverse complement strand
TGACTGCCACGCTGCCGGCTCCGGGCTTCGCCCTCGACCCGACGACCCACGTCCCGGTGGGCGACCTCTTCCCCGGCACGCTCCGCCTGCTGACGCCGTTCCTCAACATCACCGGATCGTTCGCGCTGATCCTGGGCGCCGTCTTCTCGACCTACGTGTTCATGCCCAAGAAGCGGGTCCTGGCCTACTCGCTCGACCCGAACCAGCCCGGCGACCACTTCCTGTTCAACCTGCTGATCGCGCCGGTGGCGATCCTGGTCAACTTCGTCGTCTCGCTGCCCGGCGCGGCGCGGGCGCTGCTCACCGGCCGAATCCACTCACGGGCGCCGGCGACTGCATTGATTGCCCTGGGCGCATTCATCCCGGCGATCACCGACAGCCTCAACCGGTTCGGCTCGACCGAGTTCTTCGAGTTCGGCAAGTTCCTCGGTGTCGTCCTCCTGTTCGTCGGCTTCCTCGTCTCGATCGAGGTCTTCACGGAGATCCGGATCCCGTTCACCCGGATCCGGATCGGCGGCCCGCGCACCGAGCGGGTCGAGCGACCGTCCGACTGACCACGACGCTTCCCCTGCCGGGCGGCTTGAGCCCCACCCGCCGGCGCGTCCTGGGCACGCTCGCGATCGTCGTCGCGGCGACTTGCTTCGGGACCCTCGGCACCCTCTCGCGGCTGGCCTACGACGCGGGCATGACCCCGCTCGGCTTCGCCACCTGGCGGGCCTTCTTCGGGGCGATCCTGCTGACGATCGTCGTCGTCGCCCTCGCCCGGCGGGGCCGGCCGATGGTCCGGCTCCGGGACGTGCGCCGACAGGCCGTTGGCGCGCTGGCCGTCGCCGCGGCCGCCGGGATCATCCTGAACCTGGCCGTCTTCATCGCGTTCGGCCGGATCACGGTGGCCCTGGCCCTCCTCGCGTTCTACACGTACCCGGCGATGGTCGCGGTCGTGGCGATCGTGATCGAGCGGCGCCGGCCCGACCGGCTCGAGCTCCTCGCCCTGGGGCTCGCGCTCGGCGGGATGATCCTCGTCGTCGCCGGCCAGCTGGAGCCCGGGGCCGGGCTGGTGATCGACGGGCTCGGACTGGGCCTGGCCCTGCTGGCTGCCGTCGCCCAGACCGTGTACATCACCACGAGCCGGGGCTACGCGGCGATCCCGACTGAGCAGGCCGCTCCGATCCTGCTCTGGGTGGCGGCCCTGGCGTTCATCGTGATCGCCGCCCTCAGCGGCTCGCTCGATTCGCTCGGCGAGCCGTTGCGCAACCCGGCGGCGTGGCCGTACCTGCTCGTCGCCGGCCTCCTCGGGGCGGGCGTTCCGTCGCTCCTCTTCCTCGTCGCGATCCGGCTCATCGGACCGGTCCGGACCGGCATCCTGGCGATGCTCGAGCCGGTCACCGGGACGGTCCTGGCGGCCCTGATCCTGGGCGAGACCCTGGGCCCGATCCAGCTCGTCGGCGGTGCCCTGGTGATCGCCGCCGGGGTCCTCCTGCAGGGCGCGCCGACCCCGGCGGGCGCTCCACCCACGCATCCCAGCCAGGTCCCGGCGCCCGGCTGAACCCGGGCCGCGGGCCGGGCTGAACCAGGTCCGGCGGTATACTGCCGCTGCCCAGCACCCACGTTTTGCGAGGTTCGATGCGAGTCCGAAAGGCGGTCCTGCCGGCCGCCGGTTGGGGAACGCGGTTCCTGCCGGCGACGAAGGCCCAGCCGAAGGAAATGCTGCCGCTCGTCGATAAGCCGGTCATCCAGTACGCCGTCGAAGAGGCGGTGGCGGCCGGGATCGAGCAGATCATCATCGTGACCTCCAGCCAGAAGCGGGCGATCGAGGACCACTTCGACGTCAGCTACGAGCTCGAGCACCTGCTTGAGGAGCGTGGCGACGTCGAGATGCTCCGGCGGATCAAGCACATCAGCGACCTGGCCCAGATCGCCTACGTCCGCCAGAAGGAGCAGCTCGGCCTGGGCCACGCCGTGCTGATGGCCAAGGAGCTCGTCGGGCACGAGCCCTTCGCCGTCCTCCTGTCCGACGACGTCGTGGTCGGCGACCGGCCGTGCATCGGCCAGCTGATCCACGCCTACAACGAGACGCACTCGTCGGTGGTGGCGGTCATGGAGGTCCCCCACGAGGACACCAGTCGCTACGGGGTGATCGACTCCGAGCCGGCCGGCGACGGCTTCGACCATGGCCGCCTCCACCGGGTGAAGGGCCTGATCGAGAAGCCCCACCCCGACAACGCGCCCTCGGACCTGGCGATCATCGGCCGCTACGTCCTGACGCCCAAGATCTTCGAGAAGCTCGAGCAGACCCAGCGCGGCGCCGGCGGCGAGATCCAGCTCACCGATGCGATCGAGGCGCTGATGCAGGAGCAGGAGGTCTACGCCTACGCCTTCGAGGGCACCCGCTACGACGCCGGAACGACGATGGGCTGGCTGAAGGCGTCGGTCGAGCTGGCCCTCCAGCGGCCCGACCTGTCGGCCGAGTTCCGCGACTACCTGCGGAGCGTTCCGCTCTAGTCCGGGCCGGTCCGAGTGCCGGCCGCCCGGTCCAGGCGTCACGCGAGCGGCCCGGCGGCCGTCTTTGTGTGGGGTACGATGCCCGCCGGGCGCCCCGTGCGCGGCTCGAAAACGGCGAAAGGAACGAACGTTTGGCGGAGATTGGCAGCGTCCTTGGCGGTCGATATCGGCTCGTCGAGCTGCTCGGACAGGGCGGCATGGCGACGATCTATCGGGCCACGGATTCGCAGCTGGGCCGGGATGTCGCCGTCAAGATCCTGCGCCCCGAGTACGGCCGCGACCCCGACTTCGTCGCCCGGTTCCGGGCCGAGGCCCAGGCCGTCGCCTCGCTGAGCCACCCGAACATCGTCCAGGTCCACGACTTCGGCATGGACCCCGTCGGTCCGTACATCGTCATGGAGTACGTCGACGGCGAGGACCTCGCCACGCTGATCCGGCGGACCGGTCCGCTCCAGCCACGCCAGGCGGCGCGGATCACCGCCGAGTCGGCCCGCGCCCTGGCCGCCGCCCATGCCCGCGGGATCATCCATCGCGACGTGAAGCCGGGCAACATCATGCTGGCCCAGGACGGCCGGGTGGAGATGACCGACTTCGGGATTGCCCGGGCGATCAGCGAAGCCCAGATGACCCTCCCCGGGACCACCCTCGGATCGGTCCACTACTTCTCACCCGAGCAGGCCCGCGGCGAGCCGTCGACCGAGCGCTCCGACATCTACTCCCTGGGCATCGTCCTCTTCGAGCTGCTCACCGGCCGGCGCCCGTTCGAGGGTGACTCGGCCGCGTCGATCGCGATGGCCCGCCTGAGCGGGCCGGCGCCGATGCCGTCGAGCTTCCGGGCGGGGATCCCGGTCGAGCTCGAGGCGATCGACCGGAAAGCGCTCGCCCTGGATCCCGCTGAACGATTCTCGAGTGCCGCGGCGATGGCCGACGCCCTCGAAAGCTGGCTGAGCGGCCGCGCTCCGGCCGGCGCGGCGCCGGTCGTCGCGCCGTCGTCGAACGTCGCTGGTGTCGCTGCGGGGACCGGACTCGCCGCCGGCGCGGGTCTCGCCGCCGGTGCCGGGCTCGCTGCCGGAGCGGCGGCTGGTGCCGCCGGTGCCGGGCCGGCCGCGGGCACGGTTGCCGCCGGGGTCGCCCGTTCGAATGTCGGCGCCGTGCCGTACCCGCCCGACGCCTACGCCGGCTCCGCGCCGCCGTCGCGAATCCCGCCCGGTCCGCCCGTCAGCCGCTACGACTCGTACGACGACGAACCCGAGCGACCGGGGACGAGCCCGTGGGCCTGGATTGCCGGCCTGCTCGGCCTCGCGATCCTGGTCGTCGCAGGTTTCCTGATCTTCAAGCTGCTCACCGGGACATCCGCCGCGCCGAACCAGGTCGTCGTGCCGAACTTCGTCAACACGCTGCTGACCGACGCCCAGACCACCGCGACGAACAACGGCCTGAACATCGTGCCGACCGCCTTCGTCAAGAGCAACGACCAGCCCGACGGCACGATCGTCGCGCAGGACCCGGCCGCCGGCACATCGGTCAATTCGGGCTCGACGATCAACGTCACGGTCTCGACCGGCAAGGCCATCGTGACGGTGCCCACCCTCACCGGGCTGACGGTGACCGCCGGCATCCAGGCCCTGACGGCCGCCCAGCTCCTGCCGGGCGTCCAGACGAGCGCCCCGGATCCGCTCATTCCGGTGGGTTCGATCATCTCCACGTCGCCCGGCGCCGGCATCCAGGTGCCCGCGGGAACCGCGATTGACTACGTCGTCTCCACCGGACCGGCGCCGTCCGCCTCTCCGAGCCCGACGCCGACCCCCACGCCAACGCCCACTACCACGCCAACGCCCACGCCCACTCCAACGCCAACGCCGACGCCGACGCCGACCCCGACCCCAACGCCGGTGCCGCCAACTCCGACTCCGAGTCCGGCGCCCTCCTGATCCGGGTCAGCGCTCGGCGTCGCGCCAGAATCGGCCGCTGCCCGGGTCGGCGCCGACGAGCGACTCGACGCTGATCAGCTCGGGGCCGGGCACGACGAGCTGGTCCGCCGTTCCGACGCTCGCCCCCGTCAGGGCGATCACCGGCTCCCAGCACGGCCGGATCTCGCGCCCGGTCAGGGCCCGGCGGCCCTTGTCCAGGGCGCAGTAGGCCAGCCCGGCGCTGATCGACCGGCGGTAGTTCTGGCAGGAGGCACAGCTGGTGCTCGACCGGTGGCAGACCCAGCATCGGGCCGCCTCGGCCTGCGGGGTCGCACAGTGGGGGCAGCGCCACATCGGCATGGGCCGATGGTAGCTGCCTCCCTGCGGCCCGTCCAGCCGGGTCGTGCGGCAGCACGCCAGGCGGCGGGGGTGGCTCGGCTCCGCCCGGAACGGGCGTTCGACGGATCGGCAGCTAGTTGAAGGTGAGCGGCACCTGGGCGGTGATCTCGCCGTAGTCGGTCGTGTCGACGATCACCGCGATCTCGCCCTTGCCGGGGACCGTGGCCGGGATCGTCGTCTTGAAGACGGCCGCCCCGTTCGTCGCGGTCGTCTTCTGCTGGCTGAACGGAGTGATCCCGTCGCCGGGGACGGTCAGCGTCAAGGTCACGGCCGCGCCGGGCAGGGCCGCGCCGTTGGGATCGAGGACGAGCACGTTCATCGTGATCGAGTTCGACCGGCTCGAGTTGAAGTGGTAGGACGACGCCGTCAGCTTGACGGTGAGCTTGCCGGTGCCCCGCTGGATGCTGATCACGGCCGATCCAACGTTGCCAGCCGGGTCTGTCGCGGTGATCGTGATCCCGTTGATGCCGTTGGCAATCGCGATGACGATCTGGAACGCGCCCGCATTGTCGGCCGTGGCCACCGCGGTGACCCCGTTGGCTTCGTCACGGGCCGAGACCGAGCTACCGGCCTGGGTCTGCCCGCTGATCGTCGCCGCGGTGCCGTTGACGACCGCGTTCTTCGACGGTGAACTGATCGTGATCTTGGGCTTGGACTGGTCGAGGATGTAGGTCACCGCGATCGACGGCGGGCTCTCGCCGGCGGCGCTGACGATCGTCGCCGTGAACGCATTCGAGCCGGTGGCCAGGGCCACCGCCGGGACCGTGAACGTTGGGCTGGTGCCGACGGGGATCTCGGCGACCTGGGTCGCGGCCGCCGTGCCCACCTTGCGGTAGACGCGGACCGTATAGCCCGACTGCCCGGCGACCGAATTCGGGACCGTCCCGGTCAGGTCGAGCTTCGGCTGGTTCGTGTACGGCTGGGTCGGGACGGCCAGGCTGGGTGATGGCGGCAGGACCACGTCGGTTGCGCTCGGAGCCGCGGTCTGGCTGAGCTTGTCCGCGACGCCGCCGAGGGCGTTGCCGATCCCGCCGGCGATACCCCCGATCACGCCCGGTGCCTTGAGCAGGATGACCAGCCCGAACGCGACCACGACCAGCGCGAGCGCACCCTTGGCGACGAGCGGCAGGCTGGCAGCCTGTGGACCGCTCTTGCGCCCGGCGAGGCGGGGTGTCTGGGAGGGTCGCGACTTGACCCGGCTCGGCTGCACGCGGCCGGTGCTCGGGGCTCGGGGCCGCACCTGGGAGGGTCGTCCGCGCCGGCTCGTCATTCGGGCCATTGTCGCAGATCGTCCGCCCGGAGCCGGCCGGCGAGGGCGGCCCACGGACCCAGCCGATGCGTCCGGGCTGGCCCGTTGTACTCTGGCGTGGTGCGCGCACGTCTTGTGGCCTGCGCCGAACCGAGGGTGAGGGTGCAGGCTCGAGATCCGAAGCAGCCACGTGCAACCGGCCGGCCGGGCTTCGGCGTACCGCCCATCGCGCGGGTGAGCCCGCCGGCTCCGCCGGCCCCGGCCGGCTATCCGGCGCTCCCCCAGATGAACCGCTCCGGCTTCGGATTGCCGAACCTCCGGCGGAACGTCTGCCCGCACTTCTACATGACCGGCGTCCGGGGGGCGATCCCGATCCAGGCACCGCACCTGCTCAAGGCGCTGATCCGCCAGGACCAGAACGTCTCGCGCTGCCAGCTGCGTGGGGGCGTCCACCTGGAGCAGGGCTACGTCAACGATGTCTGCCTGACGCCCCGCTTCAACCAGTGCGTCTTCTACGAGGATGAGCTCTCGCGCGAGTGACGCGCGGCTGACATGGGCGACCTGACCTACGAGGCCGCGCTGGGGCTGCTCCAGGAACGCGGCCGGTTCGGAATCCGGCTTGGCCTCGGGCGGACGCGGGCGCTCCTGCGCGAGCTCGGTGATCCCCAGCTCGCCTTCCGGGGCGCCCTTGTTGGCGGCACGAACGGCAAGGGCAGCGTCCTTGCCCTGGTCGCGAGCGCGCTCCGGGCAGCGGGCCTGCGGGCCGGGGAGACGCCCAAGCCGCATCTCGTCAGCTATCGCGAGCGGCTCCAGATCGCCGGACGGCTGGTCGATCCGTCGACCTTTGCCAGGCTCGTGGAGCTTGCCCTGCCTGCCGCGGATCGGGTGGCCCGCCGCCACGGTGACCCGACCGAGTTCGAGCTGCTGACGGCGGTCGCCTTTCGCTGGTTCGCCGATGAGGCCGTCGACCTGGCCGTCGTCGAGGTCGGCCTGGGCGGCCGGCTCGACGCGACCCATGCCTGGGACGGCGGGGTGGCGGCGATCACGAACGTCGACCTCGACCACATGGACCGGCTCGGTTCGACCGTGACGGCGATCGCCCGTGAGAAGGCGGCGATCATCGAGCGCGGCGACCTGGCCGTCACCGGAGCCGGCGGTGACGGCCTCGCCGTGATCCGGCGGCGCGCAGCGCGGGTCGGCGCCCCCTTGTCGGTCGCGTCCCCGGCGGCCCTCGTGGGCTGGGACCGGGACGGGATCACGGTCGACCTGGCGGGATTGGGCGAGACCCGGGTGGGGCTCCGCGGCCGCCACCAGGCAGCGAATGTCGCAGTCGCCGACGGAATCCTCGATGCCCTGGCCGAAGCCGGCATTGCCGCCGCCGGCCCCGACGCGCGCCGGACCGGCTATGCCCAGGCACGCTGGCCCGGCCGGCTCGAGCTGATCGAGGCCGATGATGGCCGCGATGTCCTCCTCGACGGGGCCCACAACCCCGCGGGGGCGACGGTCCTGGCCCAGGCGCTCGATGACCTGCGCCCGTACCTGGCCGGGGGCACCGAGCGCCGGCCCCCGCCCCTGACCCTCGTCGTCGGGGCGATGGCCGACAAGGACGTGGCCGGGGTCGTCGGCGCGCTGGCCGCCAGCCGGGCGCTCGCCGGCGCCGAGGTGATCTGCACCGAGGTCGACGTCCCCCGCGCGCTGCCCGCCGACGAGCTCGCCGGCCTGTGGGCCGGCGCAGGCCGGGGCATCCGGGCGCGCGTCGTCCGACCGGTGGCTGCTGCCCTCGCCGCGGCCCTCGCGAGCGCGCCGGGACCCGTCATCGTCGCGGGCTCGCTCTATCTCGTCGGCGCGGTCCGGGCCCTGCTCATCGACGAGCCCGCGCTGGGCGACGCGGCAGGATCCGGATCATGACGCCGGCCCCGACGAGGATCGGACGGACCACGTTCCGGTGGGGCGAGCGGACGTTCGTCGCCGGGATCGTCAACGTCACCCCGGATTCGTTCTCGGGTGACGGGCTGCTGGCCGGGAGCGCGGGTGGGGCCGTCCAGCGGGCGCGCGAGCAGGCCCGGGCCATGGTCGCGGATGGCGCCGATCTCCTCGACATCGGCGGCGAATCGACCCGGCCGGGTCATGCCCTGGTCGGCGTGGACGAGGAGCTCGCCCGGACCATTCCCGTGATCCGGGCGATCCGGGCCGACCTGCCGGGCATCCCGCTGAGCATCGACACGACGAAGCCCGCGGTAGCCGAGGCGGCGATCGAGGCGGGCGCCGACCTGCTCAACGACGTCTGGGGCGTCGGCCCTGATCCGGGCATGGCCAGCATCGCCGCCGAGCACGGGCTGCCACTCATCGTCATGCACAACCGGGCCGAGGCTCGTTACGACGACCTGCTCGCCGAGGTCATCGCCGACCTCTCGGCGGCGATCGAGCGGGCCGTCGCCGCCGGCTGCGCGGTCGAGTCCCTGATCGTCGATCCCGGCTTCGGCTTCGGCAAGACGCCCGAGCACAACCTCGAGCTCCTCCGGCGGTTGGCCGAGCTCCACGTGCTGGGCCGGCCGATCATGCTCGGGACGTCGCGCAAATCGACCCTCGGGCGGGTGCTCGACCTGCCCGTCGAAGAGCGCCTCGAGGCGACCCTTGCGACCACCGCCCTGGCTGCCGCGGCGGGCATCGACCTCGTCCGGGTCCACGACGTGCAGGCGAACGTGCGCGCCGCCCGTCTCGTCGACGCAGTCGCCCGGGCCGGCATGCCATGATGCCGCCGTGAGCGATCGGATCGTCCTCCACGACATGGTCTTCCAGGGTCGCCACGGCGTGTCGGAGGCGGAGCAGCGGACCGACCAGCCATTCCACGTCGACGTCGAGATGGTCCTCAACCTCCAGCCGGCGGCCGTGGAGGATGACCTCGCCCGAACTGTCGACTATTCAGCCGTCTTCGAGGTCTCGCGGACGGTCGTCGAGTCGACCAGCTACCGGCTGATCGAGGCCCTCGCCGAAGCGCTCGCCCAGGAGGTCCTCACGGCCTTTCCACCGATCGTCGAGGTGGGCATCCGCGTCCGCAAGCCGAACGCGCCCATCGGCGGCACGCTCGCCTGGGCGGGCGTCGAGATCTGGCGCAGGCGCCTCGGGCGCTGACCGGGCGGGCCTCCTGAATCCGGGGACCCTGGCGCCAGGGGGGCGGGCACCAGGGTCCCGGTCTGGAGAGCGGCGACCGGTTACGGGTTGGCCGGACGGGTCCCCAGGGTGATCTGCAGGTTCAGGATCTTGCCGTCGCGGTTGATCCCGAGGGTCACCGTGCGGCCGGGTGCGAACTGGGTCAGGACGGCGTCGAGGGGATGGTCTCCGTCGATTGCCTGGCCCTCGATGGAGGTGACGATGTCACCGTCCTTGACGCCGGCCTTGTCGGCCGGGCTGCCGGCCACGACCGCCGGCTGGTTGGCGCCCGACGCGTCCTGGCCACCACTCACGTAGGCGCCCTGGGCGACGGGCAGCTTGAGCTGCTGCTGGAGCTGGAGGTCGATCGTCTCGTAGCGGATGCCGATCCACGGACGGGCCAGCGGCTGGCCGGCGATCGCCTGCTGCATGATCGGCTTGGCGATGTTGATCGGGATCGAGAAGCCGATCCCCTGGGCGTTCGAGGCAACGGCCGTGTTGATGCCGATGACGTCACCGACCGCGTCGACAAGCGGACCGCCGCTGTTGCCGGGGTTGATGGCGGCGTCCGTCTGGATGAGGTTGTTGATCGAGCCGGTGTCGGTATCGATGCTCCGGCCGGTTGCCGAGACGATCCCGGCCGTGACGCTGTTCGAGTAGGTGCCCAGCGGGCTGCCGATCGCGATCGCCAGCTCGCCGACCTTGATCGCCGACGAGTCGCCCAACGGTGCCGTGGGCAGGCCCTTGGCGTCCACCTTGACCACGGCCAGGTCGGTGAGCGTGTCGATGCCGTAGATCGTGCCCTGGAACTGGCGGCCGTCCTTGAGCTGGACGGTCAGGCTGTTCGTGTCGGCGACAACGTGGTGGTTGGTCAGGATCCAGCCGTTCGAGTCGAAGATGACCCCCGAGCCGATCCCGGAGGTGGCGGTGGCGTCGTTGGGGTCCGTTCCGGCGGTCACGATCCGGACGACGGCCGGCCCGACCTTGGCGGCGGCACTGATCGTGGCCGACTGCTCGTCGACGGTGACCGGCTGGGTCACGGTCGTGCCGCTGCCCGGGCTGCTCACGATGTTCGCGGCCGGCCGGTCGAGGCCACCCGACGCGCGGATCGCGGCATAGGTCCCGGTCGAGGCGAGGACGGCCGCGAGGACGGCCGTCAGGAAGACCATCGGCAGGCCGACCCCTCGACGGGGCACGGAGGCAGGCGGCGGAGCGACCGGGGCCGGGGGTTCGAACCAGGTCTCGGGGGTGGACGGCGGCGCAGCTCCCCAGGTCTGGCGCTGCCACTCGGTGGGCGCCGCGGAGGGCGGCGAGTAGCTCGGGGCGGCGAAGCCCGGCCCTGCCGAGGGGACGACCGGCGCCGGGGGGAGGCTGTACACGGCGGTTTCGCCGAGCTGCGACGACCCGGCTGCGGGCGTCGCGGGCTCGGGCGCCGCGAGCGGGTTCGGGCTGGGCATGTTCGGATCGGAGGGTTTCGGGTCGACGTTTGCGTCGCTGCGATTGATCGGGTCCATCGAGAGTGCTTGTGCTCCTGGATCGGAAAGGTGAGTCCGGTGTGTCGACGGGCCGGCGCAGGCCCGCCTCGATTAGCCGAACCTCAGCGTGGGGCCTCCGGATTCAGGACGGGCGGGTGAGCCGATGAAGAATCCGTTACCTCGCCGGGCCGTTCGGGGATGGTATCCGTCTTCTGCACCGAGGTCCCTGCGTCGGCGGTCGCGGCCTGCGACGGCGCGTCGGCCGGCGGTGGTGCGGCGAGGCGCGGATCTCGCGGCAGGGTGACCACGAACGATGAGCCCCGGCCGAGGCGGCTGTCGACGACGACCCGTCCGGCGTGCATGTCGACGATCGACTTGACGATCGCCAGGCCCAGTCCGCTGCCACTGCCGCGGGCCTCGTTGGCCAGCGAGCCGCGGTAGAACCGCTCGAAGATCCGGGGCAGCTCGGCAGTGTCGATGCCGACGCCGTTGTCGCGGACCTCGATCTGGGCGCCGCCCTCGACCGCCCGGACGTCGACGCTGACCGTGCCCCCGGGCGCCGTGAACTTGAGGGCGTTGCCGATCAGGTTCGAGACCACCTGGCCGATCCGCTGCGGGTCGTGGCGGATCCGGAGCGGCCGGGCCGCCGCGTGGAGGGTCAGCGTGATCCCCCGCCGCTTCGCGGTCGGCTCGGCCTGCTCGACCGCCGATTCGACGGCCGTCCGCAGGTCATCGGGCCGCAGGTCGAGCAGCACCAGGCCGGAATCGAGCTTCGAGAGCTCGAGCAGGTTCTGGGCCAGCCAGTCGAGCCGCTCGAGCTGCTGGCGGCTCGATTCGAGGAACTCGGCCCGGGTGGCCGGATCGTCGTCGGCGCCCTCCTGGAGGAGCTCGTTGAACATCCGCATCGCCGCGATCGGCGTGCGCAGCTCATGGGACACGTCGGCCAGGAAGTCGCGACTCCGGTCGCGGTCCCGGCGGATGATCGCGACACTCTCGTCGAGGCGCGCCGCCATCTGGTTGAACTGGCGCGACAGCTCGATGATCTCGGTGCTCCCCGGATTGCGCGGGTCGATCGCGACCCGCCGGGCGAAGTCGCCCTCGGTCAGGTCGCGGGTGGCCTCGGTCAGCCGGCGGAGCGGGGTCGTGAACCGCCGGGCGAGGAGCGAGGCGACGACGACCGACAGGCACAGGCCGGCAATCGCGATCACGATGAGCAGCGAGAAGATCGCCGCGAGGGTGCTCGCCCGGTAGGTGTACGGGTTGGCGAGACGCACCTCGATCCCGTACTCGAACAGGCTGCTCTGCTGGACGCTGTCCGGCCCCTGGTCGTTGTACGGGATGTCGTCACGGGCCTGGCCGGGGCGGGGCTGGGCCTGGAGCGGGGCGCTGAACTGGCCGTTGGGGGCCGGCACCAGGACGGCCTTGCCGTTCCCGTCGCGGGTGATCAGGCCGATGCTCACCTGGAGGTCGGCCTGGGCGAGGTCGTCGGCCAGGATCCGCTGCTCGGTGGGATTCGACAGGAACGCCGCGACCGCCGGGTTGAGCGTGTCGGTCGGGCTGACGATCGGCGCCCCGCCGGTCAGCCCCTCGAGCGAGACGATGATCGCGTCGCGCACGGTCAGGGCGCGGACCTGCAGGTCGTTGACCTGGAGGTTGTAGAAGTAGTCGTCCACCCGGTTGATCACGCCGACGAAGACGAGCAGCAGGGTCAGGGCGACGACGCCCGAGAAGGCGATCGTCAGGCGCGCCGCGAACGTGTGCGGCAGGAGCCGCCGGACCCGGGACCGCAGCGCCTGCCGGATCGCCACCCGATCGTCAGCGCTCGGCGAACGCGTAACCGGCGCCGCGCACGGTGAGCACGAAGGCCGGCAAGGACGGGTCGTCCTCGATCTTCTCGCGCAGGTGGCTCACGTGGACGTTGATCGTCTTCTCGTCCTGGTCGAGCGCCTCGTAGTCGCGGAGCAGCTCGAGCAGCTCGCGCCGCGAATAGACCCGGCCGGGGCGGCTGGCGAGGTGGCGCAGGATCTCGAACTCCGTGGCGGTCAGGGCGATCCGGCGCTGGCCGCGCTGGACGCGCCGCCGCTCGAGGTCGATCAGCAGGTCGCCGTGGCGGATCACCCGGCCGCCGGCCGCGTCGGCCAGGTCGCCGTAGGCCCGCCGGAGGAGCGCCTTGATCCGGCTCATCAGCTCGCGCAGGCCGAAGGGCTTGGTCAGGTAGTCATCGGCGCCGAGCTCGAGGCCGATCACCTTGTCGACCTCGTCGTCGCGCGCGGTCAGGACCAGGACCGGTGCCTTGGAGCCCGTCGCCCGCAGGCGGCGGAGCACCTCGAAGCCGTCGATCCCCGGCAGGCGGACGTCGAGCACGACCAGATCCGGGGCCTGGTGCGTCGCGAAGTCCAGGCCCTCTTCGCCGCTCCGCGCGACGGTCACCTCGTAGCCCTCCTGCTGGAGCGCGTACTGGATTCCCCGGGCGACGGCGAACTCGTCCTCGACGATCAGAATGGTGGCGGCCATCCGGCGGCATGCTACACCGCCTCCGCGAAAGAGCCCGGAGGCGCGGTGTGCTAGGCTCGGCCATCAACCCACGGAGGACCCTCCCCGGATGACCACGACCCGACCCCAGCTGGCTGCCACCGACCGGCAGATCCTGGGCAAGCACGTCGCCCAGCTGCGGCGTGCCGGCAGCCTGCCCGCCGTCATCTACGGCCACGGCGTTGCCTCGCAGGCCGTCACGATCGACGCCCATGACTTCGAGATGCTCCACCGGAAGACCGGCCCCAATGCCCTCGTCGACGTCTCCGTCGACGGCCACAAGGCTGCCCCGGTCCTGATTCACTCGATCCAGCGGGATCCCGTCCACCAGCGTGTGTTGCACGTGGACCTGCTGGCCGTCCGGATGACCGAGGAGCTCACCGTCGAAGTGCCGATCGTGTTCACGGGCGTGTCCCCGGCCGTCGAGCTCAGCGGCGGGACCCTGCTCCACATGTCCGAGACGGTTCGCGTCCGGGCGCTGCCCGATCACCTGCCCCAATCGCTGCCGCTGGCGATCGACTCGCTCGTGGACTACGAGGTCACCCTCCACGTCCGCGACCTCGTGATCCCGTCCGACGTCACGCTCCTGACGGACCTCGACGAAGCCGTCGTCCGTGTCCAGGCGCCGCGCCAGGAGGAGGTCGCGCCGGTCGTTGCCGAAGCCGAGGGCGAGCCGGCCGCCGAGGGCGCCGAAGCCGCCGACGCAGGCGATACCGCCGAAAGCCGCACAGAGAGCTGAAGTTCGGCCGGCCCACCGGCCGGCTCGGGACCTGATTCGAGCGCGGGCTACGGCTCGCGCTCGATCGATTCCGGGCGTGTCGCGAGGGCGTGGACGACCGGCACCCGCCAGCGAAAGGCCTCTGGCCGGAGGCGGGCCAGCCGGCGCGCCGTGGCGGCCCGCAGCCGGCGGCGCTCGGCCGGCCCGAGGTTGCTGAACAGCTCGCGCTCGGCGTAGTGCTCGAGGAAGTCGACATAGGTCGCCGGATCGTGGTCGTACGTCAGCCAGGCTTCGCGGGCGACGACGGAGCGGAAGCCGACGCGCCGGAGCCGGGTGGCGGTGGCGGCCGCCGAGGCCAGGTCGCCCGCGCGGGCCTCCTCGGCCTCGCCCTCCTCGTCGAAGGGATCGAGCTCATCGAGCGCATCCTCGAAGGCGTCGTCCGGGGCGAAGCGATCGTCGGCGATCCGCCAGGTGACGAAGGCCAGCCGGCCACCGGGCCGGAGGACCCTCCGGGCTTCCTCGAGCGCGGCGGTCAGGTGCGGGACCAGCTGGAAGGCGAACGAGCTCACGACGACGTCGAAGGCGCCGTCGCCGAACGGCAGCCGCTCGGCATGGCCGCGCAGCCAGTCGATCCGGCCGGCCGCCTCGGCGTGCAGCTCGGCGCGGGCCGTGGCCGCCGCAACCGCCAGCATCTCGGCCGAGCCGTCGAGCCCGGTGACCTCCACCGCGGGCCAGCGCCGGACGGCCTCGATCGCCAGGAGGCCCGCGCCCGTTCCCACGTCGAGGATCCGGCCGCCCGGGGTCCCTGCAGATGCCTGGAGCCGATCGAGGAGGTCGTGGGCGGCCGGGGTCAGGACAGGCTCCCACCATGTTCGATACGCGAGGGCCGACGCGTCGTAGCGGGATTCGATCGTCTTCACGATTGGATCGTCTTCACCGTCCGTATCGTGCCACTCCACGGGCCTGGCCCCAGCCCGTATCCTCAGGGCGATGGAACTGCCGGTCAGCCCTCCTGTCGAGCCGATGCTGGCGAAGCCCGCATCCACGTTTCCGACGGACGACGGGTGGCTCTTCGAGCCGAAATGGGACGGTTTCCGGGCGATCGTCTTCCGCGACGGCGACGAGGTGCTCATCCAGTCGCGGGACCTCAAGCCCCTCGATCGCTACTTCCCCGAGCTCGAGGCACCGCTCCGGGCATCGCTGCCGGAACGCTGCGTGCTCGATGGCGAGGTGGTGATCGCGGGCAGCGACGGGCGGCTCGACTTCGATGCGCTCCTGCTCCGGATCCACCCCGCCGAGTCGCGGGTCCGGATGCTCGCCGCCGAGTCGCCGGCCAGCTTCGTGGCCTGGGATCTCCTGGCCCTCGGCAAGGAGGACCTGCGCGCAGTGCCCCAGGAGGAGCGGCGCCATCGGCTCGAGGGCGTCCTGGCCGCCGCCCATCCGCCGGTCCACCTGACCCCCGCGACGCGCGACCGGGCGACCGCGATGGACTGGTTCAAGCGGTTCGAGGGTGCCGGGCTCGACGGGGTCATCGCCAAGCGCCTCGATGCGCCCTACCAGCCGGGCAAGCGGGCCATGATCAAGCTCAAGCACCAGCGGACGGCCGATTGTGTCGTCGCCGGGTTCCGCTGGCACAAGGACGGACCGGGCACGCTGATCGGATCGCTCCTGCTGGGCCTGTTCGATGCCGAGGGCACGCTGCACCACGTCGGCGTGACGTCGTCGTTCACGATGGCTCGCCGGGCGGAGCTGGTCGCCGAGCTCGCGCCGCTGCGGACCAACGCGTCCGAGGGCCATCCCTGGGCAGGCTGGGCGACCTGGGCCGAGGACATGGCGGCCACAGGCCAGCGGGTCCCCGGGGCAACATCCCGCTGGAACCGCGGCAAGGACCTCTCGTGGGAGCTGCTGCGCCCCGAACGTGTCGTTGAGGTTGCCTTCGACCACCTCCAGGGCGACCGGTTCCGGCATGGCACGACGTTCGTCCGCTGGCGCCCGGACAAGAGCCCGGCGGACTGCCGCTACGACCAGCTCGAGGAGACGCCGGCGTTCGAGCTGAGCCAGATCTTCGCGACGTAGGCGTGCCGTCGACCCCTTACGCTGCAGGCCGCGAATGGGCACAATCGACCCAACGAACCCGCGCAGGGAACCACGGATCAGGAGGGCCTCCGCGATGACCGACGAACAGCCGCCGCAGGATCCGACGACCGGAGGATCCGGGGACGTCCCTCCGACGCCGCCGGTCGAGGGTGCGGGCTGGGTGCAGCCGCCGCCCGCGGCCGCACCGCCACCCGTCGAGGGGTCGGGCTGGGTCCAGCCGCCGCCCGCGGCCGCCCCGCCGCCAGTCGAAGGATCGGGCTGGGTCCAGCCGCCACCGCCGCCCGCCGCCGCAGCCGGTCCCGCCTGGGGCCAGGCACCCGCGCAGGCCGCTCCGCCGGCCGGCTGGGCGCAGCCACCGGCGGGACCGCCGCCCGCACCAGCGCCGGGCGGCTGGGCGCAGCCGCAGCCAACCCCGGGCTGGGTTCAGCCTGTCACCGGCCAGCAGGGTCCGGTCACGATCCTTGCCCGGATCGCCGGCCTGTTCCTCGTCCTGCTCGGCCTCTTCTGGGGCGCGATCGGGGTCGTGCTGATCATCGGCGGCTCGGCGTTCAAATCGATCATCGATCAGTTCGGGCCAATCAGCGCGAATGGCACCGAGGTCGACACGGCGGGCAACATCGTCGGCGGGGTGTTCGTCGGGATCGGGATCGTGATCCTCGTCCTGGCGATCGTCGAAGTCCTGGGCGGCTTCGGGACGCTGATCGGCAAGACCTGGGGCCGGATCCTGGGAATCCTCTACTCCCTGGTCTTCGGGGCGTTCCTGCTGGTCGCGGTGGCCGGCGGGACGCGTTCGGCTGATGTCGGCGATACAAGTGGCGCCACGGGCGGGCTGATCTTCGTGCTCGTGATGTTCCTGCTCTACCTGTACTCGCTGGTCGTCCTGCTCCTGCGCTGGCGGGGCCACGCCCGGGCCTGACGGCTCACCCGTGGGTGGGCGTCGTGCCTGCCCTCGGGATCCCGGGCCAAGGACCGGTGTCTTTGACAAACGTCGACTAAAGCAGGCCTTATGGTCGCGCGGCGGCTCCCTTGAGCCTGGCCACGCTGGTCGCCGCGCGGGTTGGTGCGTGACTCGCCGGGTCCAGCCGGCAGGTTGGGGCGCTGACGGGTCGGATCCGACCATCAGGCCCGGCTGAGTCGACTTTTGTCAGAACGCGCGTCAGCGGCGATGCGCGCCTCGGTACGAGGACGGAGGCGGTGGCTTCCGCCGCCCGCGCGACCAGAGGACGGCGATCAGGGCCAGGGCCGCGAGCGCCACGACGAGCGCGATCGGGGCCACCGGCAGGCTGCCACCCGACGAGCCCGACGACGACGGGGCTGCGCTCGGTGCGCTGCTCGGACCGCCGACCACGCCGATGCTCGGCACGTCCTCGCTGGGCGACGGCTCGAGAGCACCCGAACCGGCTGCGCCCGAGGGCGCCGAGCTCACGACGACTCCGCCCGCCGGCGTGGCCGTGGGATAGGCCACCGTCGCGGGACCTGGCGCCACGACCGCGAACTCGCCGAACTCCGTGACCACGGCCAGCCAGACCCCGGGCCCCTGGTTCTGGGTCTTGAGCGGCTGCCAGCCCGCGCCCGTATCGAGCTCGATCGTTCGATCCGGGTCGGTGTGCGGGCTGACCATGACGATCGTCACGAGGGCGCTGGCGAGAGCCGTCAGCGGCGTCCCGGCCTGGTTCGTCACCTTGATCCGATAGACATTGCCGTCGATGTGGCCAGCCGCGGGCAGCCGCTCGGGCAGGACGGGCTCGATCGAGAAGTCGACCGAGGTCGAGCCGGCCGGAAGGACCAGGGCACCGGACGTCGCCAGGATCTGGGCCTGGGGGTCCTGCTCCGGCGTCGCCACGGCCACGAGCTTGTTGGCTCCGCCCTCGACCCCGACGCTGCCCTTGGCGCCCTTGGCGCCACCTTTCGCGCCAGCCGGCGGGACGAGCCAGACGTACGGCTGGGGGACGTACACGCCGTCGTAGAGCGGCGGCTCGGCCAGTGGCGCAATCCGCTGGGCGAGCCCGATCAGGAGGACCCCGGCGATCACGGCGAGGATGCCGGCGGGTCGCTCACGGGTCAGCGCCGGCACGGGCCTGGCCGGCTCGCGCCGGGTCACCGGGTCAGGCGCCAATCCACTCACGCCGCGCCACTCACGCCGCGCACCTTCGCATACCGCGGCCCGACGTGCAGGCGACGCCGGTCAGGCCGAGATGCTGATCACGACGTCCCGTCGGCCGGCGGCTCCGGCGACGAACGCCAGCAATCGAGCGCCTTCATCGATGAGCTCCCGGCGGTCCGCGCCGGACGGAGCCGCGCTGAGCTCGACCCGCAGGATCGCCTCTGGCCCGCCACGCCCGGCTCGTTCGATCCGCCAGCCGCCCGCGAAGCGGCCGTCGAGGAGCACGCTGCCGAGCGCCGCGCCGTTGCCCGGGAAGAGCGGCGTCGCCTGGTCCACATCCATGACCCGGGTCCGGTCCTGGTGGCCGAGCAGCAGGTTGTCGTATTCGGGCAGGAACCTGGCCGGCGCCGGAGTCTCGGGGCCCGGCCGGGGGGCATCGGGCAGGTCGAACAGCTCGCGCTGCCGTTCGTCGCGAAAGATGACGAGGCGATCGCGCAGGCCTTCCACAACGGGGCCCAGCCGGGTCAGGCCGGACCAGTT
>JANWLH010000133.1 GCA_025450915.1 Candidatus Limnocylindrales bacterium | reverse complement strand
TCGGCGCGAGGCCGACGTTCATGAACCCCACGTAGTCGAGGTTCCCGATCAGCCCGAAGCCTCCGGCGTCGGGCCCGAACGCCAGGCTGAAGCCGATCAGCACCCAGACGACGCTGACCAGGGCGAGCCCGAAGAAGCTATGGATGATGGTCGAGAGGACGTTCTTGCGACGGACAAGGCCGCCGTAGAACAGCGCCAGGCCCGGCAGCATGATCATGACGAGTGCGCTCGAGGCAAGCATCCACGCGGTGTCGCCCGAATCGACCTTGCCGCCGTCGGCTCCCAGGACCGTCGCTGGCAGGACGAGGAGCAGCCCCGTGGCGAACGCGCCGAGCGAGGCGAGCCGGGTGAGACGGTGACGCACGATCTGTTCCCTCCAGGGCAAGCGGACGGATGGGCAGCTCCACCGTAGGGCCCGGCCGGCCCCGCCTGAAGGGATGGCGAGAACCCGTTTGGTTGCGGTCGGCCTGACCCGTCGGTCCCCAAACCGCAACACAGCCGAGCGGTTCAGGCGCCGGCCGGACGCTCCGCGCGGAGGGCCGCGAACCCCGGCTTGATCGTGTCGGTGATCATCGCCAGGCGCTCGTCGAACGGCAGGAACGCGCTCTTCATCGCGTTCAGCGTCAGCCACTCGATCTCGTCGAGGCCGAGCCCGAAGGCGGCGTCGAGCGCGGCGAACTCGCCCGACAGCGAGACATCGCTCATCAGCCGGTTGTCGGTGTTGACCGTGACCCGGAAGCGCAGCCGGCGGAGCAGGTCGAATGGGTGGCGCTCGATCGAGGCCGCCGCGCCCGAGTGGACGTTCGAGGTCGGGCAGAGCTCGAGCGGGATCCGCCGGTCACGAACATACGCGGCGAGCCGGCCGAGCGTCGCGGTCCCGGCCGTGTCCAGTTCGATGTCGTCGACGATCCGGACGCCGTGGCCGAGGCGCTCCGCCCCGAGGTCGAGCGCTTCGCGAATCGACGGCAGGCCGTAGCCCTCGCCGGCATGCAGGGTCAGGTGGAAGTTGGCATGGACGAGGCGCCCGAAGACGACTCCGAAGCGGCCCGGCGGATAGCCTGCCTCGGGTCCGGCGATGTCGAAGCCCACGACCCCGGCATCTCGATGGCGGAGGGCCAGGTCGGCGATCTCGCCGGCACGGTCGGCCTGGCGCATGGCGGTCGCCAGGAAGCGCAGGACGATCGGCCGGCCCTGGACCCGGGCGGCGCCGATCCGGAAGCCCTCGAGGATCGCCTCGACCACCTCGTCGAGGGTGAGCCCACCGGCCGTGGAGAGCTCCGGGGCATAGCGGCTCTCGGCGTAGACCACGCCGTCGGCGGCCAGGTCCTCGGCGCATTCGGCGGCGACCCGGATCAGGGCGTCGCGCGTCTGCATGACCCCGACGGTGTGCTCGAAGGTCTCGAGATACAGCTCGAGCGAGCCCTGGTCGGCGCCCCGCCGGAACCACTCGCCGAGGGCCTCCGGGTCGGTCGACGGCAGCTTCCGATAGCCCTGCTCCGCGGCGAGGTCGATGATGGTCCGGGGCCGCAGGCCGCCGTCGAGGTGATCGTGGAGAAGCACCTTGGGCATCCGCTGAATCAGCCCTGCCTCGAGGCGCGCGGCGCTCACCCGCCCAGCCGCCCCCGAGCGGCGGCGATCGCCGCCGTCACCCGCACCGGCGCGGTCCCGCCGATCACGTCACAGGAAGCCAGCGCGGCATCCACGTCCGCGGCGGCCCGCAGCCGGCCCGGCGCCTCCGGCTCGGCCGCGAGGCGCGTCGCGGCCGGGTCGCCGGCAGCATTGAGCGCGGCCGCGATGGTGGTGTCATCCAGGGCTGCGAGACCGACACCGGCCGCCTCGGCGGCGGCGACCAGGCCGCCGACCACGCGATGGGCGACCCGGAACGGGAGGCCCGATCGGACCAGCGCGTCGGCCACGGCCGTCGCGGTGATGTAGCCCTCGTCGGTCGCTGCCCGCATCCGCTCGCGGTCGATCGTGATCGTCCCGAGGAGGCCGGTGAGGACGTCAAGCGACGCAGCGAAGGTCCCGACGGCCTCGAATAGCGGGGCCTTGTCTTCCTGGAGGTCGCGCTGGTAGCCGAGCGGCAGGCCCTTGAGCATGGCCAGCACGCCGGTCAGGCTCCCGATGACGCTGCCCGTGCGGCCCCTGACCAGCTCGGCGGGATCGGGGTTCTTCTTGTTCGGCATCATCGAGCTGCCGGTCGAGAACGAATCGGACAGCCGGACGAAGCCGAAGCGCGGATTCGACCACCAGGTGAGCTCCTCGGCCAGCCGGCTGAGGTGGACCATGCCGAGGGCGAGGGCAGCCAGCAGCTCCACGACGAAGTCGCGGTCACTGACGGCGTCGAGCGAGTTGGCGCTCGGACCGTCGAAGCCGAGCTCCACGGCGATCGCTTCCCGGTCGAGGGGGAAACCGGCGCCCGCGAGAGCGCCCGATCCGAGCGGCGAGACGTTGAGCCGGCGGCGGGCGTCCGCCAGCCGGCCGCGATCACGCTCGAGCATCTCGACATAGGCCAGCAGGTGGTGCCCGAGGAGGATCGGCTGGGCGGGCTGGATGTGGGTCGTGCCGGGCAGGACCGCGTCGCCGTCGCGCTCTGCCAGCCCGACGAGCGCGCGCTCCATCGCCAGGATCGCCCCGTCGAGCGCATCGACCGCTCGGCGCGCCCAGAGGCGCAGGTCGGTTGCCACCTGGTCGTTCCTCGAGCGACCCGTGTGCAGGCGGCCGGCGAGCGGCCCGATCCGGCTGGCGAGGGCGGCCTCGAGGTTCAGGTGGACGTCCTCGAGGGCGGGATCCCAACTCAGCGTGCCGGCCGCCACCTCGCCACGCAGGCCCTCGAGGCCGGCAACGAGCGCGGCGCCCTCGTCGGGCGTCAGCAGGCCGGCCGCGGCCAGGCCGTGGACGTGGGCGATCGAGCCGACGAGGTCGTCATCGGCGAGGGCGGCGTCGATCTCGATCGATCGCGAGAAATCGGCCAGCCGGCGATCGATCCCTTCGCGAAACCGGCCGCCCCAGAGCTCCATCCACCCTCCATCACGCCATGAGTCGTGCGCCGATCACGCTCGCCCTCGGGCGTGTGCCCACCCATCGTAGCCGGGCACCACGCTCCCTCGCCGGTCCGGGGTCTGCCGACGGCTTCCTCGGGGTCCATGCCCCTGTACACTGCCCGGCTCGGACTCGGTCAGCCCTCGGCGGCCAGCAGGACGGCGCCGATCACGACGACCACGGCCAGCCCGATCCGGGTCGCGGCGTCGCGCCGGTTGACCGCCTCCTTGAGCCGGTACGTGCCCCAGCCGCTGATGACCACGATCGCCGACTCGCGCAGTGGAGCGACGGCCGTCAGGGGTGCGTAGCGGTAGGCCACGAGCACGATCAGGTACGCCACGACCGTGATCAGGCCGCCGATCCCCGCCCGGATCCAGACATGTCCGAGAAGGCGCCCGAGTGGGCCCTCCGAGGGCATCTCCTGGACCCCGGTGTCGATTGGCCCGGGCTTCCGGGCGGGTTGCCTGCGCTCCCGGAATACGACCAGGCCGATCCAGAGCAGCAGGAAGATCGTCATGAACGCCTGGAGCATCGCCGCGTAGAAGAGCGGGTTGACCAGTCGTGCGCCATCGCGGTCGACGGCCGAGTACGACGCGATCGTCACCCCGGTCAGCAGGGCGAACCCGGCCGCCTCGCGGGTATGGCGTGAGAGCTGGCTGCTCCGCCGGAGGATGGCCCAGGGCTTCTGGAGCCCGAGGATCCCGATCAGCAGGAGCCCGACGCCGATCCAGCCTGCCAGCTCCAGCCGTTCGCCGAGGATGAGGACGCCGGCACCCACGGCAAGCACCGGCGCCGTGCCCCGGGCGATCGGATAGACGAGCGACAGGTCACCCCGGCGGTAGGCGGCCGACAGGAAGATGAAGTACGCCGCCTCGAGCAGCCCGGAGAGGAACGAGAGACGCCAGGCCTCCGCCGGGATGACCGGCTGGTTACTGACCCAGAATCCGAGCAGGCCAACAGGAATGAGTGCGCAGGCTCCGACGAGCATGCTCCGGCCGGCCGTTCGAAGCGGGTCGCTGGCGGTCTTGAGGAGGACATTCCACGTCGCGTGCATGAGTGCCGCGAATAGCAGCAGGAGGACGATCGCGGGTGGCAATCAGGGCCGGCCCAGCGTCGAGCCGTGCTTCGATTCGGGTGCCTCGCCGGTGGGCCGGCTGCCCTCGGCCATCTCCTTGAGGATCCGCAGGTGGGTCTCGACGATCCCGGTCGCGGATCCCCGGCCGAGGGCGATGAACCGGCCGGGCCAACGCCCCGTCGTCAGGCCGGCCGTGGCCGCGACCCGGGTGCCGCCGGCGACCTCCTCGAGGAACCAGCCACGCACCAGCCGGATGCCGTCACCGACGAGGATCATCTGGAACCGGGCGCTCGGCCGCGCCTCGAGGCTCTCGAGGCGAACATTGGCAACGAGCAGCCCGATCCGCAGCCGGGCCGATCGTGTCGCCCCAGCGGCCGGCCAGCTCGGTGCCGCCGGCCCGAGGTGCAGCTCCGGGAAGAGCGCGTCCTGCGCGGCCGGATCGTGGAGCGTCGCCCAGACGGCCCTGACAGGGGCCTGGATGTAGGTGAGGCGCTCGAGGACGCCCGGCGGCGGCGCAGGTCTCGGAACCGGCATCGGGGCTGGGCTATGCCCCGATCGGATGCCAGACCGTCTTCATCTCGAGGAAGGCGGCGATCCATTCCGGGCGCTGGGCCGCCCGATCGTCCGCCCAGTCGAAGGCCGCATCGCTGATCCCGCGTGGCTTCCGGGCGATCCGCTTGATCGATTCGGCCGCGACGATCTCGACCTCGGCCTGCTGCTCCGCGGCGACGCCCCACGTGTCGAGGGCATCGACGTCGACATGGCCGGCGAGCACCGGCACGAGCTCGCGCTTCAGCCCGGTGAGCAGGTTGATGACGCCACCGGGCACGTCGCTCGTCGCCAGGACTTCGCCGAGGGTGACCGCGGGCAATGGCCGGCTCTCGGACGTCACGACAACCACCGCGTTGCCCGAGACCAGGGCCGGGGCCAGCCGGCTGACGAGGCCCAGCAAGGAGCTCGCCTCCGGTGCCACGAGGCCGACCACCCCGGTCGCCTCGGGGATCGTGAAGTTGAAATACGGGGCGGCGACGGGGTTGGCCGACCCCAGCACCTGGGCAATCTTGTCGGCCCAGCCCGCGTACCAGACCCAGCGGTCGATCGCGTGGTCGACGATCGTGGTCGCCCGCCGGCCCGACAGGCCCTCGGCGGCCGCGACCTCGGCAACGAACTGGTCGCGACGGCCCTCCATCAGCTCGGCGACCCGATAGAGGACCTGGCCCCGGTTCATCGCCGTCCGGGCCGCCCATGGCTCGAACGCCTTGCGGGCGGCGCGGACCGCGTCGCGAAGGTCCTTGCGCGAGGCCCGGCTGGCATTCGCCAGCTCGGCACCCTTCGGATCCGTGACGAGGTAGGTCCGACCCGACTCCGATCGCGGGAAAGCCCCGCCGATGTACAGCTTGTAGGTCTTGCGGACGTCGATCCGCTCGGTCCCGCCGAGCCGCACGCTGGGCACCTCAGCGATCCTCGAGCCGGAGGTACGCCTGCAGCCCGGGCAGGCCGCCTTCGCGTCCATAGCCCGACTCCTTGTAGCCGCCGAACGGCGAGGTCGGATCGAACTTGTTGAAGGTGTTGGCCCAGACCACGCCGGCCTTCATCCGCTTGACCATCATCAGGATCCGCGAGCCCTTGTCGGTCCAGATCCCGGCCGACAGGCCATACGGCGTGTTGTTGGCCTTCTCGATCGCCTCTTCGGGCGTCCGGAACGTAATCGTGGAGAGAACCGGGCCGAAGATCTCCTCGCGGGCGATCCGGTAGCTCTGGGCGACATTCGTGAACAGGGTCGGCCGGAAGAAGAAGCCGCGCTCGGGCAGCTCGCAGGCTGGCTGGTAGAGCTCGGCACCCTCGGCCACGCCTGCCGCGACGAGCTCGGTGATCTTCTCGAGCTGGGCCCGGCTGTTGATCGCCCCGACGTCGGTGTTCTTGTCGAGGGGATCGCCGACGCGGATCGTCGCCAGGCGGTCCTTGAGCTTGGCGATATGGTGGTCGGCGATCGACTCCTGGACCAGCAGCCGGCTGCCCGCGCAGCAGACCTCGCCCTGGTTGAAGTAGATCCCGTTGACGATCCCCTCGACCGCCTGGTCGAGCGGCGCGTCGTCGAAGACGATGTTGGCGGCCTTGCCGCCCAGCTCGAGGGTCAGCGCCTTGCCCTGGCCGGCGATCCCCTGGGCGATCTTGCGCCCGACGACCGTCGAGCCGGTGAAGGCGACCTTGTCGACGTCGGGGTGGGTCACGAGGGCCATCCCGATCTCGCCGGGGCCGGTGATGATGTTGACGACGCCCGGCGGCAGGTCGGCCTGGCGGCACAGCTCGGCGAACAGCAGCGCGCTCAGCGGCGTCGTGCTCGCCGGCTTGAGCACGACCGTGTTGCCGGCCGCGAGGGCCGGGGCAATCTTCCAGGCAAGCATCAGCAGCGGGAAGTTCCAGGGGATCACCTGGGCCGCCACCCCGAGTGGCCGGGCGACCCGTCCCGGGAACGCATAGTCGAGCTTGTCGGCCCAGCCCGCGTAGTACCAGAAGTGGGCCGCCGCGAGGGGCACGTCGACGTCGCGGGATTCCTTGATCGGCTTGCCCGAGTCCATCGACTCGAGGACGGCGAACTCGCGCGAGCGCTCCTGGAGGAGCCGGGCGATCCGGAACAGGTACTTCGCCCGTTCGCGGCCCGGGAGCTTGCCCCAGACCTTCGACTGTGCCTGCCGCGCGGCGCGGACGGCGGTGTCGACGTCGGCTTCGGTTGCCCGGGCGATCTCGGCCAGCGGCTCCTCTGTCGCCGGGTTGACCGTCGTGAACGTCGAGCCGTCGGAGGCCGCGAGCTCCTTGCCGCCGATCATCAGGCCGTAGCGATCGCGGATCGTGACGATCTCGCGCGATTCGGGGGCCGGCGAGTACTCCCAGGGGATCGCCTGCCCGTCGCCGAGGCCCCAGCTGTTCGGCGCCCCGGCCCTGGTCGTGACCGGCGTGCGGACTGGCGCGCGGTCCGTGGCGCCTGGTTTCGTCTCGGTGGCCATGACGGCCATTATGGCATCCGCCTACTCGGCGGCCCGCACTCGGGCAGCCGAGACGGCGGGCCTGTGGCTCGCACGGGTGTACGATCAGCGCAATTGAATACGCCTCCGGGGAGCGCAACGCGCGCTGAGAGTGTGGTCAGACCACAGACCCGCCGAACCTGATCCGGCTGACACCGGCGTAGGGAGCAGGCCAACCGTCGACTCGACGCCGTCCCCGTTCACAACCGGGGCGGCGTTCTCGTTTTGAAGCTCATCGTTCGAAGTGGAGTCACGGTCAGCATGTCTGCAAACCCTCGCCGAGCCGCGGCCCTCGCGGCCATCCTCGTGCTCCTCGTCGGGGCCTGCTCCAACGGTGCGAGCGCGGTCGCGCCGAGCTCGAGCGTCGCCCCGAGCGAACCGGTTGGGTCGGCGCCACCGCCGTCCGCGTCGGCGGCTCCGTCGGCGACCCCGAAGCCGGCAACCGCAACCGTCACCCTGGCGCTCGACTGGACCCCGAACACGAACCACACCGGGTTCTACGTCGCCCAGCAGAGCGGCTGGTACGCCGACGAGGCGATCGACCTCCAGTTCATCCCGTATGCCAGCGCCAACCCCGAGACGCTCGTCGGAGCCGGCCAGGCCAACTGCGGGATCAGCACCGAGGAAGGCGCGTCGTTCGCGATTGCCGCGGGCGAGAAGGAACAGTCGGTGATGGCGATCCTCCAGCACACCGCCAGCGAGATCGCCGTCCTGGCCAGCGGCCCGATCCTCCGACCGCGGGACATGGACGGCAAGGTCTACGCCGGGTTCGGATCGCCCCAGGAGGGACCGCTGCTGACCGCCGTGATCAAGGCGGACGGTGGCAAGGGCGTCTTCACGACGGTCACCCTCGACACGGCGGCCTACGAGGCCCTCTATGCCGGCAAGGCGGACATGGCGATCACGTTCAGCGCCTGGGAGGCGATCGAGGCGCACGAGCGCGGCATCGCCCTGCGGACCTTCGCCTTCCCCGACTACGGGCTGCCCGACGAGTACGCGGTGGTCCTGGTTTGCAACAACGCCTGGCTGGCCGCCAACGGCGACGTGGCCCGGCGCTTCCTGGCGGCGACGGTGCGCGGCTTCCAGCTCGCCGCAACCGATCCGGCGACCGCCTCGAAGGAGCTGATCGCCGCCAACCCCGGCGTCTTCGACGCGAACCCGGCACTGCCCGTCGACAGTGCCAACTACCTGGCTGCCCAGAAGCTGTACGTCGACACGGCCGGGGTCGTCGGGCCGCAGACGCTGGCCACCTGGAACGGCTACTCGGGCTACCTGTACGACCTGGGCGTCCTGGCAGGGCCCGACGGGAAGCCGGTGACGACGCGGCCGGACTTCTCGACCTACTTCACGAACGCATATCTGCCGTGACGGCATTCCGGCGGCTCGTGCCGAGCGTGCTCGTCGTCGCTGCGATCGTGATCGCCTGGGAGCTCCTGGCCCGGGTCCTGGCGATCGACCCGATCGTGCTGCCCGCGCCTAGCCGGATCCTGGGTGCCCTGTGGGACGCCCGAGGCGTCGCGGCGGGCCATGCCCTGGCCACCCTGGCCGAGACCGGCGTCGGGTTCTCGATCTCGATCATCTTCGCCGTGCTGGCCGCGCTGGCGATGGACTCGAGCGGCTGGTTCCGGCGGGCGATCTATCCAATCCTCGTGGCAAGCCAGACGATCCCGATCGTGGCCGTCGCTCCCCTGCTCGTGATCTGGTTCGGGCTGGGCCTGCTGCCGAAGGTCCTCGTCGTCGTCCTCGTCACGTTCTTCCCGGTGACCGTGGCCCTGCTCGATGGGCTCGCCGCGACACCGCGCGACGCGACAAGCCTCCTGGAGACCATGGGCGCCTCGCGCTCGCAGGTCCTCTTCAAGCTGCGCCTGCCCGGCGCGCTGCCGTCGCTCTTCACGGGCCTCCGGATCGCCGTGACCTACGCGGTGATCGGGGCGATCTTCGGCGAGCAGGTCGGGGCCGTGAACGGCCTGGGGATCTGGATGATCCTGAGCAAGAACCTGTTCCGAACCGACCTCGTCTTCGGCGCGATCCTGGTCACCGCCGTCCTGACCCTGGCCCTGTGGCTGCTCGTCGGCGTCGCCGAGCGGCTGACGATCCCCTGGTACCGCGAGGCACGCCGGACCTCGGTCTGAAGCGCGGTCGGCCGGGCGCCGGGCCGCGCGTCGGGCGTCCGGCCGAGCCGTCGCCTGGGCCGGACAAAACGCCGTCAACGACGCCGCCGACGGACCAAGGAGGCCTGATTCCGGTGATTTGTCCTCCTGCTGCGAACGAATCGTGGGAATCGGCCCTCGGGCGGGCTCGAGACGGGTCGATTCGGCCCTTTTGTTCGCCTGGGGCGACATCTCCTTGGGCGATAGGGCCAGCTCTGTCCGCCCGGGGCGAGGCCGGGTCGACGTGCCGCAACCGGCAAGCCCCTAGGCCGAGAGGAATGCCCCGTGGAGCCGTCCGCGGGTTGCCAGTTATGGC
>JANWLH010000132.1 GCA_025450915.1 Candidatus Limnocylindrales bacterium | reverse complement strand
CAATCGTCAGGAGCGCGCTCGATGCCACAGTCCATCCCCACGGGTGCCGCCGCGGGGCTGCCGCCCGCCCGGATGATCGACCCTCGCGGCCACCGCTTCGGAGCCGGGTTGTCGGCCCTCCTGATCGCTGCCTCGTTCGTGCTCAACCAGCCGCTCGGCGTGCTCCTCGCGTTCCTGTCGATCGGGGTCAGCGGGGCATTCGGGCTCAAGTACTCGATCTACGGCGCGATCTGGCGGCGGGTCGTCAAGCTGGCCCACTTCGGTCCCCCGAGAGAGATGGAGCACGAGTACCCGCCGCGCTTCGCCCAGGTCTTCGGCAGCGTCGTCCTGGCGGTTGCGCTGCTCGCCTTCCTTGTCGGGCTGCCGATCGTCGGCTGGCTCCTCTCGGGCGCAGTCGCCGCGCTCCAGACCGTGCTGGCCGTCACCGGCTACTGCCTCGGCTGCCGGCTCTACTTCCTGCGCTGGTGGGTCCCGAGCCAGGTCACCCGCCTGTGGACCCGCGGCGCCCCAGCTCCGAGGACGCCGCTCCGCTACAGCTGAGCCGCGCTCGAGCCCATGTACTGGGCCTGCGCCGGACTTGGGAGGAATGTCGCCAGGGGACGCGCTAAGGCTGCGCTCCGCGGCCTCGCTCGGCGGCGGTGGGCCGTCGCGTGCGTGGATCGCGCCGCATCACGCCGAATTCTGCCCGACTCGGCCCCGATCCAGGTGTAGCGCGTCTGCTGGCGACAATCGTCCCAACCTGGGAGGCGGAGCCCCCCGGGCGCCGAGCCGGCTCCACGACGCGGAGCCAGCGCTCGGAGGCTACTTGGCCCGCAGGACGTCGGGGCGCCGGTAGGGGCCGGTGACGATCACCTCGCCGATCTCGTCGAGCGGCTGATCGCCCGTCCGGATCAGGTGGTAGGCGTGGTGGATCGCGGTGTCTCCGGCCGCGAGCATCGCGGCGACCGGGCAGTACTTCGTCGCCGACAGCTCGATCGACCGGCGCAGGGCGACGGCGTCGACGGCCGGCCCCTCGAGCTCGTGGACGACGTCGATCCGGGTGAACACCTGCGGGTACCCGTCGCGCTGGTCGGCCCGGACGTGGATCTCGTAGCGCTCGAAGGACTGGCGCTTCTTGGCCAGGATCGAGACAACGTCCATCGCCGAGCACGCCGCCAATGCCGCGAGGACGCCCTCGGTGGGGCCTGGCGCCGTCTGCTCCTCGCCACTGTCGAAGGCCAGCGCGAAGCCGCTGCCAGTCCTGGCCGTGAAGTGCATCCCGCCGTCGTTGCGGACGACGACGTTCTTGATCGTCATGCTGCCGATTCTCCATCCGGGACATCGCCCAGGAACTGCTCGCGGTAGAGGCGGGCATAGAGGCCGTCCTGGGCAACGAGCTCGGCGTGGGTCCCGCGCTCGACGATCCGGCCGCGCTGGTAGACGAGGATCCGGTCGGCCCGCAGGATCGTCGAGAGCCGATGGGCGATGGCGATCGTCGTCCGGCCTTCCATCAACCGCTCGAGCGCCGCCTGGATCAGTCGCTCGCTGACCGTGTCGAGCGCCGAGGTCGCCTCGTCGAGGATCAGGATCCGGGGATCCTTGAGCAGCACCCGGGCGATCGCGATCCGCTGCTTCTCGCCGCCCGACAGCTTGTAGCCGCGCTCGCCGACCATCGTGTCGTAGCCGTCGGGCAGCTCGGTGACCCGCTCGTGGATCGCGGCAGCGCTCGCCGCGGCGATCAGCTCATCGTCGGTCGCCTCGGGTCGGGCGTAGCGCAGGTTGTCGCGGATCGAGGCGTGGAAGAGGTACGTCTCCTGGGTCACGAAGCCGATCGTCTCGCCGAGCGACGCGAGCGTGATCCGGCGGATGTCGCGGCCGTCGATCTCCACCGCTCCGGCGTCCACGTCGTAGAGCCTCGGGATCAGGTACGTCGTCGAGGTCTTGCCGGCCCCCGACGGTCCGACGAGCGCCACGAGCTCGCCCGGCCGGGCCTCGAAGTCGATCCCCTCGAGGGCGAAGCCGGACGGCTGGGCAGCCGGTTCCGGCGGGGGATTGGCGTCGACCTCGGAGACGGATGGGACGGCCTGGACCGGGTAGCGGAACCAGACATCGCGGAAGCGGACGCCCCCGGCCACGGTCCGCGGGTCGAGTGCCACGGCATCGGGCGAGTCGACGATCTCGGGGTCGAGGTCGAGGTATTCGAAGATCCGGTCGAAGAGAGCGAGCGAGCCCTGAATCTCGACCTGGACGTTGAGCAGGGCGCCGAGCGGGAAGAAGAGCCGGCTCTGGAGCGTCGTGAAGGCCACGATCTGGCCGATCGACGGCGCGCTCGGATCGTGATTGATCGTGAGGATTCCGGCGAGGTAATAGACGAACGCCGGGGTGATGCTGAAGATCGTGCCGATGATCATGAAGAACCAGCGGCCGACCATCGCCTGGCGGATCTGGAGCACGGCCAGCTTCCGGTTCAGGCCGTTGTAGCGGGCGATCGAGGCGGCCTGCTGGCCGAAGGTCTTGGACAGGAGCATGCCACTCACGCTCAGCGTCTCCTCGGTCGCCGCCGACAGGTCAGCCATCGACTTCTGGGTCTCGGTGCTCACCGCCCGGCGGACCTTGCCGACCCGGAACGTGAGGTACAGGAAGAACGGCAGGATCCCGACCGACAGCGCGGTGAGGCGCCAGTCGATCAGGACCATTGCCACCAGGGTGCTCACGGCGGTGGCCACGTTGCTCGTCAGGTTGGCCGCGGTGTCCGTGACGACCGACTGGATTCCGCCGACGTCGTTGGCCAGTCGGCTCTGGATCTCGCCCGTCCGGGTCTCCGTGAAGAAGCGCAGTGGCAGCCGCTGGAGGTGGGCGTAGAGCGCGTTGCGCAGGTCCTGCATCACGTTCTGGCCGACCTTGTTGTTGAGGTAGGCCTGGCCCACGCCGATCAGCCCGGACCCGACCGGGATCACGATCATCAGGCCGACGTACAGGTTCAGCTTGAAGAAGTCGCGATTGGGGATCGCGTCGTCGATCAGCCGCTCGAGGAGGAGGGGATTGACGATGCCCAGCAGGCTGGTGAGCAGGATCGCGCCGGTGACGATGGCCACCTGGGCCTTGTACGGCGCGAAGAAGACCGCGATCCGGCGGACGGTCCGGTTGCGCTGCGCGGGCGCCAGCCGGCGCGGCGGCTCCTCGCCTCGCCGATAGGCGCTCCGCGCCCCGAATGCCATCAGGCGCCAGCCCGGCCGGGCATCACCCCTGGGCGGCCAGGACCGAAGCCACGGGACTCGGACCGTTGACCTCGAGCCAGCGCTCGGCGTCGATCGCCGCCTTGCAGCCCTCGCCGGCGGCCGTTATGGCCTGGCGGTAGCGATGGTCGTGGACATCGCCGGCAATGAAGACGCCGTCGATCTTCGAGCCGGTCTCGTCGCGGACGGTCAGGTAGCCCATCGCGTCGACGTCGAGGACGTCGCGGAAGAGGTCGGTATTCGGCTTGTAGCCGATGGCCACGAACAGGCCGTCAAGGGCGAGCGCATCCCGCTCGCCGGTATCCGTCCGGCGCAGCTGGAGACCCTCGACGTGGCTCTCGCCGAGGACCTCGTCGACCGCCGTGTTGAGATGGACCTCGATCTTCGGGTTGGCGAATGCGCGGTCGACCATGATCTTGCTGGCCCGGAAGGTCTCCCGCCGATGGAGGAGATGGACTTTCGTCGCGAAGCGGGTCAGGAACGTGGCCTCCTCGATCGCCGTGTCGCCGCCGCCGACGACGGCGATCTCCTTGTCCCGGAAGAAGAAGCCGTCGCAGGTCGCACACGCGCTCACCCCGCGGCCTCGCAGGCGGGTCTCGCTGTCGAGCCCCAGCCACAGCGCCGACGCCCCCGTTGCCACGATCACGGCGTCGCCGCGGTATTCGATGCCCCGGGCCCAGACCCGGAAGGGCCGGCGCGAGAAGTCGATTCGGTCGATGTCGACATCGATGATCCGGCTGCCGAACCGCTCGGCCTGGGCCCGGAACGTCGCCATCAGCTCGGGCCCCTGGATCCCGTCCGGGAAGCCCGGATAGTTCTCGACGTCACTGGTGATCATCAGCTGGCCACCCGGCGTGGAGCCGGCCAGGACGATCGGCTCGAGGTTGGCCCGGGCCGCGTAGATCGCAGCCGTCAGGCCGGCCGGTCCGGAACCGATGATCAGGAGCTTGCCGTCGACCGGCTCGTCCGCCGCGCCGGGCCCGGCGCCGGGATCGACCGGAAGCGCGCTGGTCGCGAACGAGATCGGGATGCTGGGGGCGCCGCCGAAGGCGATCGGCGCAGTCGGTGCGAACAGGATCGGGCCGTCACTTGGAGCAACGCTGATCGGGCCATCGGCCGGCCGGGGAGCGGGCTCCGGATCGCCCGCGATTTCGTCTCTCATCGCCTCATCCTATCATCGTCGAATACTCCCGGGGGGTATCAGAGACGGGCAAGGTGAGGCACGACATCGCGCCCGAGCGTCTCGAGCCTGGTCAGGTCCTCGACCTTGCTGACGCTGATGATCACGTGCTGCACGCCGGCGTCTGACAGCTCGCCGAACTGGTCAAGGATCCGGGCCGGCGCGGTCCCGCCGGAGGAGCCGTCGGTGCGCACGTTGATGTCGACCCGGGTGCTCCGCTCGATGTCCTCGTAGTTCCGGCCGATCCGCTCGCAATGCTCGCGGAGGACGGCGTACTTGTGGGCAACGCGCGGCCCGTCGCCGAAGACGTTCGTCGCGTCGGCGTACTGGGCCACCAGGCGCAGCGTCTTCTGCTCCCCGCCGCCACCGACCATGATCGGCGGATGGGGCCGGGTGATGGCCTGGGGCGAGTTGAGCAGGCGATTGGCCTGGTAGTGCCGGCCGTTGAAGGCGCCCTCCGTCCCGCGCTCGCCGGTCCACAGGGCGCGGGTGATCTGGAGCATCTCCTCGAGCATCTCGAAGCGAACGCCGAGTGGCGGCATCGGGAAGCCCAGTCCCCGGCTCTCCTCCTCGTTCCAGGCAGCCCCGATCCCCAGCCACGCCCGGCCACCCGACAGGACGTCGAGGGTCGTCGCCGTCTTCGCCCAGAGCCCGGCGGTCCGATAGTGGATCCCGCCGACCATCAGGCCCAGCCGGGCGCGCCGGGTGAGGCCGGCCAGGAAGCCGAGCGTCGTCCAGCCCTCGAGCATCGGGTCGGTCGCCGGCCCGACCCCCCGGATCTGAAAGAAGTGGTCCATCACCCAGATCGAATCGAAGCCGACGTCCTCGGCCGTTCGGGCGATCCGGGCCAGGGTCGGCGCGATCTCGGCCGGTCCGCCGGGCCACGTGAACGAGTCGATCTGCAGGCCAATCTTCAACGTCGGGCTCCCTCCGGGCGGGCCGGCTGGCCGCCTCGATCGAACAGGGTAAACGCGAGGACCGAAATCAGCGAAAGAGGTCCCATTCGGTCGGGATGAGCGCGTCGCGGATCGTGGCCTCGCCTCGCGTCGGATGGGCGCCACGGACGATCGCCGCCGGCCGGCCGCCGATCTTGCCCAGGGTCAGCTCGGCGGCCGTGGCAATCTCGTCGGCCACCGCCCGGACGGTCGAGCTCATCGTCCGGCCATCGGCATCGACCGTCCCGCGGAGATCCTCGAGCGGCAGCATCCCCGAGATCCCGATCGCGACGTCGACGATGCCCCAGCGCCAGGGCCGGCCGAAGCTGTCCGAGATGATGACCGGCAGGTCGACGCCGAGCCGCGTCCGCAGCCCGTCACGCAGGCCGGCCGCCGATCGATCGGGATCGACCGGCAGGAGGGTCACCACCGAGCCGCTGGCCGGACCGACGTTCGACGCGTCGACCCCGCCGTTGGCACACACGAAGCCATGGGGCGTCTCGGTGATCAGGACCCCGTTTGCCATCCGGACCACCCGGCGCGCCTCCTGGAGGACGACCTCGACCTGGCGCGGATCGCGTTGCCACTGCTCGGCGAAGGCGATCGCCTCGGGCCGCGGCTCGATCGTCGTCAGGTCGATGATCGCCCCTTCGGACTTCGACACGACCTTCTGGGTCACGACGAGGACATCGTCCCCGCGGAGCGGTCCGAAGCCTGGCTCGGCGGTGAGGAGCCGCTCGATCGCGGCCCCGAGCAGGCCGGCGAGATCGTCGCCCGGGGTGATCTCCGGGACGCCGTCGAGCGCGACCACGGTCAGGTGACCGGCCGGATCAGCCACCATGGGCCGGATCGAGCAGGCCGCGCTCCTCGGCCAGGGTCAGGTCCTCGGGCAGGTCGAGGTCGAGCGACAACGGTCCATCGACCTCGAGGCTGAGTGCGCCGGCCGCCCGGGCCGCGGCCTGGTGGGCGATTCGGCTGTCGATGCCGAAGGCAAAGGCGATCGCGTCCGGCGGGCTGAGCAGCAGGGCGTTCGTGCCTCGCCCGTGGCGATCCGGCACGACGACGACGATCGCCCTGCTCGTCGTCGCCGCGGCGGCTGCGCTGGCCACGATCTCGCCGATCGACGTGTCGCTGATCGACGGGAGGTCGGCAGCCAGGACCAGGACGGCCGTGGCGCCGTGGGACGAGGCGTGGCCGACGGCTTCGTCGAGGCCCTCGTTCAGCCCATCGCCGCGCTGCTCGAGCACCTCGGCGCCGTGGGCCGCGGCAAGCCCGAGGATCTCGGGGTCGGGGCTGACCACGAGGACCGAGGCAACCTCGGGCACCAGCCGGGCCGCAGCAATCGTCCGTTCAAGGAGCAGGCGGACCAGGTCCTGGCGCTCCTCGGCGTCAAGCGAGCCGCCCAGGCGGCTCTTCGATCCTTCGAGCGTGCGCACCGGGACGATCGCCACGAGGCGCGCCAGGTCGGCACCGCGCGCTCCGCTGGCCCGGCGGTCGGTCGCCTCGCTCATCCCACGATCAGCGCGGAGCGGGCCGCGAAATCGAGGACCTCGGCGGCCACCCGGGCGCGAGCCGGGTCGTCATCCATGATCGTGTCGGTCACGAGGGTGCGCATGCCAAGGGCCTCGATCGCCGGCCCGAGCGCCCGGTCGACCGGGTCGAGGACGAAGGCGGTCGCCAGGCCGGCGTACAGGCGGGCCACGCCGAGCGCGCTTGACTCGTGGCCGAGCGACGCGAGCATCCGGTCGGCCGGGCCCTTGAGCGCACGGCCACCGACGATCCCGGAGATCGCAACCACGGCCGTTCCTGTGGCGCGGGCCTGCCCGATTGCCGCGCGCAGGCCGGGCACCGCCAGGATCGGCCCGACCGAGACGATCGGATTGGACGGGGCGATGACGATCAGCCCCGCCGTCTCGATCGCGTCGAGGACCTCGGCCGTCGGGCGGGCAGCGGCGATTCCCTCGAAGCGCACATCGAGGACTTCGGGCTCCTGGCGCAGCCGGACGAAGTAGTCCTGGAACTCGAGCCAGCCGGATGACGTCCGCACCTGGGTCCTGACCGGGTCGTCGGACATCGCCAGGATCGTCGCGGCCAGGCCGAGCGAGCGCTGGAGGCCGAGATTGGCGTCGGTCAGGCGAGCGCCGGCCCGGAGCCGGGCCGTGCGCACGATATGCGCGGCGAGATCCCGATCGCCGAGGCCGAACCACGTCTCCTCGCCGTAGACGCCGAGCTGGGCCATCACCGCCGACGTGTCGCCCGCGATGCCCCAACCGAAGGGCCCTTCCATCCCGGCGAGGGTGTACAGGACCGTGTCGTGGTCGGGGCAGACGAGCAGCCCATGGCGCTCGACGTCATCGGCGGTGTTGACGACCACCGTCAGGTCGGATCCCAGGGCCACCTGGAGGCCATGGGCGAGCCTGGCCCCGCCGACACCGCCGGCCAGCTCCACGACCCGGCCCGGCCCGGCGGTCACGGCAGCGCGTCGAGTGCGGCCCGGACCTCGCCGATCCGCTCGATGGTCTCCGCGTCGTATGGCGCGGGCATCCGGACGACGACCTCGACCATCCCCAGCTCGCGGTACGGGCGGAGCTCGGCCGCGATCTCGCCGGGCGAGCCCAGGAGGATCGGCGCGCCGGTGATCTCGTCGACGCCGTTGTGGGCCAGCAGTGCTTCGAGGGCGCGGGCCGCCTCGGAGCGGTCGTCGCGGACGATGATCGGGAAGCTGACCGACCGCTCGATCAGGCGGGGATCCCGGCCGACGTCGGTGCAGTGGGCGACGAGGATCGCGTCCTTCGCGGCGAACTCCTCGGGCGTCCCGCTCGTGTTCCAGGCATCGCCATGGGCGGCCACCGTCCGAAGCGTCTTCTTCGGACCGGATCCGCCGATCAGGATGGGCAGGTGGGCCTGGATCGGCCGCGGGGCGTGGACCGCGTCCTTGAACGTGTAGAACCGTCCGGCATGGTCGATCGTCTCGCCGTCGAGCAGGCGCCGGATGAGCATCACCGACTCGTCGAGCCGATCGAGGCGCTCACCGAAGCCCGACCCGAAGTCGATCCCGTGGGCCTCGTGCTCGCGCTCGAACCATGCGCCGCCGATCGCCAGGATCGCCCGGCCGTTGCTGATGTGGTCGAGCGTCGTCGCCAGCTTCGCGGTGTGGCCGGGGTTGCGGAACGTGTTGGCTCCGACCATCAGGCCGATCCGGATCCGGCTGGTCAGCGCCGCCCACGCCGAGAGCACGGCCCAGCCCTCGAAGATCGGCTGGCGCCAGGGACCCTGGATTGCCAGGAGGTGGTCCCAGGTGTAGACGGCGTCCCAGCCGGCCCGTTCGGCATCGAGGGCGACATCGCGCAGGCCGGGCCAGTCGGTCGCCTGCGACCAGGGCTGGGCGCCGAAGCGCATGGAGGCGACCGTCACGAATGGAGTTTCGGCAGGACGTCCCGGCCGAAGACATCGATCCACTCGGCCTGGTTGCGGCCGACGTTGTGGAGGTAGATCTGGTGGAAGCCCATGTCGAGGAACTTCTGGATCTCCGCCCGGTGCCGCTCGGGGTCCGAGCTGATGAGCATCCGGCCGGTGAAGTCCTCGGGCCGAACGAGCTTCGCCATCTGCTCGAGGTCCTGCGGGTTGCGAATGTCCTGCTTGGGGAACTTCATGCCCCCGTTCGGCCACTCGAGCATGGCGTTGGCGAGGGCCTCCTCGTCGGTCGGCGCCCAGGACAGGTGGAGCTGGAGGATGAACTGGAACGTCGTCGGGTCGTTGCCCGCCTCGCGGCACCCTTCGCGGCATTTCTCAAAGATCATCTCGAGCTTGCTCTCGGGTGCGCCCACGGTGATCAGCCCGTTGGCCAGCGCGCCGGTCTTCTTGGCGGTGATCGGACCGGCGGTCGCGATGTAGATCGGCGGGGGCACCGCGGGCATCGTCCAGAGGCGCGTCGTCTCCATCTTGTAGAACGGCCCGCTGTGCTTGACGTCCTTGCCGGTGAACAGCTTCCGGATGATCTCGATCGCCTCGAACATCCGGGCGATGCGCTCGGGGGTCTCGGGCCAGTAGCCGCCCAGGACGTGCTCGTTGAGGGCCTCGCCGGAGCCCAGGCCCAGCCAGTGCCGGCCGGGATACATCGCGGCCAGGGTGGCCGATGCCTGGGCGACGATCGCCGGGTGCATCCGGAACGACGGGCAGGTCACGCCCGGACCGAGATCGCCCTTCGTCCGCTCGCCGATCGCGGTCAGCACGTTCCAGACGAACGCGGCCTGGCCCTGCTGGGGGACCCACGGCTGGAAATGGTCGGCCGCCATCACCCCATCGAAGCCGGCCACCTCGGCGGCCGCGGAGTAGCCGGTGACCTCCTGGGGCCCGAACTGCTCGAGCATTGCCGCGTAGCCGATCTTCGCCTTGGCCATTCCCGTCAATCCTCGTGGTAGTGGAGCTGGCTGGTCGCGAGCGGCAGCCGGAAGCTGACCCGCTGCTGGCGCTCGAAGCGCTCGTGGACCATCGTCTCGGCCCGCTCGGGCTCGTCGGCGTGGTAGCGCCGGGCCATCTCGGCGATATCCGCCTGGGCGGGCACCGGGTCCTCGACGATCGCGACCGTGCCGCGGACCGAGACCCACCGGTAGCCGTCCTCGATCGTCAGGCTGATCCGGGGATCACGGCGCAGGTTGGTCGGCCAGACTCGTCCCTCGCGGCTGTTGACCACGATCGTGTCGTCAACGTACCGGAACCAGGCGACGGCCTGGTGCGGGCTGCCGTCAGGGTTGATCGTCGCGACCGTCGCGAACCTGAGGCCGTCGGTCAGGAGCTCCAGCGCTCCCGGCGGGACGGCGGCCGCGACCGGGACGACGCTCGGAGAGTCGGGTTGGGCCACCCATGGATGGTAGTCGAAGCAACGATTCGGCAATCGCCGGCGGTCCCGGCGGGACGGCCTCCCGTCGGCCGATTCCCGGGCGGACTGTCAAACTGGCCGGCATGCCGCGGGATCGCACGCCGTCGCTCCATGCCGCCCTCCTGCCGCTGCGCTTCTTCGTCGGCGGCACGTTCCTCTTCGCCGGCGTCGACAAGCTCCTCGACCCGGCATTCCTGCAGGTTGCCGGCCCGGGCTCGATCGGCGAGCAGCTGACCACCTACAGCCTGATCTCGCCCCTCGCGCCCCTGATCCGGGCGGTCGCCCTGCCCGCGCCACTCCTGATCGGGGTGATCGTCGCCGGCCTCGAGATCGCGGCCGGCCTCGGAGCCCTGACCGGACTCGCCTACCGGCTGAGCGCCGTCGTCGGCGCGCTGCTCGCTGGAACCTTCTTCCTCACGGCATCGTGGTCGATCCGGCCCTATTACCTCGGGCCCGACCTGCCCTACATGGTCGGCTGGATCACCCTGGCGATCGCCGGCGACGGGGGCCGCTACGTGATCGGCTCCGGAATCGAGCGGGCCTTCAGCCTCGCACCGCCGCCGGCGGACGAAGCCGTCACGACGGTCGATCGGACGAGGCGAGGGCTGCTCCAGCTGATCGTCCTCGCAGCCGGCTCGCTGTCGGTCGCGGGGATCACCGGAATGCTGAGCGCGCTTGGGCCGGCGTTCGGCTCGGAACCAGTCCCCTCGTCGCCGATCGCGAACGGATCGGGCTCGCCGTCGGGCGGCCCCGGGGCGTCCCGGGCGCCGGGCGTGATCGCGACGGTGGCGGCCGTTCGCGCGGCCCGTTCGACGGTCTTCACGGATCCGACGACCGGCGACCCGGCCGTCCTCGTGGCGCTGCCCGACGGCTCGATCGTTGCCTTCGATGCGGTCTGCACGCACGCCGGGTGCACGGTGAACTTCGACCGCCTCTCGGGCCACCTGCTGTGTCCCTGCCACGGTGCGATCTTCGACCCGGCCCATGGCGCCCGGGTGCTGGATGGGCCGACGGATCAGCCCCTGCCGTCCCTGCCGCTCCAGATCGACCAGGCCACCGGCACGATTCGCCTGGCCGGCTGAGCGGATCTGGCGCCCACCGCGAGGTCAGCGCCGGTGGGCGGCCTCGCTCAGGACCGGCGGAATGGCGAGATGGGCCCGGCGAGCCCGCGACGGCTTCGACTCGACCGAGCGCGGCGGGCGCGGGCTCTCGCTCGGTCGCCCGAGCAGGTAGCCCTGGCCGTACTCGACACCGAGCGCGCGCAGGGTGTCGAGCTCGCGATGGGTCTCGATTCCCTCGGCGACGAGCCGGGCGTCGATCCGCCGCCCGAACGAGACGAAGGCCTCGACGAGGGCCTTCTTGGCATCGTTGGCGGCGCAGCCGTGGACGATCTCGCGGTCGATCTTGATGATCGTGGGGCGCAGGGCGGCGATGAGCGTGAAGCTCGCGTAGCCGGCGCCCGCGTCGTCGATCGCGAAGCCGAAGCCGAGCTTGCGCAGGGCCTTGACCTGGCGCTGGAGCGGGACGATGTCCTGGACCGCCTGCTGCTCGGTGCACTCGAGGGTCACCTGGCGGGGGTGGATGCCGGCCGCGCGGACCATCTCGGCTACCGCCTTCGCCTCGAAATGGGGATCGAGGAGGCTCGCCGGGGTGGTGTTGATGGCGACCGCGAAGTGGATCCCGTCGGGCACGGCGTTGGCCGAGATGAGTGAGCCGATCCGATCGAGGATCTGGCGGACGATGAACGTATCGAGCTCGATCGCCCGGCCGGTCGCGATGGCGGCATCGACGACGGCGCTGATCGAGGCCGGATGGCGGGGCAGGTTTGGCCGGAAGAGGCACTCATACTCGTGGAGCTCGCCGGTCGACAGCTCGACGATCGGCTGGAAATGCACGTTGTGCGTGCGAATGGCGAAGAACAGGTCGAGCATCTTCGACTGGATCGCCTGCACGGTCTGGCTCATCCCGATCCGGTCGGCGATCCCGGAGAGCTGGACGGCCGCGGTCAGCGCGTGAAGGTATTTCTCGGACTCGGGCAGGCTGGAATCGACGGCGACGAGCCCGAAATCAGGTCCGCCACTCGGTCCGGCGATCTCGGTGGCCAGGCTTTCGGTCAGCGATTCGGCCGGCCCGATCAGGCACGCGCCGGCGGCGAGCTCGATCAGCCGGCACTCCGGCACTCGCCGATGGAGACGGTGCAGGAATCGCGTGTCCCGCGACCAGATCAGCCGCTCGTCATGACGCTGCTTGGCGAAAATGCGCACGGCCCGCCCCGGAGAAGAGCCCTAGGATCGGCCGATCGCCGGCCGCCCCCCGCGAAACCGCGGACCCGACCATCATGGCCCCTGGCATGACCGGTGCAGAGGCGCCAGCCGTACCAGCCGGGCGCCAGCCGATCGTACGGCTCAGGCGATCCGCTCTCCGGCCCGGATCGGCACGTCGAGCCGGTTCTCGGGCGGCGCGAGCGGGCAGGCCCACTGCGGATCGAAGGCGCAGGACGGCTGGTAGGCGAAGTTGAAGTCGAGAATCAGGCTGCCTCGTTCCGGGTCGCCGCCCAGGTCGGCACTCTTGGCGGTGTCGAGGAGGTAGCGGCCTGCGGCATAGGTCTCGGCACCGCTGGTGGCATCGCGAAAGGGCAGGAAGAGCCCGCCCGAGTAGCCCTCCATCCAGAACAGCGAGAGGACCCTCGGGCCATGCTCCGGGAACGGGATCTCGACCGAGCCGATCCGTCGGAACGCGAGCGTGTCGGCGCCGCTGTTGGGCAGGCTCAGCGGAGCCGCGAGGGGGATTGGTGCCGCGAGCACGGTCGGGGCAGCCAGCGGTGTCGGTGCCGCGAGCGGGCTCACGCCGGCCGGCGCCGGCTCGTCCGTGCTCACGACGACCTCGAAGCGCAGGGTTGGGTCGTACTCGAAGTGCTTCGCGCTGAAGTCCCGGCGCTTGACGGGCGGCACGGGGCTCATCGGGTGGTCGCGGTAGAGCCGCTCGCGCTCCTCGCGCCAGACAGTCAGGGCCGCGGCCGGATCGCCGGCTCCGAGCCGGCGAACCTCGGCGTACAGGTCGCTCACCTGCCGGCGCCAGTCGGCCAGCTGCAGCTCATCGCCCGGATTGACGCTCACTCCGCGAGTATCGACCCGCGCTCCGGCCGCGTCCACCGCGTATCCGCTGCGGCACGTGCCTCGGGGCGCGGCTCGCGGGGCGAGCCAGTGGGCCGAACCCGGCGAGGTTGGGACGAGTGTCGCCACGGGACGCGCTATCGATCGATCGGCCACCAGGCTGGGCCGCCAGGGACCCGGCGACGCGGCACCCATGCACGAATCCCTGCCCGCGACCCGAAACGAGGGTCTCGAGCGCCCCGGAAGCCGCTCAAACGGAGGTGGTGCGTCTGGCACCGACAATCGTCCCAAGGAATCGTCCCAAGTCCAGGCGCGGCGGGGCAGGTGCCGGCGCTGGCGCGCTGATCAGGCGACCCGAATGGCATCGAGCGGCCTGCGGACTAGAATCCAGCCCGACGAGCCAGCCTCCGACATCGAGCGCGGCGAGCGTCGCATCCACCAGGGGCAGAGGGAGCAGGCGTGACTGACAGGGCAGAGATCGGGATCTTCGGCGGCTCGGGCTTCTACTCGCTCCTCGACGACGTCCGCGAGATCAAGGTCGACACGCCCTACGGCGCGCCGTCCGACAGCTTCTTCCTGGCCGAGGTCGCCGGCCGCTCGGTCGCCTTCCTGCCGCGCCACGGACGGCGCCACACACTGCCGCCCCACAAGGTCAACTACCGGGCCAATGTCTGGGCGATGCGCGCCCTTGGTGTCCAGGCCGTGATCAGCCCATGTGCGGCAGGCTCGCTCCAGAAGTCGGTCGAGCCCGGCCATTTCGTCGTGTGCGACCAGTTCGTCGACCGGACGAACGGCCGAGCGGACACGTTCTTCGACGGCCCGATCGTGAGCCACGTCAGCTCCGCCGAGATCTACGACCCGGAGCTCCGGCGGATCGCGATCGAGGTGATCCGGGAGCATGGGATCACCGTCCACGAACGTGGCACGGTCGTCGTGATCCAGGGTCCGCGCTTCTCCACGAAGGCCGAATCGAAGTGGTACTCGGACGCCGGCTGGGAGGTCATCAACATGACCCAGTACCCAGAGGCCTACCTGTGCCGGGAGCTGGGCATGGCCGTCGTCAACATCAGCCTGATCACCGACTACGACGCGGGCGTCCTCGAAGGCACGGAGGCGGTCACCGCCCATGACGTCCTCGAGGTCTTCACCACGAACGCCGCCCGGATCCAGAAGGTCGTCCTCGAGATGGTCCGGCGCTTCCCGGCCGACCTCTCGTCGCTGGGCAGCGCGGCCTCCCTGGCGTTCACCCGCGGTGACGGCCACGCCGCGTCACCCGCCGACATCCGGATCTTCGAGACGGTGATCGGCCGCGAGAGTGGCCCGTCGTGAGCTGCCCGGCGTGAGCCTGCCCAGCACGCCGTCAACCGGGCCGATGCACGGCTGCGTCCGCTGCGGCGCGCCGATTCCCATCGCCGACGGGATGTGCGAGCGCTGCAACCCGCTCGGCCTCAAGCAGCCGGCGGCATCGCAGGCCCACGGCACCGTGGTCCTCGGAATCGTTGGGGCGGTCATCGTCCTGTTCGTCCTGGCCAAGATCTCGATCCACGGCGTCGGCCCATTCCAGGGGGTCGTGGCGGACGTGATCTCCGCCCCGCCGGGCCTGGCCGTCACGGTGACCGTGACCAATGAAGGCACGACGACCGGCAGCACCACCTGCCGGATCTACGATCCGACGATCCAGGGGATCGGGCCGGAGTCGACCTATGCGGACAGCCCCCAGGTCCCGCCCGGCCAGAGCGTCTCGTTCTCGCAGCGGGTGAGCACCCTGGGGACGGTCGTGCGCCCGCTGGCGGTGTCCTGCAGCAGCCCGTGAGGTCGCTCGGTTGACCCGCCTCGGTGCGGGCCCGGGCGACCCGTATCGGCTCGAGCTGACGGTCGCGAGCGAGATCGCCGAGCGAGCCGGACGGCTGATCGTCGAGAGGGCCGGCCGGATCGGCCGGATCGAGTTCAAGGGCAGCAGGGACATCGTCACCGACGTGGATAAGCGCTCGGAGGAGCTGATCCTGCGTGCGGTCCAGCGGAGCTTCCCCGGCGATGCCTGGCTGGCCGAGGAATCGGGCCCCTCGGGTTCGAGCTCCAGGACCTGGGTCGTCGATCCGCTCGACGGGACGATCAACTTCGCCAACGGGATCCCGATCTACTGCGTCTCGATCGGCCTCGTCGTCGATGGCCGGCCGGTCGTCGGCGTCGTCCACGACCCGGTCCGGGGCGAGACGATCAGCGCAACGGAGACGGGCCAGGCGTGCCTCGACGGTCTGCCGGTCGGTGCGAGTCGCAAGGAGCGCCTCGAGGATTACGTCATCTCGATGACCCTCGACCTCGAGCGCCTGGCGCAGCGCGGGCCCGGGCTCAACCGGGCCGTCCGGGTGCACCGCCGGCTCGGCTCATCGGCCCTGGCCCTCGCCTGGGTCGGCTGCGGGCGATTCGACGGCTTTGTCCAGACCGAGAACCTCTCGGCGTGGGATGTGGCGGCCGCGGGCCTCATCGCCGAGCGGGCCGGCGCCCGGGTGGAACGCGTCGGCGGCGGGTCGTACGTGGACCTGGTGCTGGGCTCGACCCGCTACGGCGTGATTGCCGCACCGGAGCCCCACTTCAGCGAGCTGCGCCGCCTCGCCGGCTGAGAGCGGCCGGGGCAGGGGAGGTCAGGCGTCCGTCCAGCGGTGGGGCCTCGAGCGAAGCCGATCGAGTCCGAGCTCGTCGCAGAACGCCTCCCAGCCCGCCCGCGGCGTTCCCAGCCAGGCGAGCTCGGACGGCGCGTGCTGGGGAATCGGCGCGTCGCTCCGCAGGCGGGCCAGCGTCCGGTACAGGAGGACCTCGGGCATTCGCTCGCGGAGGGTTGCCGCCAGGACCTCCGCGCCGCGGACCGGCAGCTTCCAGCTGGCCGAGTTGGCCGGGATCGCCTCGAGCGAACCGAACTGGGCAAGGACCGCGGCGGCCGATTTCGCGCCCCAGCCGGGCAAGCCCGGAAAGCCGTCGGCGGCATCCCCGACCAGGGCCAGCCAGTCGGGGATCGAGGCCGGTCCGACGCCCCACTTGGCCCGCACGCCGGCATCGTCGTAGATGATCCGCCGGCGCCGGTCCCAGAGCACGATTCGCTTGCCCACGACGCACTGGGCGAGGTCCTTGTCGGGCGTGCACACGAGGATCCGACTGACCTCGGGGGCGTCGCCGAATCGGGCGACGGCCGCCGCGATCGCATCATCGGCCTCGAACTCCAGCATCGACCAGAGGGTGAGGCCGAGCGCCTCGATCGCCCGCTCGGCAATCGGGAACTGGCTGAGGAGCTCCGGCGGCATCCCGGCATCGGTCTTGTAGCCCGGGTAGAGGTCGTTGCGGAACGAGGCGATGACCCGGTCGGTGGCGCAGCCGACGTGCGTCGCGCCCTCCTCGCTCAGGAGGTAGAGGAGCTGGTCGACGAGCCCGGCGACGCCCGACAGGACCCGGCCGTCCCGGCCGATCACCGCCGGCCGCGGGGCGAAGTGGGCGCGGAACAGCTCGTAGGTCGCGTCGACGAGGTGGATCTCCACGATCGCCGGTTCAAGCCGGGCTGGTGATGGCTTCGATCTCGAGCTGCTCGCGGAGCCGCTCGAGATCGGCCTGGAAGACCCGGCCGAGGAGCGGCGCCTGGATCAGCCCGATCAGGTTCGGCAGGACCGGCGGGATGAGGGTCTCGTCCCAGGTGACCCGCGTGGCGCCGTCGTCGAGCGCCTCGAGCTTGAAGACGCCGCTGCCCCGGAATGGGCCGCCGTGACGCACGGCGTAGTCGTGGGGCGGCAGGAGCTCGATGATCTCGACCGGGTCGAGGACGCCGATCCCGAGGATCCGCACGAGACCCTCCGCCTGCGTCCCGACCCGAATCGCCCCCGGAGTGACCAGGCGGACCCATTTCAGGTCGTGCATCCACTCGGGCTGGCGCTCGATATCGGCGAGCCGCACCCAGACCCGCTCGATGGGCACACCGATCTCGATGGTGCTCCGAATGGGATCCGGCACCGACACGCCGTCGGCGGGGCGCCGCCGTCCGCCGAGCCAGCGGTCGACCCCCCAGGCCAGCCCGACTCCGGCGGCCAGCAGTGCGGCGAGCCGGAACAGGCCCTTGATCATCGCGAAACCGCCGGCTCGCCGGCCAGCTCGACCCCGGTCGCGGCCATCTCGGCAAGCGCGCGCTCGCCGTCGCCGGGGGCGAGGTCGACCGCCCGGATCGCATCGACGAGGGCGATGGTGCGATAGCCGAGCCGGAGCGCATCGAGGGCGGTGGCCTTTACGCAGTAGTCCGTCGCGAGGCCGCCGATGACCACGCGCTCGATCCCGGCATCCCGGAGCAGCCCGTCGAGGGCCGTGCGTGATTCGCGCCCGCTCGTCGGGTCGCGCACCGAGAATCCGGAGTAGCCGTCCTCGCCGTCGCTGCCCTTGCGGACAACCGGGCCATCCACGATGAGGGCTGGGTGCAGCTCGGCGCCCCATGTGCCCATGACGCAGTGAACGGGCCAGATCCCGCCGTCGCGCGCGAAGTGGGGCGTCGAGGCAGGATGCCAGTCCTGGCTGTAGACGACGAGCGCGCCAGAGCCGCGGGCGGCGGCGATCTGCCGGTTGAGGGCCGGGATGATCTCGGTCCCGCCGTCGACCGCGAGGGCCCCGGCCGCGTCGGCGAAGTCGTTCTGGACATCGATCACCAGCAGCGCCGTGGAAGGGTCGTAGGCGGGGCCGGTCGACGGGCTGGTCACCCGGTGAGGCTACCCCAGTCGAGAGATCCGGGACGGAGCAGCGGGATCGCGACCGTTCCGCAACCACCGATTCTGGCGCGATCCGCTACGCTCCGGTGAGATGAACTTCGACGAATTCAAGCGCCAGCTTCCCGACATCGACGAGCGCGAGACCGCCGAGTGGCTGGAGTCACTCGACCAGGTCGTTGGCGAGGAGGGGCAGAACCGTGCCCGCTTCCTCATGTTCAAGCTGCTCAAGCGCGCCCGGCAGCTGCACGTCGGCCTGCCGCCGCTGACCCAGACCCGCTACATCAACACGATCAGCCCGGAGCAGGAGCCGTTCTTCCCGGGCGACGAGGTGATCGAGCACCGGATCCGGCGAATCGTCCGCTGGAACGCCGTGGCGATGGTCCTGCGGGCCAACAACCGGTTCAGCGGAATCGGTGGCCACCTGTCCACGTACGCCTCGGCCGCCAGCCTCTACGAGGTGGGCTTCAACCACTTCTTCCGGGGCAAGGACGGCGAGGACGGCAGCGTCGGCGACCAGGTCTTCTACCAGGGTCACGCCGCCCCGGGGATGTACGCGCGGGCGTTCCTCGAAGGCCGGCTCAGCGAGGACCAGCTCGACCACTTCCGGCGCGAGTCGGTCCCCGGCCAGGGCCTGTCGTCGTATCCCCATCCCCGCCTGATGCCCGACTTCTGGGAGTTCCCGACCGTCTCGATGGGCCTCGGGCCGATCAGCGCGATCTACCAGGCGCGGTTCAACCGCTATCTCGCCAACCGCGGCCTGGCCGACACGTCGCGCTCGCGGGTCTGGTCATTCCTGGGCGACGGCGAGACCGACGAGCCCGAATCGCTCGGCGCCCTCTCGATCGCGGCCCGCGAGGGCCTCGACAACCTGACCTTCGTCGTCAACTGCAACCTCCAGCGCCTCGACGGGCCGGT
>JANWLH010000131.1 GCA_025450915.1 Candidatus Limnocylindrales bacterium | reverse complement strand
GCGACGGGGCCGCCGGTCACGGGCGAGTACAGGATGTACATCCAGCTCGTCAGGAAGCCGAGGCGCGGGTGGAGCGCCCGGCTGACATACGTGTAGTAGCCGCCGGCCGAGGGCATGTGCTTCGAGAGCTGGGCCAGGGTGGATCCCAGCATCAGCACGACGAGGAAGCCGATGAAGTAGGCGAGCGGCGCGGTGATCCCGGCCAGGCTCACGATGAAGGCCGTGAAGAAGAACCCGGCAATGGCCGGCGCGATGTGGGTGATGGCCTGCATGGTCGCGCCAAGCAGGCCGATGGCATCCTCTTCGAGGTCGGTGTGGAAGGGACCCGCCTCCGACGCGGGCAATCCAGCGGATTCGTTGGCTACCATCTCCACTCCTTCAGCATCTGGACCCAGTCCCTCCCTGCGATCCTGCCCGAATCGTTGCGACCAAGCCGATCTGTTGATCGTTTGCGAACAGAGAACAAGCCGGACCAAGACGGATCATACGAGGGCGTGTCAATGGATCAGGCCCTCGTCTCGGGACCAGGTGATCGGCGCTCCGGACGAGAGCGGAGCGCTCCGGGCCAGTCCCCCGTCAGTACTCGGGGACGACCCGGCCGGCCATCACGTCGAGCTGGATCTCGGCCACCGATTCGGCCCGGATCGGCGCCGTGACCGCACGCATGATCGCCGCGTCGGCGGCCCGGCCGACGAGGACGGCCCGGGTCATCAGGTCGCCGACCTGGGCGCGGACCTCCGGCCGCAACGGCCGATCGAGGATCCCGTCGGGCCGGCCGACCTGCATCTCGTCGCTGGTCCAGACGGCCGCATCGGCCGTGCCGCTGACCAGGAGCCGGGTGATCTGGGCGGGCATCGCCGGGACGAGGGTGACGTCAGAGCCACTGAACTCGAGGGCCGTCAGGAGCTGCTGATCGGCCGAGTGGCGGTCGACGATGACCCGGATCGGATGCGGATCGGGATTGCCGGCCGGGTAGAACACGCGGTGGCCCGTGTTGTACGACTCAGGGCCGAGCTCGAGGATCACGGCGTCCTCCGGTCCGGCGAGCTCCGACGCGGCGAAGCGCGACATCGCGGTCAGGTGGCAACGGCCTTCCCTGACGGCCTGGAGGCGCTGGCGCGAGCCGCGCACGAAGATCAGGAAGACTTCCAGCCCGGCCGCCGTCAGGAGCTGCTTGAGGGCCGTCGCGAGGGCCTCGTAGCGCGGCGACGAGGCGAGGGGCAGGCTGATCACGAGGGGCCCGTTCTCGGCGATGGACCACAGCCGGCCGACGGAGCGGCCGATCATGAACGCCCCGAGGCGACCCCGGGTCTCGATCTGGATCGCACCCGCCTCCTCGAGCCGGCCGATCGCGGCATGGATCGAGGAGAGGCTGGAACGGTGCTCGCGGGCCAGCTCGCGGATCGTCGGCAGGCGCGACGGGGGCTCGGGGGCGGTCAGGAGGCGCCGGGCGAGCTCGGTCACGACATCGGTGACCGCCTTCGGGTGGATGCGTGCGTGTGTCGTGGCCACCGACGCAGGATAGCGAACCTGACGGCCGGCCCCGGGCCCTCCGTGCCGGTTCCCGGCACCCCTAGCCGGCCAGGCAGGCCGCCAGGTCGGCCAGCGTGATCCAGTCGCCAGGCCGGGCAGCGCTGCGATTCGCCAGCACCGTCGTGACCTCGCCGCCGGGTTCACCGAGCGAGCTGACGACCAGGACGCTCTCGTCCATCGGCTCTTCCTCGGTGTAGCCGTTGACGGTCACGACGCAGCGCAACCCGGCACCGTCCGCGGCAAGCAGGCCGTTCCGGGAGTCCTCGATCACGAGGGCCTCCCCGGCACCGATCCCCAGTCGCTGGATGGCCAGCTGGTAGATGTCCGGGGCTGGCTTCTTGCGGGCCACGACATCTCCCGCGAGGACGAGATCGAAGCGCCCGGCTCGTTCGGGGCCCGCGGCGACGTCGAGGATCGCCCGGACCGACGGCTCCGCGGAGGTCGAGCAGACCGCCAGCTGCCAGCCGGCGTCCTGGGCTTCGGCGATGATCCGCCGGATCCCCGGCCGGGCGGGCAGGCGGCCCGCTGCCACCATCTCGGTGTAGATCGCCGTCTTGCGCTGGTGCCAGCGGGCGACGTGCTCGGCCTGCCCGGCGGCGTCGACCGGCAGCCCGGCGGCCTCGACGAAGGCCGGCGTGAGGAGGCTGGCCATCCGTTCCTTGCCACCACTGATCCGGAGGGCCCGGCCGTACTCCTCGACGGACCACTGGACCGGCAGTCCGAACTCCCGGAACGTCGCGTTGAACGCCGGCAGGTGGCCGTAGCGCTCGGTGTCCGCGAGGACGCCGTCGCAGTCGAACAGGACGGCGCTCACCAGGCTTTGCCGGCGCTGCCGAACATCTCGATGTGCGCCCTGGCCATCTCGATCACCGCCGCGCGCTGGGCCCTGAAGAGGGCCGGCGGGTCGTACTCACCGGGATGCGCCGTCATGTAGTCGTAGCCTGATTTCATGAACTCGATCTTGAGCGCGGTCGAGATGTTGACCTTGGCGCAGCCCCGGGCGATCAGGTCGCTGAACTGCTCGGGCCGCATGCCGGTCCCGCCGTGCAGGGCGATCGGGACCGGCATGGCGCTGACGATGTCGCTGACCCGCTGGTTGTCGAGATGGGGCGTGGTCCGGTACATCCCGTGGGCATTGCCGATCGCCGGGGCGAAGCAGTCGATCCCGGTCGAGCGGACGAAGTCGAGGGCGACGTCGAGCGCCTGGATCGTGCCTGCCTCGTCAGACCCGATGCCGTCCTCGACGCCCTTGATGCCCTCGATCTCGCCCTCCACGGCGGCGCCGTAGCGACGGGCCTCGGCGACGACCTCGATGCACTGGCGCTTGTTCTCCTCGACGCTCAGCTTCGAGGCGTCGAAGAGGACCGAGTTCCAGCCGAGCGCCAGGCAGCTCGAGATCACCTCCCGATCCGGGCAGTGATCGAGGTGCAGGGCGACCGGCACACTCACCCGGCCAGCCATCTCCTGCCACATCCCGAAGAGGACCTCGGCGCCCTCCATCTTCACCGTCTTGACCGAGGTCTGGACGATCAACGGCGCGCGGAGCTCCTCGGCGGCCGCGAGCACGGCAGCGAGGGTCAGGTCGTTGACGATGTTGATCGCGGCGACGCCGTAGCGGTCCCGGAATGCCCGCTGGAGGATCTCCTGGGTTGGCACGATCGGCACGTTCGTTCCCTCGCTAGGCTGGCGTTGGCTGGATCGGGATCGGAAACTGGCCGGCCGCGGCCGATCGCTCGAGGTCGGCGACATGGTCGTCGGGCTCGACGATGATCAGGTCGATGCCGAGGTCGCGGATCGCGGCGGCCTCGGCGGGGTCGATCCCGGGGGTCGTGATGATCCGCTGGACGGCCGTGATCGGGGCGACCCGGACGAGCGCCTGCCGGCCGAACTTGGAATGGTCGGCGAGCAGGATCACCTCGGCGGCCGCTTCGATCATCGCCCGCTTGGCGTCGACCTCCTCGAACAGCGGATAGGTCAGGCCGCCGGCGACGGACACGCTGTGGATTGCCAGGAAGGTCTGGTCGACATGCAGCCCGCGCAGCGTCGCGGCCGCAAGCTGGCCGCTCGCCCCGAACGTGGTCGGCCGGATCATCCCGCCGGTCATGATCACCGACATCGTGGGGTTGCCCACGAGCTCGAGCGCATTCGTCACCGCGGTCGTGACGACGGTCAGGTTCTCCTTGCCACGCAGCGCCCGGGCGAGACCCAGGGTGGTCGTGCCCGAATCGAGGATGATCGAGCTGCCATCGGCGACCAGCTCGGCGGCGCGCCGGCCGATGGCCGCCTTCTCCACGGCGTGCTCGCGCAGGCGGAACGCGGTGTCCGTCTCGTCGCTCGGCCGGACGGCCAGTGCGCCGCCGTGCGCCCGGCGAACGAGGCCCTGCTCGGCCAGCCGGGCGAGGTCGCGCCGGATCGTCTCGTCGGTGACGCCCAGCGCGCGGACCAGGTCGCGGCTGCGGACGCTGCCCCGTTCGCGAATGAAGTCGGCGATGACCTGCAGGCGGTCGGCCGGCAGCAGCTGTTCGCGCGGGCTATCGAGGCGTGCCATAATAAGCCACAAAATACCACACAGTTCCACGGAGACAGGACGGAACGATGAGCGAGATCGGGCCCCAGCTGCTCGAGCAGATGTACGAGACGACGGCCACGATTCGGCGCTTCGAGCAGCGTGCGATCGAGCAGTACCGCCTTGGCCAGATCCGTGGCTACCTCCATCCGTACCTCGGCCAGGAGGGGATCGCCGTCGGCTCGATTGCCGCGATCGAGCCCGACGACTACATCGTCAGCACCCATCGCGGCCACGGCCACGCGATCGCCAAGGGCCACGACCCGCGGCTGATGATGGCCGAGCTGTTCGGCAAGGAGACGGGCTACTGCCACGGCCGGGGCGGCTCGATGCACGTGGCCAGCCGGGCAATCCGCAACCTCGGCGCCAACGGTGTCGTCGCGGGTGGCCTGGGGATCGCGACGGGCTCGGCGCTGGCCATCAAGCAGCGCGCTGGGTCCGAGGTGGTCGTCGCCTTCTGCAGCGACGGCGCATCGGCCAACGGCATGTGGCACGAGTCGATGAACCTGGCGGCGATCTGGGACCTGCCGGTCATCTTCGTCCTCGAGAACAACCAATACGCCGTCTCGACGCCGATCCGCGACAGCGCTCGCGTCGAGCACCTCTCGACCCGGGCCGCCGGCTACGGCATGCCCGGGGTGACCGTCGACGGCAATGACGCCGCGATCGTCTACGGCGCGATGCAGGAGCCGCTTCGGCGGGCGCGCGCCGGCGAGGGACCCTCGCTCCTCGAGTGCATGACGTTCCGCCATGGCGGTCACCACGTCAACGATCCGGGCCTCTACCTGCCGGCCGAGCAGCTGGCCCACTGGAAGGCGCGTGATCCGCTCGTCCTCCTGCGCGAGCGCCTCACCAGGGCCGGCGTCGGCGAGGCCGAGATCGCGGCGATCGACGAGCGCGTGGAGCAGCTCCTCGAAGAGGCCGTCGAGTTCGCCACCGCCAGCGACAACCCGTCGATCGACGAATTCCGGGCCGAGATCGCGGCCGGCGAACTCGCCTTCGTCAGCTGACCGATACGACCAGGGAGACGAGCAAGCCATGGCCAGGATGAAATATCGCGATGCGCTGCGGGCGGCCCTCCAGGAGGAGATGGCCGCCGACGAGCGGGTCTTCTGCGTCGGCGAGGGAATCGGCGAACGCGGTGGCTCCTACAAGGTCACCGACGGCCTGCTCGCCGAGTTCGGCCGCGGCCGGGTCATCGACACGCCGCTCAGCGAGGCCGGATTCGTCGGCCTGGGCGTGGGCGCCGCGATCGCCGGCCAGCGCCCGGTCGTCGAGATCCTGTTCATCGACTTCCTGCTCCAGGCGATGGACCAGGTCGTGAACCAGGCCGCGAAGTATCGCTTCATGTCCGGTGGCGAGGGTCGCGTCCCGCTCGTCATCCGCACCCAGGGCGGCGCCGGCAACTCGCTGGCCGGCCAGCATTCCCAGAGCCTCGAGGCGCTCTACTACCACATCCCCGGGCTGAAAGTCGTCATGCCATCGACGCCCCGCGATGCGAAGGGACTCCTCAAGGCGTCGATTCGCGACGAGGATCCGGTCGTGTTCATCGAGCACAAGCTGCTCTACATGACCGAGGGCGAGGTCCCCGACGAGCCCTACGAGATCCCCCTCGGCCGGGCCGAGATCAAGCGGGCCGGCCACGACGTCACCCTGGTCACCTGGTCGCACATGGTCCTCAAGAGCCTCGAGGCGGCCGACAAGCTCGCCGAGGAGGGGATCGATGTCGAGGTGATCGACCTGCGGACCCTCGTCCCGATGGACGTGCCGTGCATCCTCGAATCCGTCCGCCGGACGGGCCGGCTGGTGGTGGCCCAGGAGGCCATCAAGCGCGGTGGGGTGGGCAGTGATGTCGCCGCGATCGTCGCCGAGCAGGCGTTCGACAGCCTTCGGGCGCCGATCATCCGGGTCGCCGGCATGAATACGGTCATCCCGTTCAACCTGGCCCTCGAGAAGTCGGCGGTGCCCCAGGTGGCGGACATCATCACCGGCGTGCGAGCGGTGATGGGCGGATCGGTCGACGATCAGAGCCGGACGGCCGTCGCCGCCGGTTGACCCGCCAGCCTGGCTGGGCCTGGGTCAGTGCATCCCGCGGCCGCCGGCGACGATCAGCAGCTCGCCCGTGATGAACGATGCCTCGTCCGAGGCCAGGAAGACCGCCGAGGCGGCGATGTCGCCGGGCGTCCCCCAGCGGTGCAGGGCCGTC
>JANWLH010000130.1 GCA_025450915.1 Candidatus Limnocylindrales bacterium | reverse complement strand
CGTGACCCAGCCCGGGGAAACCCACACCGCCACGTTCCTGATGACCGACATTGCGGGGAGCACGCGGCTCTGGGAGGAGCAGCGCGAGGCGATGGTCGGCGCCCTGGCGAGCCACGACGCCTTGCTCCGGGCGGCTGTCGAGGAGGCCGGTGGCACCGTGTTCAAGACGACCGGCGACGGGCTGCTCGCGGCATTCGAGCGTCCCGCGGCGGCGCTCCGTGCTGCGGTCGCCGGCCAGCAAGCCCTGGGAGCTCACCCCTGGCCGACAACGACGCCACTCCGCGTTCGGATGGCGATCCACTCGGGTGATGCCGAGGTTCGCCACAGCGACTATTTCGGGCCGTCCGTCAATCGCGTCGCCCGGGTGTTGGCGATCGGCCACGGTGGCCAGGTCCTCGTGTCCGCAGCCGCTGCCGCACTCGTCGCGGACGACATGCCGCCGGGCGCCACGCTGATCGACCGGGGCGAGCACCACCTCAAGGACCTCGCCCGCCCGGAGCGCGTCTACCAGCTCGGCGCACCGGGCTTGACCAGGGACTTCCCGCCGCTCCGCTCGGGTGCGGCATCGCCGACCAACCTGCCCGCTGACCTGACCACGTTCATCGGCCGCAGCCGGGAGGCGGTCGAGGTCCGCGACCTGCTGCGAACGCATCGCTTCACGACGCTCGTCGGGGTGGGCGGCACCGGCAAGACGCGGCTCATGCTGCACGTCGCCGATGAGCTCTCGAGCCGCCACCACGACGGGGCCTGGCTCGTCGAGCTGGCCCCGTTGCGCGAGCCCGAGCTGGTCGCGTCCGAGGTGGCCCGGGCGCTCGGCGTCCAGGTCTCCCAGGCCCAATCGGCGACTGATGCGGTCACCGACTTCCTGCGCACGAAGGACCTGCTCCTGCTGCTCGACAACTGCGAGCACCTCATCGAGGCCGCCGCCGGCCTCGTCGAGCACCTGCTCGCGAACTGCCGCACGCTGTGCGTCCTCGCGACGAGCCGCGAGGCGCTCGGCGTCCCGGGCGAGGCGACGTACCCGGTACCGTCGCTGGCGGTGCCCCCGACGATCGAAGGGATCGACCTCGAGGCAATCGCCGCAAGCGAGGCCGTGAGCCTGTTCGTCGAGCGCGCCACGACGACCTTGCCCACGTTCCGCCTCGATCCGTCGAATGTCGCCAGCGTCGTCGAGATCTGCCGGCGGCTCGACGGCATCCCGCTCGCCCTCGAGCTCGCCGCGGCGCGGGTCAACGTCCTGTCCGCCGCCGAGATCGCGCAGGGCCTGGGCGATCGCTTCCGCCTCCTGACCGGTGGCCGGCGAACGGCCGTGCCCCGCCAGCAGACCCTCCAGGCGCTGATCGATTGGAGCTGGGACCTGCTGACGGAGGCCGATCAGCGTCTGCTCGGCCGGCTGTCGGTGTTCGCGGGCGGCTGGACGCTCGACGCGGCCGCGGGCGTGGCCGGCGACCACGCCGATCCGGCCTCAACGCCGGGTGGCGTCGCTCGCCTCGAGACCCTCGATGGCCTGGGCCGCCTCGTCGACCGCTCCCTTCTCGTCGTCACGCCCGGTGAGGCGACCCGCTACGGGATGCTCGAGACGATTCGCCAATACGGCAATGAGCGGCTGATCGCCAGCGGTCAGGCAACCGCCCGGCGCAGCCGGCACCTGGCCTGGTTCCGGCATGTCGCCGCGGAGGCCTCGGCCGGGCTCGACGGCCCGGACATGGTCAAGTGGCTGGACCGGGTCGAGGTCGAGCTCGACAACCTGCGGGCGGCCCTGGACTGGGCCTACGAGACCGACGTGCCGGTCGCCCTCGAGATGTTCGCCGCGCTCGGGGCCTACTGGCGCTCGCGCAGCCTGGGATCCGAAGGCACTGACCGGATGCGCGAGGCGCTCGAGGTCCTTCGACGCTGGCGGACGGGATCAGCGCCGATGCCGGAGGCGGACCGGACACTGCTTGCGGCCAGGGTGATGATCGCCGCCTTCAGGATGTCCGGGTTCGCCGGCTGGAGCGCGGTCGGCGCGATCGGCGATGAGACGGTCGCGATCGCCCGTGCCTCGGGCGATCGGGGGGCGATCGTCGATGCCCTGGTCCTGTTCATGCAGACCGAGATCATGACCCGCGGCGGGCGGCAGACCGAGAGCCTCTGGGCCAGTGGCCTGGAGGCGCTTCAGCTGGCCACCGATCTCGACGACCCGCTCCGCCAATCCATCGTCCTGACCGGGCTGGCGATGCTCGACGCCCAGTCCGACCCGCGCGCCGCGGACGCCTGGCTCGTGCGGGCGTCGGCCGCCGCCGAACGGAGCGGTAATCCCGCCGCCATCGCCAGCACATTCCAGATGCATGGCCGGGTGGCAAGTCGCGCGGGGCAGGATGTCGAGGCCCAGCGCTGGTTCCGCGAGGCCACGGCGCGCTACTCGGAGATCGGTGACGATCGCTTCTCGCTGTCCTCGCACAGCGAGCTTGCCCATGCGATGCGCCGCACAGGCGCGATTGACGCGGCCGATGCCGAATACCGCCAGACGATCGTCGGTTGGCAGCGGACCGGGAACCGCGGCGCCGTCGCCAATCAGCTCGAGTCGATGGCGTTCACGACGATCGCCCGCGGCGGCGGCCCGAAGGCGGCCCACCTGCTCGGTGCCGCGGAGGTCCTGCGCGAGGCGTCCGGGGACCCGATGACCCTCGACGAGCGCGCCGAGTACGACGCCGAGCTCGAGCACCTGCGTGGGCTCCTCGACCCGGAAGCGCTTGACCGGGCCTGGGCCGAGGGCCGCCGCCTGAGCGCGGCCGACGCGGTAGCGCTCGCGGTTTCCGCCTAGGCGCGATCGAATGTTGCGCATCGAGTTCGCCGGCGAGCTCTGGTACTGGCGAGGGCCAGCGCCGTTTCACTTCATCACGGTGCCGCCGGAGGAGTCAGTCGAGGTACGCGCGATCGCCCCGATCGTCAGCTACGGCTGGGGCATGATCCCGGCCAGCGTGCGAATCGGCGCCACTATCTTCGAGACGGCTCTGATCCCCCGCAAGGGGACCTACGCCATGCCGGTCAAGGACGCCGTTCGGGCGGCGGAGGGGTTGTCCCTGGGTGACATCGTGACCGTTGAGCTGACGGTGCGGACGTGACCCTGAGCTTCGCTGGGCGAGGCCGAGCGGGCGCGTCGCTAGCAGTTGGGCTCGACGCGGGAGGATATCCGTTGGATATCCCAGGCCGCACCTCGACCCTGCACGAGAACGGCTCGGCCGGCTAGGACGTAGCCCCTTCGCGGACGGGTTGGCCCAGCTCGACGATCCGACCGGCGACCGGGCCGGCGTCGGCGTAGTCCTCGTGGTGCTCGATGCCGACGTCCGACACTCCGAGCGCGGTGGCCGCGGTATCGGTCACGAACAGGTAGGGCCTGTAGCCGATCCGCTCGCGAATCGTGTTCTTGAGCAGCCGGTGGGCGACCGTCACGGCCGGCCCGAGCAGGTCACTCCCCGCGCCGACCACCTGGCGCACCACGTGGCCGCGGTGGAGCACGACCTTGAGGTCGAGGTGGGCGACCGCCGGGCAAGCGAGGCATATGTGATCGTTGGCCGGGATGGCATGGGTCCGGCTGTCGATGAACGCCTGGTACATCGCCCGGAGCTGCTCGAGCACCTCCTCCCCGTGCCCATCGAGGCCCGTCGCGGGCGCCGCGGCGAAGACCGCGTCGCCTTCGAGCTTCACGACGGCGAACTCGGGCTCGACACCCTTGACGACCGCGCCAAGCAGGCCACCGAGCACCGCGTAGGCAGCCGGGATCCCCGCGCTGAAGTCAGCCCCATGCTCGTGCTCCACGCCGGTCATGAATCCGGTGTAGCCGGAGATGTCGGCGAGGAGCAGGTAGCGCTCCCCCGCCGCCGGATCGGCGCCTGGGGTCGTGCCGGGTTGCCCTGGTTGCTCCATCGGTTGCCTCTCCGCCTTCCGTCTACAGCTTCGCGATCACGTCGAGGGCGAGCGCCCGCTCGTCCCGGCGCTCGCTCGGGGCGGCGTCGGAGCGCTGGAAGCCTCCGGTTCGCGACTGGCTGAGTCTAAGTCAGACTCCGGCGCAGATGAACCCAGCTCTGAGCACTCGGTGACCGAGTGCCCGCTGTCACCGGGGCTTTGCGGCGCCGATAGGATTGGCGCGTGGAGCCGACCCAGGACCAGGCCGGGCGCGTCACCGGAGAAGGCGAGCGGATCTGCCCGCACTGCGGCCAGTCCGTGCCCCATCTTCACTACTGCGTCCGGTGCGGCTCACCTCTTGATTCGACCGCTCGCCGCCACGAGTTCGCGGCCCACCCCGGCGAGCCGGTCCAGGCGATTCGCCTCTTCTCGACACTCTTCCCGCACCTACCCAGGGACGGCTACGACGCCTTTCGCTACTCCCTGCTCCTCGGCGTCGTCGTTGTCGCCGGCCTCGTCCTTGCGGGCCTCTACCCCATGGCCCTGGTCGCGTCGGCGGTCGTGGTGCCGGTGCTCTTCGTCCTCTACTTCATCGAGGTCGACCTCTACGAGCGGGCGCCGCTGGCGGTAATCGTGGCGACGGTCGCCTGGGGCGCCGTCGTCGGCGCTGCCCTCGGGGTGATTGGCCGGCTGGCCAGCACCTCGGGTGCCGCCGAGGGCACGACGAACCCGGCCGCGGGGGTGCCGGCGGCCGTCGGCATCGCGCTCCTCGGCGCCGCGCTGGCGACGCTCGGCCCGCTCGCCCTGATCCGCCACCGCGCATTCGACGACGTCCTCGACGGAGCCACGTTCGGAGCGATCTCGGGCGCCGTCTATGCCAGTGCCTACGGCGTGGCCCGCTCGAGCGACCTCCTCGGAGCCGGCCTCCGACCGGGCGGCGATCCCCTGCCCTGGCTGGTCCGGCTCGGCGTGCTCGGCCTGGCCGAGCCGATCCTGCTCGCGGCCACGATCGGCTCGATCTGCGCCGCCTTCTGGCTGCGCTACCGGGCGCCCGTCGGTGATCGCCACGCCCTCGGCTGGCTGGGCATGCCCGGACCGGCGATCCTGGCCGGGGTCGTCCTCCTCGCAGCGAGCGCCGCGGCGCGCGCCGTCTTCCCGCTCCTCGGCGGCTTCGTGGCGACAGGCATTGCCGCCGCAATCGGACTCCTCTGGCTCCGGGCCACGATCCACGTCGGGCTGCTCGAAGAGGCGAACGAATCGGGGATCGGGCCGCCGACCCGCTGCGCGAACTGCGGCCGGCTGACGCCGCGGCACACGTTCTGCGGCTGGTGCGGGGTCTCGCTCCAGGCACTCCCCCGGTCGAGCCGGCATGCCGCCACTCCCCCGACGCTCGCGCCGCCCGACGCCGGGAGCCCGACGCCGTGAGCGGCTGGATGGCCCAGGCCGACCCGCGGGCCGCCTACGCCGCGCAGCGTTCAGGCTCGCGTCGTCCGCTCCTGCGGTTTGCCGTGATCTTCGTCGTGGTCCTCGTCGTCGTGCTGGTCGCCGTGGCCGCGCTGGCACCCGCCGCTCCGGCACCGTCCTGCCCTAGCGCGCCATCACCGTGCAGCGTCCCGCCCAAGCCGCCCGGCGGCCAGGCTGGATCGGCCGGCGGCCAGACCGGCAGCGCGGCGGCCGAGCTGGTTGTCGGGACAACGTGGTCGAGCTCGAAGTTCGGCTTCTCGTTCCACTACGACGCGGACGCGTGGAACGTCCAGGACGACGAACCCGACCTGCTCCAGCTGAAGTCACCGTCGGATCCCAGTGCCGATCGCGAGGATTGGGTGATCGTCGAGGGCGCTGCCGCGTCGAGCGAGACGCCCGACCAGATGATCGCGGCCCGGGTCGCCTCGCTCAGCCAGTCGGTGCCCGACCTGGCCGAGGACACCGACGGCACGTACTACGAGGTCAAGGGCGCCGAGATCGGTGACGTCCCGGGGATCGCCCGGGTCTACGTCGGGACGCTCGACGACACCGACGGGACGCCGATCGCCCCCGTCCGCTACACGATCGTGGCCGCAACGAGCGGGAGCTTGACGATCGGCGTCACCGTCCGGACGCTCGATCCGGACGCGATTGCCGACCACGGCCCGCCGGCGCTCACCTGGCACATGCTCTCGCGGCAGCTCGTCGATGCCATCCTCGAGGACATCCGATGGCCGGCCGCCCAGTGACCGTCGCGTCGAGGCGCCGGTGGGCGCTCGGGCTGGGCGTGCTGCTGGTGGGGGTCGCGGTGGCCACCCCAGGCTCTGGCGGCGCTCCGCGCACGTCTGCTGGCGCACCGATGCCTGCCGCCGCGGAGCACGCCGCGCCTCCGGATGAGATCGTCGGCTTCGATGCCGACCTGCTGATGCCCCATCTCGACCAGGTCCCGGCCGCGGCCGCGGCAATCTCCGATCCGACCAGCCCGGCCTACCGCCAGTACGTATCGGCGGCCGAATTCGGCGCCCGCTTCGGCCTGCCGCTCGCCGACATCGCCCAGGTGGCCGGGTGGTTCACGGGCCATGGCTTCCAGGTGATCAACGAGCCAGCAAACCGGAGCGAGTTGGGCCTGCGCGGCACCGTCGCCCAGCTCCACTCGACGTTCGGGGTCAGCCTGCTCGATCGGACGGACGCGAGCGGCGTCGCATACCACGTTCCGAGCGGCGTGACGACCGTGCCCGACCAGCTGCGCCCGTACGTGACGGCCGTGAGCGGCCTCGACACATCGCCCGCATCACGCCCGCAGCCGCGCTTCGGTCCGGCGAACGGGCTCCATCCCGACGATATCGCCAGGGCCTACGGGATCGACGCCCTCCACGCCCAGGGCCTCGACGGCAGCGGCCAGTCCGTCGCGGTCGTCTCATTCGACACGTTCGACCCGCGCGACATCACGAGCTTCGATCGGGCGGCCGGAATCAGCGGACCCGCAGTCCAGATCGTCCGGCTGAACGGGGCGTCGAAGAAGCCGGGCGACGGCCAGGACGAAGTCTCGCTCGACCTCGAGACGATCCGGGCGATCGCGCCGAAGGCCCAGATCTACAACTACGAGGCGCCCCAGAGCGCCAACTGGAGCGACCTGATCAACCGAATCGTCGAGGACGGCAAGGTCCAGATCGTGTCGATCAGCTGGGGACGCTGCGAGCCGTTCGCCGATCCATCGGCAGGCGATCCCGACGACATCGCCCTCGCGAGCGCCGAGATGAGCGGCCTGAGCATCTTCGTCTCGAGCGGCGACAACGGCGCCTATGACTGCCTCGACGAGCCCGCTGGCCTGGCCCACGACTTCAGGGTCGCCGCCGACTACCCGTCGGTCAGCCCGCACGTGATCGCGGTCGGTGGCACATACCTGTCGCTCCACCAGGACGGCTCGTACCTCGGCGAAGTCGCCTGGCAGGACCCCTTGAGCCAGGGCGGCACCGGCGGCGGGCTCAGCAAGGTCTTCGCGAAGCCGAGCTGGCAGGCCGGACCCGGCGTGGCCAATGCCCAGTCGACCGGCAAGCGCCAGGTGCCCGACGTCGCCGGACCGGCGGACCCGGCCAGCGGCATGTTCGTCGTCTCCGACGGCGAGGGCGAGGTGGTCGGCGGGACGAGCGCCGCGACCCCGTTCTGGGCGGGCTCGATGGTCCTCGCCGCGCAGCTTGCGGCGAAGGGCGGGATCACGAAGCTCGGCTTCCTCGACCCGGTCCTCTATGCGGTCGCCGCGGCTCACGCGTCGGACGGGACGCTGTTCCACGACGTCACCGCCGGCGCGAACCTGCTCTATGCGGCGGCGCCGGGCTGGGACTACGCCACCGGCTGGGGCAGCCCCAGGCTCGACGCCCTCGTGCCGGCCATCGTCGCCTACGTGCACGACCACCCGCGCTGATCGGCGAAGGGGTCAGGACCTTCGGCCGATGCCCGGGCGCACCAAAAAGGACCGGATTCAGGCACTCCGTAACACCACTCGGAGGCGGCCTCCCGTAGATTGCCCGCGTCCGGGCCGACCGGACCCGCGGTTCGGGTCTCGGGCCGTCCGCCGATTTCGAGGAGGCAGCGCGTGTTTCCAGCTCATTCGTTCCTGCGTCGCCGGTCGACGCCCCGTCACCGCCGACCCACGAAGGCCGTCAGCGCGCTCGGTGCCGTTGCGGTGCTGCTCCTGGCAGTCTCACCCGCCCTCGCGGCGCCACTCACCCAATCGACGACGTTGACGTACTCCGGATCCACGAATCCATCGGCGACCTACAACCTCACCGGGACCTGCGACGGCTGCATCCCGGATGGCCTCGCGCAGTTCTTCACCGGCGATCCCGGCAGCTTCGCGTTCGGCGCGACGGCCTCGACCACGGTGAGCCACCTCGACTGGACGAATACCGCCGGCGTCGACGTCAACTACGATGACAGCG
>JANWLH010000129.1 GCA_025450915.1 Candidatus Limnocylindrales bacterium | reverse complement strand
TCGTCCGCCGGCACCGGGTACAGACGGCCTGCTTCCTGGGCGCCCCTGAGGCGGTCATCACGACCAGCGGCTGGAGATTGGGCTGGTAGCGTCGATGCGCGCGGACACGGTTCATCCCGGAGGACTGGGGGTTGAAGCCGCCCATTGAAACCTTGCCGCAGACGGCGCACGCTCGGGACATCGCGGATCCTCGCGAACAGTTGGGTACAGTCATGAAGAACGAGCCGACACCGGCTCGAGCAGACGGTACGATAGCACATCGATCCGCCGTGCCCGCCGCGGAACGCCCCAGCCCGCGAGTGGAGGTCGAGCTGCCGAGCCCCGTCCAGCATGAAGCCGGCCAATCGCTCGTGAGCCGACGCGCGCTCAGCCAGATCGTGCGTGCCGCCGTCTCCGGCAGCTATGGCGTGACGGGCCTCTCCGACGACCGGCCCGCCCAGCGGCTCATGGCCTCGCTCGGCCTCCGGCCACCGGCGGTCCTCGTCCGGCTGCGCGCCGGGATCCACGTCGAGCTGCGGATCCTCGTGGCCGCCGGCCTGCCGGTTGCGGAGGTCGCCCGGCAGGTCGACTCGGCCGTCCGCTACTCGGTCCGCCGGGCGATCGGCCGGGAGATCGAGACGCTCACGATCCATGTTGGCGGGCTGCGCTTCCAGGGTGCCAACCTCGACCAGGATTCAACGGCGGCTCCCGGGTCGGACGCCGCATGACCCAGCGTTCGTGACCCAACGCTCTTGCGACGGAAGCGGCCTGGTCGCTGCATTCCGGGCGGCGGTGGCCAACCTCGAGGCTCACGTCGACGAGGTCAACGCCCTGAACGTCTTCCCGGTTCCGGACGGCGACACGGGCTCGAACATGCTGGCCACCGTCCGGGTGGCGCTCGAGGAAGCTGAGTCCGTCACCGGCGAGCCGGCCGGCCGGGTGGCTGCGGCGATCAGCTTCGGGGCGCTGATGGGCGCCCGCGGCAACTCGGGGGTCATCACCTCGCAGATCTGTCGGGGGATCGCCGAGGGCCTCGATGGCAAGCGCCGGTTCAACGGCCTCGACCTGGCCCATGCCCTGGGCCGGGGCGCCGAGCTCGCCTACGCGGCCGTCGGGAAGCCCGTGGAGGGCACGATCCTGACCGTGATCCGCGAGTCGGCCGCGGCGGCCAAGGCGGCTGCCGAGCACGACGACCGGATCGAGGCAGTCCTCGGGGCCACGGTCAACGCCGCCGAGGCGGCCGTTGCCCGGACGCCGTCGCTGCTGCCGATCCTGCGCGAGGCCGGCGTCGTCGACTCCGGCGGCCAGGGGCTGTACCGGCTGTTCCAGGGTGCCCTCCTGTACCTCGTCGGCGGGTCTCAGGCCAGCGCGGTCGGCGGCCGGCTGCGCTCCGGCGCGAAGCCGTCGACGCTGGTCGCCCATGCCGACGAGGGCTTCGGCTACGAGACGATGCTCCTGCTCCAGCCGCGCCCCGGCGCGATCCTCGATCCGGACGCGATCCGCCGGGAGCTGGAGGCGGTCGGCGAGTCGGTCGTCGTCGTCGGCGATGGCAAGGCCGTCAAGATCCACGTCCACAGCGAGCGGCCGGACGTCATCCTCGAGCGCGCGCTCGCGCTCGGCAGCCTGAGCCGGATCAGCGTCGAGAACCTCGACCAGCAGGCCCGCGAGGTGCGCGAGCGCCGGGCGACCGAGTTCACCGGCGACGTCCCGGCGGCGACTGTCGAGCTCGGCATGGCCGGGCCGACCGACGTTCCGGTGCTCCCCCTGGCGGTGGTCGCCGTCGCGGCCGGCGACGGCCTCGCGGCGATCTTCCGGGACTTCGGCGTCGCGGCCGTGGTCCAGGGCGGGCAATCGGCCAACCCGAGCACCGGCGAGCTCCTCCACGCGATCGAGGCCGTCAACGCCCTCGAGACCCTCCTCCTGCCGAACAACCCGAACGTGATCCTGGCCGCCCGGCAGGTCGCGGCCCTGACCTCGCGGGTCGTCCACGTGGTTCCGACCCGCAACGCCGCGGAGGGGATCGCCGCGCTGCTCGCCCTCGATCCCACCCTCGGTGGCGCCGCCAACGTCGACGAGATGACGGCCGCGGGCCGAGCGATCGAGTCGTTGTCGGTGACGACGGCCGTCCGCGACGCCAAGGTCTCGGGGCACAAGGTCCGCCGCGGCCAGACGATCGTCCTCGATCCGGACGACGGCCTGGTGGCCGTGGCGAGCGAGCGCGGCCGGGCGATCGAGACCGCCGTCCGCGGGCTGCGGCCGGGGATCGAGCTCGTCACCCTGTTCTATGGCGAGGGCGCCGACCTCGCCGAAGCCGAGGAGACCGCCCGCCTGATCAACGCGGCCCGAACCGGTGTCGAGGTCGAGGTCCGCCACGGCGGCCAGCCCCACTCCCGGTACCTGATCTCGGCCGAGTAGCGATGGCCAGCGGGCAGCCGGGCCGCCGACCTGCCCCCGGGTCGCGGCCTCGCGCTGCTCGCCGGCCGGCACCGCCGACCGATCCGCAGGTCCTCCTCTCGACGGCCCTCGGCGACAGCGGCCTGCCGGCCGAGGCCACCCTGCGTCGAGCCGGCCGGCGCCTCGACCTCAATACCGTTCGCGACCTCCTGTTCCACCTGCCGCGGCGCTACGAGGATCGCCGCGAGATGCGCACGATCGCCGAGCTGCGCGAGGTGCCCGACGGCGAGACGGCCAGCGTCCGGGTCGTCGTCCGGTCGATCCACGTGGAGCAGACCTGGCGCCGCCGGGTCCAGGTGACGAAGGCCGTCCTCGCGGACGAGACCGGCGAAGCCGAGGCCACCTGGTTCGGGCGGCGGTTCATCGAGAAGCGCGTCCATGCCGGGCAGCACCTGGTCGTCAGCGGCCGGCTGAAGCAGCGTGGCTTCAGCCCCGTCTTCGACGACCCCGAGTTCTCGCCCGAAGACGGCACCGACCCGCTCCACGCCGGCCGGATCGTGCCCGTCTACCGGCTGACGGCAGGCCTCACCTCGGCGCGCATCCGCGAGGCCATCCGGGCCGCCCTCGACCGAGCCGGCCTGATGTACGCCGAATACCTTCCCGACGACGTCCGCCGGAGCGAGGGCCTCGAGTCGATCGGCCGGGCGATCGACCAGGTCCACTATCCGGCCTCCCTCGAGGATCGCGACGCGGCTCTGCGGAGGCTCGCCTTCGACGAGCTCCTTGCCCTCCAGCTGGGCATGGTCGGCAGGCGTCGCCAGCGCGGCCGGACGACCTCCGAGCCCGTCGTCGTCGACGACGCCCGCGATGCCGCCGTCCGGACGGCGATCGCTGCGGCGATCGGGGCGAAGGTCGGGCGGCCGGTCGAGCTGACCGCCGACCAGTCGGCGGCGATGGATGCGATCCGAGCCGACCTGGCCAGCCCCGAGCCGATGCTCCGGCTCCTCCAGGGCGACGTCGGCTCGGGCAAGACGGCGGTCGCCGCCCATGCCCTGGCCATGGTCGCCGGGCTCGGCCGGCAGGGAGCACTGCTCGCGCCGACCGATCTGCTCGCCCGGCAGCACGCGGCCACCGTGGGCGGGCTCCTCGAGCCGCTCGGCCTCGGGGTGACGCTGCTGACCGGATCGCTGAGCGCCGATGGGCGGCGCAAGGCCGTCGCCGCGATCGCCTCGGGGCAGGCGGTCGTCGTGGTGGGCACGCACGCGCTCTTCCAGGAGTCGGTCCGCTTCGCGGACCTCGGGCTGGCGGTCATCGACGAGCAGCACCGCTTCGGCGTCGAGCAGCGCAACCTGCTCGAGGCCAAAGCCGGCGGCAGGTCCGGCGGTGGCGCGGCACCGACCGCGGTTCGGCCAGGCGCGACGAGCACGGCCGCGCCCCACGTCCTGCTCATGACCGCGACACCGATCCCGCGAACGCTCGGCCAGGTCCTGTACGCCGACCTCGAGGTCTCCGACCTGCGCATGGCCCCGACCGGCCGGCTGCCGATCCGGACCGCGAGCCGGAGCACGACCGATCTCGACCGCCTCTGGCGGTTCGTCGCCGAGGAGGCAGCCGAGGACCATCGGACGTTCGTCGTCGTGCCCCTGATCGAGGCGGCCGAGGATGACGCCGCGGCCGCAGCCGAGGAGGAGGCGGTCCGCCTGCGGGACCTGCTCGGCCTGCCCGTCGGGCTCGTCCACGGCCGGATGAAGGCCGCCGAGCGCGATGCCGAGATGCGCCGCTTCAGGGACGGCGAGACGCGGGTGCTCGTTGGCACGACCGTGATCGAGGTCGGGGTGGACGTCCCCGAGGCGACCGTCATGGTGATCGAAGGCGCCGAGCGCTTCGGGCTGGCCCAGCTCCACCAGCTTCGCGGCCGGGTGGGGCGGGGGACCGCCCAGAGCTATTGCGTCCTGGTCTCCGACGTGGGCCCCGATGCGGATCCTGTCGCATGGGCCCGGCTCCAGGCGATCGAGACCCTCAACGACGGCTTCGAGCTCGCCGAGAAGGACTTCGAGCTCCGCCGCGAAGGCGACGTCCTCGGCCTCGCCCAGTCGGGCCTCCCCCAGCTTCGCGTCGCCTCGCTCCAGCGCCTCGACCATCGCGAGCTGGCGAAGCGCGCCCGGGGCCACGCGGAAACGCTCCTCGATTCGACCGGTGAGCTGCGGGGCGAGGGGCTCGCGCCGCTGCGGCGCGAGCTGACTGCCGGCTGGCTCGAGCCGATCTGGTCGGGCGACCCGGCCGGCGGCGCATGAGCGGCAGGAGCAATGGCCGGTGACGCCGGCCGGGTGATTGCGGGCTCGGCCGCCGGCCGCCGGCTCGCGGCTCCCGGCCCCGGCACGCGGCCCCTGAGCGATCGGGTCAAGCAGGCGCTCTTCGCGATCCTCGAGCCGGACCTGCCCGGCGCCCGGTTCCTCGACCTGTGCGCGGGCAGCGGCGCGGCCGGGATCGAGGCGCTGTCACGTGGTGCCGCCGCCGCGGTCATGGTCGAGCAGGACGGGCGGACCTGCCGGACGATCGCCGAGAACCTTGCCCACACCGGCCTCGCCGGCCCGGCCGCCGTGGTCATCCGGGCCGATGCCCTGGCCTGGCTGGCCGGGTCCCCGGGCCGCTCGGGCCAGGACCCGGGGGCCGTCGGGCCATTCGACCTCGTGCTCGCGGATCCACCCTACGAGCAGACCGCCCTGCTCGAGTCGCTCCTCGAGCTCCTCGGCGGACCTGCGGCCAGGCGCTTGCTGACGCCGGATGCCACGGTGGTTGCCAAGCACTTCTGGCGCGCCGCTCCGCCGGCCCGGATCGGCCTGCTACGATCGACCCGTGAACGACGCTTCGGCGAGACGGCGCTGACGTTCTATCGCCGGGTCGGGACGGAGGACGGATGAGGGTCGCGGTCTACCCCGGGTCGTTCGACCCGATCACGTTCGGGCACCTGGACGTTGCGCGTCGCGCCGCCGCCGTCTTCGATCGCCTCGTCTTCGCCGTCCTCACCAATCCCCGCAAGGAGTCGGTGCTCACGGTCGCCGAGCGCCTCGAGGCGATCCGGGCCTCGGTCGCCGCGACCGACCCGACGCTGAGCGAGCGGGTCGACGTGATCTCGTTCGACGGGCTGACCGTCGACGCGTGCCGGCGAGCCGGGGCCGGCTTCATCGTCCGCGGCCTCCGGGCGATCTCGGACTTCGAGACCGAGATGCAGCTGGCCCACAACAACCGGGTCCTGGCGCCGGAGATCGACACGGTCTTCTTCATGACCTCGGTCGAGCACGGCTACGTCAGCTCGACGCTCGTCCGGGAGATCGCCCGCTTCGGTGGCGACGTGCGGGCAATGGTCCCCGCCCCGGCCGAGATCGCCCTGCGCGTGGCCACTGAGCGGGTGCGATAATCCGGCCGACGCCGGGGCGTAGCCGCCGGTCGTCGTCGCCAGCCAGGGAGGGCCGGTCCGATCGACATCATCTTCCTCGTCACCCGCCTCGAGAACCTGATCGCGAGCGGCAAGAAGCTGCCCCTGACGAGCAACGTCGTCCTCGATCAGAGCGCGGCGCTGGGCTTGATCGACGAGCTGCGCGTGGCGATCCCGGAGGAGATCCGGGCGGCCAAGCGAATCAACTCCGAGGGTGAGCGGATCATCGAGAAGGCCCAGGAGGAGGCGGAGACGATCGTCGCCCGGGCCCAGGAGCAGGCGGCCTTCCTCATCGAGGAGCGCGGCCTGACCCAGGCCGCGGAGGACGAGGGCCGGCGGATCCTCGATCGCTCGCAGGCCGAGGCCGACGGGATCCGTCGGGGAGCGGACGAATACGCCGCCTCGGTCCTGACCCGCCTCGAGGCTGAGGTCGACCGGACGCTCCACAGCATTCGCAAGGGGATTGCCCTGATCGACTCGCGGGCGCCCCTCGAGGAGGACGAGGGACCCGTCCAGCCGAACGACGGGTACGCCGACGACGAGGACTTCGAGCCCGCGCCGAGCCGTTCGACGCGCGGGTGACGGCCGTTTCCACGAGCGGCGACAAGAGCGTCGACATTCGCGCGGACCTCGCCTACCCGCTTGCCGCGCTCCTTGGCGAGCCGGCCGGGTCCCGGCGCGATTACGCCTTCGAGGGCATCCCGCTCGACCTGGGCGAGGATCTCCAGCTCGCGACGCCGGTCTCGGGCTGGGTCCGCTTCAGCCGGACGAACCGGGGCATCTTCATTCGCGGCGGAGTCGACACCGCCCTCGCCCTCGAGTGCAGCCGGTGCCTCAAGCCAATCACCCTGCCAATCAGCCTGGCGATCAGCGAGGAAGCCTTGCCGGCGATCGACATTGCCACCGGCAAGCCCCTCGACCCGGACGTGGAACCCGAGATCGTCCGGCTCAACGATCACCATGAGCTCGACATCGAGCCGATCATCCGCGAGGCGATCCAGCTGGCCGAGCCGATCGCTCCGCTCTGCCGGCCCGACTGCCCGGGCCTGTGCAGCATCTGCGGCGAGAGCCTCGAGAGCGGGCCGCACGACCACGACGAAGCTCCGCTCGACCCGCGCCTCGAGGCGCTCCGGGCATTCCGGGTCGACGCCGACGCCGAGACGGGCTAGACTCGCCCGTCGGGCCCTCTCGTGTCGCCGCGGCGATCGATGGCGGACCCATCCACGACCTGAACCGCCAGCAGCGGGGCGCCAGCCCGCCCCGGCCGGCCCGCCGCCAGAGGAGATCTGAGGAGCCATGGGAGTCCCGAAGCGACGGGTATCGCACGCCCGGCAGGGCGATCGCCGCAGCCATGCGGCCCTCGCATTGCCGCCGCTCGAAGAATGCCCCCACTGTCACGAGATGAAGCAGCCCCACCACGCCTGTCCGAACTGTGGCTACTACGGCGGCCGCCAGGCCATTGACCTGAAGCAGACGACGGACGAGGCCGCCTCCTAGGCACGTGGACCTCAGCGCCGTTCGGGGCGCGACCTCCGACCGCCGCGTCCGGGTCGCCGTTGACGTGATGGGCGGGGACCACGCGCCCGAGGAACCCGTTCACGGCGCGCTGATCCACGCCCGGGCCCACCCGGAGGACGACATCATCCTCGTGGGCGATGAGATCCGGGTCCGGGCGATCGCCGGTCTCGAGCTGCCCGACAACATCAGCTTCGTCCACGCCAGCGAGCTCGTCGCGATGGACGAGCACGCGGCGGCCAACGTCCGCTCCAAGCGCGACGCATCGATCAACGTGGCGATGCGGCTGGTCCGCGACCATGACGCGGATGCGGTGGTGACCGCCGGGCACACGGGGGCCGGGGTGGCGGCCGCGATTCTCCACCTGCGCCGGGCGCCCGGCGTGAAGCGGCCTGCGCTGGCCGTCCAGATGGTCACCGAGACCGGCCCGTTCGTCCTGCTCGATATCGGCGCCACGACCGACCCGACCGGCGAGATGCTCTACCAGTACGCCGCGATGGGTTCGCTGTTTGCCGAGCAGGTCCTGGGCGTCGAGAACCCGAGAGTCGGCCTGCTGTCGATCGGCGAGGAGAACGGCAAGGGCGACGCCCGGATCCAGCTGGCCACGAAGCTGCTCCAGGCGTCGGACCTCAACTTCATCGGCAACGTCGAGGGCAAGGACCTCGTGGTCCACATGGCCGACGTCGTCGTCTGCGAGGCGGTCGTCGGCAATGTCGTCATCAAGTTCTTCGAAGGCCTCTCGGGGTTCATCTTCGGCCTGTTGCGCAAGGAGTTCGAGCGCAAGCCATTCGGACCGCCGGCCTACCTGCTGATGCGCCCGGGGATCCGCCGGATCCGCCGGATCTTCGACTACGAGCTATCGGGCGGCTCGCCGCTCCTGGGCGTCAACGGGACCGTGATCATCACCCACGGCCGGGCCAGGCGCCGGATGATCTCGTACGCCGTGGCCGTCGGGGCGGCCGCCGCCAGGGCCGAGATTCCGGAGGCCATCGCGCGGACCTTCGAGCGCGTGCCACGGGCGAGCGCCGGCGCGGCCGTCGCCGCCACGCCCGAGCCGTCCGAAGCGGTCCAGTGACCGGGCCGGCCCTGACGATCGGCACCGGCGTCGTCCGGGAGACGGTCCGCCTGGCGGCCCTCGAGGTGCCCGGTGTCCTGCGGGTCGGGCGCTCGGGCGGCCTGATCCGCCAGCGCCTGGGCGGCTCGGCGGTGGCGGTCCGGCTCGACGGGCACGAGGTCAGCGTGCGAATCGCGATCGTCGCCCGCCCCGGCCAGTCACTGCGCTCGGTGGCCGGCCACGTCCGGGCTGCGGTCATCGCTGCGCTGGAGCGCCAGCTCGGGCTCGTCCCGGGCGAGGTCACCGTGAGCATCGATGGCGTGGGCGCCTGAGCGCCGTGGCGGTCCCCCGGAGTGGCCCGGGACGCGAGCAGATCCGTTCGCGCCAGCGCGCCCGCCGGCTGGCTCTCGCCTCGATCTTCGAGGCCGACTTCGGCCAACGGACCGCGGCCGTCGTCCTGGAGCGCCACCTCGCCGAGTCCGGCCGTGACCCGGAGGCGGCTCGCTTCGCGCGCTTGTTGGTCACCGTGACGGTCGAGAACCGCGATCGGATCGACGCTCGAATCGAGGAGCTGGCGGCCCAGTATCCGGTCGTCCAGCTGGCCCGAATCGATCGCGCCTTGCTGCGAACGGCCCTCGGGGAGGTGCTACACTCCGCGGCGACGCCGGCCCGAATAGCGATCGCAGAATGGGTCGAGCTGGCACGGATCTACAGTGGAGACCCGGCGCGGCGCCTGATGAATGGCGTCCTCGGGCGACTCGCGAGGGAGGCGGCCACGACGACCGGGGAGATGGTCGACGGATCCGCGAATGAAGAGGCCGGCATTCCCGCCGGGTGATGACCAAGCTTCCAGGAGGGATTCTGTGGCCACTACCTACGATCGCCTGAAGAAGATCGTTGTCGAGCAGCTCGGCGTCGACGAGGCCGACGTGAAGCCCGAGGCGTCGTTCGTCGACGACCTGAACGCCGACTCGCTCGATCTCGTCGAGCTGATCATGAGTCTCGAGGAAGAGTTCGGGACCGAGATCTCCGACGAGGACGCGGAGCGGATCCGGACCGTCGGCGACGCGGTCGAGTACATCGACGAGCGCACCTCCTAGGGCCTGAGCGGCGGGCGATCCGCCCTGCCCGCCCCGACCCGAACGGGCCCACCGTCGCGATGCCCTCGGCCGCCGACTTCGCGGCCCATCTCGGGCTCCCGATCCGCGATCCGGAGCTGTTCGGCCGGGCCCTCGTCCATAGCAGCTACCTGCACGAGCATCGCGACGCGGTCGGCGGCCACAACGAACGCCTCGAATACCTGGGCGATGCCGTCGTCTCGCTGGCCATCTCGACAGCCTTGTATGACCTGCGGCCAGGCGACGACGAGGGTGCCCTGTCGGCGCGCCGGGCGGCGATCGTGAGCACCACCGGCCTGGCCCGGCTGGCCGATCGGCTCGATCTCGGCACCTGGCTGCTCCTCGGGGAGGGTGAGTCGCAGCGCGGTGGCCGGCTCCGGCCGTCGCTCCTGGCGTCGGCCTTCGAGGCCGTGGCCGGGGCCGTCTATCTCGACCTGGGCTTCGACTCGGCCCGTGACTGGATCGTCGCTGTCGCCGCGCCCGAGCTCGGCTCGGATGCCGCCCTGGGCAGCCTCAAGAGCCCCAAGAGCCGTCTCCAGGAGCACACCCAGCGACTGGCGGGTGAGCGGCCGGCCTACCGCCTGGTCGGTATCTCGGGCCCGGACCACGAGCGCATCTTCCGGATCGAGGTGAGCGTCGGTGGCGAGGTCGTCGGCCGCGGCGAGGGGCCGTCCCGGCGGCTCGCCGAGACGACTGCCGCGACGTCGGCACTCGAGGCCATGGGTGGTGGCGCGGGTGGTGGCGCGGGTGGTGGCGCGGGTGGTGGCGCGGCTGGTGGCCCCGGCGACCCGATCGACACGTCCGGCCCGGTGGGCGAGTGAGCGCCGCCCGGCTCCTCGCCCTGCGCCTGCATGGCTTCAAGTCGTTTGCCGAGCGGACGACGGTCGAGTTCGGCGCCGGGATCAGCGCCGTGGTCGGACCGAATGGCTCGGGCAAGAGCAACCTTGCCGACGGGCTGCGCTGGGCCCTCGGCGAGCAGGGCCGGGCGCTGCGCAGCCGGAAGTCGGAGGACGTGATCTTCGCGGGCTCCGACCGGCGGCCGGCTCTCGGGATGGCCGACGTGAGCCTGGTCCTCGACAACGCCGACGGCCTCCTGCCGGTCGACTACCAGGTCCTCGAGCTCGGCCGGCGCCTGTATCGCTCGGGCGAGAACGACTACCTGCTGAATCGCGGGCGCGTCCGGCTCAAGGACCTGGTCGACCTGCTCGACGCTGCCCACCTGGCCGACAACGCCTTCCTGTTCATCGGCCAGGGAATGGTCGACCAGGCCCTGTCGCTGCGCCCCGAGGAACGCCGGCGGCTCTTCGAGGAGGTGGCCGGGGTCCGCCGCCACGAGCGGCGCCGCCGGCGGGCCGAGGAGCAGCTAACCGAGGCCGAGGCCAATCTCGCCCGGGTCGAGGACATCCTGGGCGAGCTGCGTCCCCAGGCGCGCAGGCTCGCTGCCCAGGCGGAGCAGCAGACGAGCCGGGCCAGTGCCGGCGACGACCTGGCGGCGGGTATCGTCCTGAGCGCTCATGCCCGCTGGCACGCGGCCGCGACGTCGGCCACGGCGCTCGTGGATCGGCTGGGCCGCGCCCGTGCCGAGGCCGCCGAGGCGACGCTCGCCCTCCAGGCTGCCGAGGCGGCCAGCCTCGACGTCGCCGCCCGGCTCGCCCAACAGGTGGCCCTGGAGGCCGACCGCCGGGAGGCTCACGAGTCGGCCCGCGAGACCCTGACGGCCCTCCAGCTCGCATCGGTCGGGCCGGGCTCCGAGCTCGAGGGGATCAAGCGCGACCGGGCCCGCCTCGACGCTGAGCGGGCCGCCGCCGAAGCCGAGCTCGCGGGCCGGCGGCGTGCCCTGGCAGCGCCGGTTCCCGAGCGCGACCTCGCCCTTGTCGCCGCCGTCGAGGAGGCCGAACGGTCGCTGGCCGAGGGCCGCCGTGAGCTCGCCGAGCTGCAGACCGCCCAGCAGGCGGCGGGCCACGAGCGGGCAGCCCTCCAGCGGGCATTGGCGGCGCGAGCGGCCGAGCTCGAGGCTGCCCGGCGGCTGGTCGCAGCTGGAGAGCGGCGCCTGCGCGATGAGCAGGAGCGGGCGACTGCCGGCACGAACGAGCGGAGCATCCTCGAGGCGACCCTTTCGGCGGCCCGCGAAGGCCACCGGGCGGCGATCGATGCTGAGCTCGAGGCGGCGACGGCCGTCGACCGGGCGCGGATCGAGGCCGAGGCCGCCGAGGGCCAGCGACGGGCGGCCGAGGAGCACGCCGCCGCCTCCGGCGAGGCGCTCGCGACGCTTCGAACCCGGCTCGCCACCGAGACCGCCCGGCTCGCCGAGGATGAGGATCGGGGCATCGCCCGTGCCGCGCGCCGGCTCGGCGGCCGGCGGGTCGACTCGGAGCTGGTCGTCGAGGCCGCCTTCCGGCAGGCGGTCGAGACCGCCTTGGGGGACCTAGCCCGGGGCTACCTCGTCGCCGGGGATTCGGTCGGCGCGCTGGCCGGCGAACGGGGCTCGCTGGTCGTCGCTGGGCGGCACTCCGAACACGACGCGGATCCGGCCTTCCTCGATCGGCTCGCCGGCGTCGGCGGTGGCCGCCTGGTCGACGCGATCCGGCGCGACGAGCTCGGCGCCGCCCGGTCGCTCCTCGGGCGGGTCGCCTGGACACCGGACCTCGGCTCCGCCCTCGAACTCCAGGGTCACCTGCCGCCCGGCTGGCAGGTGGTCGTCCGCGACGGAAGCGCCCTCCTGGGTCCGACCACCGTTGCGCTCGGCCGGGTCGACGGCACGCTCGAGCGCAAGGCCGGCCTGGAGCGGCTCGCGGCCGAGCTGCGGCGCCTCGAGCTCGATGCGGCCGAGGCCGGCAAGCTGCGCACCGCCGCCGGGGAGCGGGCGACGGCGGCCCGCGCCGCCCATGCCGCCGCGCGGGCCGACGAAGCCCGGATCGGGGCCGCTCGCCGGGCGGCCGAGGAGGCCGAACGAATCGCCGCTCGTAGCGTCGAGCGCCTGGTTCGGGAGACGGCGTGGCTCGAGGCCGGCGCCGAGCGAGCCGAGGCGGACCTCGCACGCCAGCGGGACGCGCTCGCCGCCCTCGAAGCCGCCGATGCCGGTTCCCGTGGAGCGACCCGGCCGGGCACGAGCGGCGCATCGGGAGCGGCTGACGGCGATCCGAGCGCGTTGGAGGCCTGGGAGGCCCGCGTCGCGGAGCTGCGGGCGCGGCGCGACCAGCTCGCCGCGGACCTGGCCCAGCGCGATCGGGTCCGGGCAGACGCCGAGGCGGCCCGCGCCCGGGAGAGTGCCGGCGTGGCGATGAGCCAGGATCGAATCGAGCGCGCCGACGCCGAGATGGCGGCCCTTGGGCGTCGCGAGGCCGACGTCGCGCTCGAACGGGACCGCCTGGCGATCGACCTTGCCGCGGCGACGAGCCGTGAGCAGAGCCTGCGGGCTGCCCTGGCCGAGGCGCGCGCGAGCGACGCCGCCGATCGAAGCCTGCTCGTCGCGGCCGACGCGGCCCTTGGTGCAGCGCGGGATCGGCTGCGAGCGCTCGACGAGCGCCTGCGGGCCGCCGAAGTGGCCGAGCTCGAGAGCCGCCTTGCCCTCGACCTGATTCGTGAACAGGTTCTCGTCGAGCTCGGCGGATTGGGTGTCCTCGGGCTGCGCGCGCTCGGTCTCCGCGAGCCCGGTCTGCCGGCCGAGGACGAGGATGCCATGGTCGAGGTGATCCCGGCCGCCACCCTGGCGGCGTGGGCTGCCGGTCCGCCGTCTGCGGAGCCGCCCAGCCCCGGCCGGCTGGCCACCCTCCGTCGCCGGTACCACGAGCTCGGCGCCGCGAACCCGCTCGCGATCGAGGAGTACGCCGAAGCCAAGGTCCGGCTGGAGGGCCTCGAGACCCAGGAGCGCGACCTGCGCGGGGCGATCGCCACGACCCGGGCGCTGATCGACGAGCTTGGGACGCTGGTCGCAGAGCAGTTCCAGACGACGTTCCGCAACCTCGAGGTGGCCTTCGACGCGCGCTTCAAGCAGCTCTTCGGCGGCGGCTACGCCCGGCTCGAGCTGACCGACCCGGAGGACCTCTCGACGACCGGTGTCGAGATCGTCGCGCGGCCCCCAGGCAAGAAGGCCCAGGCGCTGGCGATGCTTTCCGGCGGCGAGCGGGCCCTGACGGCCGTGGCCCTGCTGTTCGCGATGCTGGCGGTCCGGCCGGTGCCGTTCTGCGTCCTCGACGAGGTCGATGCCGCCCTCGACGAGGCCAACATCGGCCGGTTTGCCGACGCCCTGCGCGACCTCGCCGGCCAGATCCAGTTCATCGTGATCACCCATAACCGGGGCACGATCGAGGCCGCGGATGCGCTCTATGGGGTGACGGTCGGCGACGATTCGGTCAGCCGGGTGATCAGCCTGCGGCTCGACGAGGCGACGGCGCTCGCCGACCGCAGCGGCGAGCCGGCCGGCTTGGCAGCTTCGTAGGTGTTCTGGCGGCGCAAGCCACGCGACGAGGACGAATCGGCGGCCGGGGAAACCCCGAAGTCGCCGGTCGACGGGGCTCCCGAGGGCGGGCCGGAGCTGGCGCCTGACTGGGAGACGGATCCGGCCGACTTCGGCGATCCGGCGCCGGCCTCCGCGCCCGCGCCTTCGATCGGCGAGTCCCCCGACCAGCCGCCTGCCGAGGAGGCGGCTCCGGAGGTCGTGGCGCGGGCCGAGGCTCCGGCCGAGGCTTCGGCGTATCCGGGCTGGCCGGCGGCGGCGACCGAATCCGTGGTGGATCCCGGTGCCGCCGGCGAGGGGAGTCTCGAGGCCGGCGTCGCCCGCAGCCGGGGCGGCTTCGTCGCCCGGCTGCGAGGCCTCCTCGGTGGCGGCCCGGCTGGCGGACCGTCCTGGGACGAGGTCGAGGAGACGCTGATCGGCGGCGACGTCGGCGCCGCGCTGGCGATCGAGATCGTCGAGCGGGCCCGGGCTCGCCACGATCCGGCCGGCAGCCTTGCCGCCGTGCGCGCCGAACTGGCCGCTCTCCTCGCACCCCGCGACCCCGACTGGCGGCCGCTGCCGGCGGTTCCGGGCCAGCCGGCCGTCGTCCTGGTCGTCGGCGTCAACGGCACGGGCAAGACGACGACGATCGGCAAGCTCGCCAGCCGCTTCCACGCGGAGGGCCTGAGCGTGATCCTGGCCGCGGCGGACACGTTCCGGGCCGCGGCGATCGAGCAGCTCGGGATCTGGGCGACGCGCTCGGGCAGCACCATGATCGCCCACGCCCCGGGCGCCGACCCGGGCGCCGTGGTCTACGACGCGCTCGACGCCGCCGTCGCGCGCCAGGCCGACATGGTCATCGCCGACACCGCCGGCCGGCTGCACACCAAGGTCAACCTGATGGACGAGCTCGCCAAGGTCCGCCGGATCATCGACAAGCGCCTGCCGGGCGCGCGGCCGGAGGTGCTCTTCGTCCTCGATGCGACGACCGGCCAGAACGGCCTGGCCCAGGCCCGCGCGTTCAACGAGGCGACCGGCCTGACCGGGATCGTGCTGACCAAGCTGGACTCGACCGCCAAGGGCGGGATCGTCTTCGCGATCGAGGCCGATCTCGGCGTGCCCGTCCGCTTCGTCGGGGTCGGCGAACAGGTCGCCGACCTGCTGCCGTTCGACCCCGAGGCGTTCGTGGC
>JANWLH010000128.1 GCA_025450915.1 Candidatus Limnocylindrales bacterium | reverse complement strand
GCCTCCTGGAGGACCGCCTCGTAGGCCCGCTTGCGCTCGGTCATCGCGCTGAGGATGAAGTTCGTCGTGCCGTTGACGATGCCCCGGACACGCTCGATCCGGTTGGCCGCGAGGTCCGCGGCGAGCGGACCGAGGATCGGGATCCCGGCCGCGACGGCCGCCTCGAAGCGGAGTGGCGTGCCCATCGAGCGGGCGAGCGCCTCGAGGACCGGTCCGTGATGGGCGATCACGTGCTTGTTCGCCGTCACGACCGGCTTGCCCGCCGCCAGGGCAGCGGCGATCAGCGTTCGCGCCGGCTCGTCGCCGCCGAGCAGCTCGACGATCACGTCCACTTCCGGCGAGGCAACGAGGTGCGCCGGGGCGTCGGTGAGCAGCTCTTCGGGAATGCCCGCGGCAGCGGCCCGGGTCGTGTCACGGACCGCGACGCCGGCAAGGACGAGGCGCGCCCCGCCGAAGGGCGCGAGACGGTCCGCGTCGTCGAGGAAGGCACGGGCGACCGCCGAGCCGACCGTTCCGGCGCCGAGCAGGCCGACACGCAGCGGCGCGTGGGGCGTTGGGACGGGCATGGGCGGAATGGTAGCCGACGCCCAATCCCGGCCGCCGCTCGTCGGCCGGCGGCGTTCCCCACGCACGGTCGGCCGTTACACTCCGGGCAATGGCCCTCGAGCTCGCCCCATCGCCCGCCCTGGCGCCCCTGGCCAGCGAACGCCCGCGGGCGTTCAGCGGGATCCAGCCATCGGGGATCGTCCACCTCGGCAACGACCTCGGAGCCGTCCGCAACTACGTCCGGCTGCAGTACGACTACGACGCGATCTACTGCATCGTCGATTACCACGCGCTGACGACGACCCACGACGGGACGCTCCTGCGCGAGCGGACCCGCGAGATGGCCGCATCGCTGCTGGCCCTGGGCCTCGACCCGGAGCATTGCACGCTGTTCGTCCAGAGCGACCGGCCGGAGCACACCGAGCTCGCCTGGCTGCTGGCCACGGTCACGCCGGTGAGCTGGCTCGAGCGGACGCCGACCTACAAGGAGAAGAAGCTCAACCAGCCCGACGACGTGAACCACGGCCTGCTCACGTACCCGGTCCTCCAGGCGGCCGACATCGTGATCTACAAGGCCACCGTCGTCCCGGTCGGTCGCGACCAGGCCGCCCACCTCGAGCTGAGCCGGGAGATCGTTCGCGCGTTCAACGCCCGCTACGGCCCCACCTTCCCGGAGCCGCAGGCCGTCTTCACCGACGCGCCGGTCGTGCTGGGCACCGACGGCGTCAGGAAGATGAGCAAGTCGATCGGCAACACGATCGACATCTTTGGCGCGCCGGAGCTCATCCGGAAGCAGGTCATGTCGATGGTCACCGACACGAAGCGGATCCTGCGGACGGACCCGGGCCGCCCGGCGGTCTGCAACGTCTGCCAGCTCCACCGCCACTTCGGCGCCGACTACGAGGAGATCTGGGACGGCGAGCGAACCGCCCGGACGGGCTGCGTCGATACGAAGAAACTCCTCGCAGAGCGAATCATCGCCTACTACGCGCCGGCCCGGGAGCGCTACCTCGAGCTGATCTCGAAGCCCGCCATGGTCGACGAGGTGCTGGCCGCGGGGGCGGCCCGGCTCAAGCCGCTCGCCGAGGCAACCCTCGCCGAGGTCCATGCGAAGATGGGGCTCCGCTGAGGGTCAGGCGATGACCGAACCGGATCGGCAGGAACGGCACACACCGGGCGACGACGGCCGGCTGAACAGCGTCTCGGAGGCCGCCACCGACCTGGGCCGGATCCTCGGCCGCGATCCGCGCTGGTTTGCCGCGCTCCTCGTGAGCGCCACCGTGATCGCGGTCTACTTCGCGATCACCGTCGTCGGCTCGGCGATCTTCGCCTTTGGCGACATCGTCCTGATCTTCTTCCTGGCCTGGCTGATCGCGTTCATCGTCACCCCCTTCGCGTCGGCCCTGAAGCGCCTCGTCGGGCCCCTCCCCCAGGCGGCCGCCGTGCTGATCGTGTACGTCGTGGCGATCGGCGCCCTGCTCCTGGCGATCTTCGTCGTGGCCGCGAACCTGGCCAGCTCGATCGGCCAGTTCGTCCAGTCGATCCCCCAGATCGAACAGAACCTGGGCCAGTACCTGGCCCCCTGGCAGGAGCGGCTCAACGGGCTGGGCCTGTCGGTCGACCTCGTGGCCCTCGTCCACTCGCTGCTCGACAACCTCCAGACCGGTGCCGTGGACCTCGTCGGGCCGATCCAGCAGGTGGCGGTTGCCAGCATCAGCGTGATCGGCACCGTCCTGATCATCTCGATCCTGTCGATCTACATCGCGATCGACCGCAAGCGGATCCTGGCGTTCCTCTTCCGGCTGACGCCGACCGCGTACCGAGCCGAGGCCGAGCTCCTGCGGGTCAGCGTCAACCGATCGTTCGGGGGATTCCTGCGCGGGCAGGTGATCATGGGCGCCGTCTACGGGGCGATCACGGTGGCCGTCTCGGTCGTTTTTGGCCTGAAGCTGGTGCCGATCACGGCGACGACCGCCGGCGTGCTCATGGCGATCCCGTTCTTCGGGCCGTTCGTCGCGTGGCTGCCACCGGTCCTCGATGCCCTGATCTTCAACCCCGACCTGCTGCTGCCGGTCGCCGTCCTGATCGGGATCGGCTGGTTCGTCGTGATGAATGTCCTCCAGCCGCGCCTGATGGCCGGCGCGGTCGGGCTTCATCCGATCGTGGTCCTGGGCTCGGTCCTCATCGGCGGCAAGATTGCCGGGGTCGCCGGGGCGATCTTCGGGATCCCGATTGCGGCGATCGTCACCGCCTTCTTCTGGCACTACCTCGAGGAGCAATCCGGCGAGACGGTCGCCCAGCGGGCGGCCCGGCGCGTCGAGAAGCGCGAGGGTCGCCGGGTCCGGGTGCCCACCGAGCCGCGGCCGGGAATTGACCCCGAGGTCGAGGACGAGGCGGTCAGCGCCGGCGCTTCTTCCAGTCGCTGAGGATCTCGCGAGCGGCATTCTGGCCGGGGATCCCCGTGACGCCGCCGCCCGGATGGGCGCCTGAGCCGGCGAGGTAGAGGCCCTCGACGGGCAGCCGGTAGCGGGCGCTGCCGAGGAGCGGCCGCCACAGGAAGAAGCTGTCGAGGCTCGGCTCCGCGTGATATGGATGGCCGCCGGTGAGGCCGTAGTCGCGTTCGAGGTCGAGCGGCGTCAGCACCTGCCGGGCGACGACGAGCTTGCCGATCCCCGGGGCGTATTGCTCGAGCGTCTGGATCGCGAGATCGCCCAGCTCGTCACGGCGGGCCGGCCAGGTTCCCTCGGCAAGGTGGTACGGCGCGTATTGGAGATGGATGCTCATGACGTGGCGGGCGGGCCGGCGTGCGCCGGACTTCGGGTCGTCGACCAGGGTCGGGTCGACGAGTGACGGGATCGTCGCCTCGAGATAGGGCGCCGCACTGATCCCGCCGTACTTCGACGCGTCGAAAGCCCGCTCGACGTAGTCGATGCCGGGCGCGATCACGATCCTGCCCCGCAGGAGACGCTCGCCGTCGGGGCCCGCCCCGGCCGCCGGGAAGACGGGCAGGCCGGAGAGGGCCAGGTTGACCTTGGCCACGGTGCCCGGCGTGCGGATGTTGGCGGCCCGCCAGCGCAGGCCGGGGCCGACGACGACCGGGTCGACGAGACGGGTCAGGACCTTCTTCGGATCGATTCCGGCAACGACGACCCGGGCAGTGATCTCCTCGCCCGAGCCGAGGACCACGCCGGTCGCCCGGCCGTCGCGACTCGTCACCTTGACGACGTCGGCGTCGGTGCGGATCTCGCCACCGGCTGCCCGGACCGCGGCCGCGAGCGCTGCCGAGAGAGCGCCCGGGCCGCCCCGGGCATAGACCGTCTGGCCGGCAGCCCCGCCGTCGTTGCCTGCGGAATCGGCCAGGAAGACCGCCGTCGTGCCGGCCGACCAGGGCCCCATCGCCGTGTTCTGGATGCCCCGTGCGGCGAGGATCCCGCGGAGGGCGTCGGTCTCGAACGATTCGGCCACGAAGTCGGCGATCGCCATCGGCAGGACGCGCAGGATCGAGCGGCCGTCGTGCTTGCCGAGGCCGCGGAACGAGCGGGTCAGCTTCAGCCCGGTGAGGGCGTCGCCAAAACTCGGCGCGTTGATGTCCGGCGGCGCCGCGCCACCGAGCTCGGCCAGGAAGCGGCCCAGCGAGCGAACGAGGCGATCGAAGCCGGCGTAGCTCGCTGCGTCCTGGCCGGACCGGGCTCGGAGCCCGTCGGCGGTCCGCTGGATGTCGTCGTACAGGGTGATCGCGGAGCCATCAGGGGCCGGTGCGAAGACCCGCACCTCCGGCGCGATCAGGTGCAGGCCGTGGCTGCGCAGCGCGAGGTCGCGAACCACCGACGGCCTGAGCCGGCCAACGGTGTGGGCGACCGCGGGCACCCGGACGCCGGGCTTGAGCTCGTGGGTGTCGGCGATCCCACCAACCCGCTCGCGGCGCTCGAGCACGAGCGTCGAAAGGCCGCCCTTGGCCAGGTACGCCGCGGCAACCAGCCCGTTGTGGCCGCCGCCGACGACGATCGCGTCCCACGACCTGCCGGTCTGGGCCATCGTCAGGCCACCTTCCGGCCGGTCGCCCGGAGCACTTCCATCGCCGCGATCCGGCCGTTGGCACCCATGATCCCGCCCCCCGGATGGGTCGCCGAGCCGCACAGCCAGAGGTCCCGGATCGGGGTCTTGAAGCGGGCATAGCCGGGCATCGGCCGGTTGAAGAAGAGCTGTTCGAGGCTCAGCTCACCCTGGAAGATGTTGCCCTCGGTGAGCCCGAACCGGCGCTCGATGTCGAGCGGGGTGAGGACCTGGCGATGGAGGATGATGTCCCGGATGTTCGGGGCGACCTCGGCGATCCGGTCGATCACCGCGTCGCCGAACGCCTCGCGGTTGTCATCCCAGCTCCCGAGCGCCGGATCGAGGTGGTACGGCGCGTACTGGACGAAGCAACTGATGACGTGCTTGCCGGGTGGTGCCATCGACGGATCGACGAGCGTCGGGATGATCATGTCGATGTACGGCCGCCGGCTCCAGTGGCCGTATTTCGCGTCGTCGTAGGCGCGTTCCATGTCCTCGATCGAGGCGCTGTAGCTGATCGCTCCGCGGAGGTGGTCGCCCTCGCCGGGCAGGCAGCTGAAGTCCGGCAGCCCGTCGACCGCGAGGTTGACCTTGCCCGACGAGCCCCGGAACTTGAAGCGGCGGACCTCGTCCTCGAACTCCGGCTCGAGCGAGCCCGGCTCGAGCAGTCCGAGGTAGGTCAGCCGCGAGTCGACCGACGAGAGGACGTGATGGGCGTAGATCTCCTCGCCCGACTCGAGGGCCACGCCGACGGCCCGGCCGTCGCGGGTCATGATCCGGGCCACCGGCGCCTCGAGGCGGATCTCGGCGCCCTGCGCCCGCGCGGCGTTGCCGATTGCATTCGAGACTCCGCCCGTCCCGCCACGGGGGATCCCCCAGGCCCGGAACGCGCCGTCGATCTCACCCATGTAGTGATGCAGGAGGACGTAGGCGGTTCCCGGCGACTTCACGCCCTGGTAGGTGCCGATGATCCCCGACGCCGACATCGTCGCCATCAGCGGGTCGGTCTCGAACCACTGGGCCAGGAAATCGGCGGCACTCATCGTCATCAGCTGGACGAAGACCGCCTGTTGCTTCTCGGGCAGCCGCTGGAACGAGCGGGCGAGGCCGGCCAGGGGCGTGAACTGGCGAGGATCGAAGCCGGTCGGGTCGGGCGGGACGATCGACAGGATCGGCTTGATGAAGCGGGCCATCTCGACCATCAGCTGGCCGTATTCCTCGTACGCCTCGGCGTCCAGCTTCGACCAGCGACGCAGCTCGCGGATCGTCCGGCCATGGTCGTTGACCCGCCACAGGTAGTCGCCCTGGAGGGGCGTGAACGTGCCGTCGAGGGGCAGGATGTCGAGCCCGTGGGCCGGCAGGTCGAGCTCCCGGATGATCTCTGGCCGGAGGAGGCTGACGACGTACGAGGCGACCGAGAAGCGGAAGCCGGGGAAGATCTCCTCGGTCACCGCGGCCCCGCCCAGCAGCTCGCGCTTCTCGAGGACGAGCGTGCTGAGACCCGCGCGGGCCAGGTAGGCCGCACTGACCAGGCCGTTGTGGCCGCCGCCGATGATCACCGCGTCGTACGTCCTGGCCACGGATCCTCCGCTCGAGACTTGCCGTCAGGACGCGCCGCGGCCCTATGCAAGGTGGATGGAACGTATGCAGTCTAGCGGCTCGGCGGACGTGCCGAGGGCGACCTGTTGCCCGGTCGGTCGCTCCGGAACTCGCCCGGGCGAGGTTCGTCCAAATGTCGTCACCAGACGCGGTCCGCCAGGTTTGGGCTTGTCGTCCTCCGATTCGCCCTTCGGTGACCGGCGGTCGGGCACGGTTGACACCGAGGAATTGAGCTCTGCCGACCAATTCGGCCGGATCCTCGCCCGCAGCGTCTGCCGGCGACATCCGGACGAAGTTCCGGCTCGTGCCATCCAGAGTGAATAGGAAATCTGCATACTTGGCCCGCCGGAGTCGCCGGTGGCCGAATCGGAGGAGCCAGCTTGAGCGTCGGGACCGCCTTTCACGCCCGCACCCTGGCGTACAACCGGAAGATGCAATGGCGGGAGTGGTCGGGCTACTTCGCCGCCAGCGTCTACGCCGACTTCCACGACATCGAGTACAACGCGATCCGCGAGCAGGCGGCCCTGATCGACGTCTCGCCGCTCTACAAGTACGAGGTCCACGGACCCGACGCGGAGCAGCTCGTCGACCGGGTGATCACTCGTGACGCGACAAAGCTGAAGGTCGGGCAGGTCTTCTACGGCCCGTGGTGCGACGAGGACGGCAAGGTCGTCGATGACGGCACGATCCACCGCCTCGGGCCGAACCGGTTCCGCTGGACCGCGGCCGATCCGCAATTCCGCTGGCTCAGCCTCAACGCGGCCGGGCTCGACGTGACGATCGACGACACCTCCGAGGCGACTGCCGCGCTGGCCCTCCAGGGGCCGCTCAGCCGGGCGGTCCTCGAGGCGGCCGGGGCCGGCGACCTCGCCGATCTGCGCTACTTCCGGCGACGCACGGCGACGATCGCGGGCATCCCGATCGACATCAGCCGGACGGGCTACACCGGCGACCTCGGTTATGAGCTGTGGGTCGCGGCGGAGCGCGCCGTCGACCTGTGGGATGCAGTCATTACGGCCGGCAAGCCGTACGGGATCCGGCCGGCCGGGATGATCGCCCTCGACGTCGTCCGGCTGGAGGCCGGGCTCATCCTCCTCGAGGTCGACTACACGAGCGCCCGCCATGCGATGAACGCCGACCAGGCCTACTCGCCCGGGGAGATCGGGCTGGGCAAGCTCGTCGACTTCGAGAAGGGCGATTTCGTCGGGCGGCGTGCGCTGCTCGAGGAGCGTCGTCGGGGCGGGCCACGCCGACGGCTCGTCGGGCTCGAGATCAGCTGGCCGGACATCGACGCGATGTACAACGCCCAGGGCCTGCCTCCGGGCGCCCCGGCCGTGGTCGATCGCTCCGCGATCCCGCTCTACGATGCCGGCGGTCGGCAGGTCGGCCGGATCACGAGCCACGGCTGGAGCCCGATCCTCAAGAAGCCGATCGCTCTCGCCTCGGTGCCCCCCGCCTACGAGCGGCCCGGCACGCAGCTCCAGGCAGAGTGGACGGTCGAGGCCCGCCGCGGCCGGGTCGCCGCGACGGTCGTCAAATTGCCCTTCCTGGACCTGCAGCGCAAGCGCGCGTAGCCGCGTCGTCGTCCCTCGCGGGCGGATCGGGTTGGATGTCCCGGGCCACGTGACAAATCGCCCGTTCTGAGCCGCCCAAACTCGCTCGGCTTGCCGGAATTAGCCGTTGGCGGCTAACACAGCGACGAATCCACCGCGTGACTGAGCCAGAACCCGTCGGTCAGCTCAGAACCGCGCTGTTTGTCGATCTGCGTGCGACAACGACCCCACCGAGGGCGCTGACCGGGGAATCGTTCGGCGAGTACCATGGCCGGACAACTGAATAGTGCCGTTTGACCCAAGGGAAGCCGGTGGAAATCCGGCGCTGTCGCGCAACTGTCAGCGGGGAACGGCCGGCCAGTGATGCCACTGGGCGTGAGCCCGGGAAGGCGGCCGGACGTGTCGATCCGCGAGCCAGGAGACCTGGTCGAACGGGATGTGTCATCCCACCCGCGCAGATCGGTAGATGAACCTCTGACGGCAGGTTTCCGCGGTGTGGGCCGTTCGCCGTCGGAGGAACCACCGTGGGTCGACTCAGGTGGGCCAGCGCGATACTGGCCACAGGACTCCTTCTCATCAACGTCCCAGCTGCCTGGGCAGCGCCGGATCCGGCGACGTGCGCGCTCCAGTTCCTCGCCTCGGGACAGGCCAGTGACGGGTCCGTCGGCGGAGCGCCGGGCGTGACAGCCGACTACGTCTTCGGAGCGGCCGCGGCCGGTTTCGACCCCACGATTCTCGAGAAGTCCGGCGGCAGCACGGCGTTCGACTACCTCGAGGCGGGCATCGGCGGCTCGCTGACGAACGCGTCACTCGTCGCGAAGGAGGCCCTCGCGGCGATCGACGCCAAGCTCGACCCGACCGCATTCGGCGGGCACGATCTCCTGACGGCGCTCGACGCGACGTTCGATTCGACGACCCACGCCTATGGTGACGGCCAGACGTACACCCAGTCGCTGGCGATCCTCGCCCTGGTGGCGGCGGCCGATGCGGGCCATCCCCTGCCGGCCGGCGCCGTGACCGAGTTGATCGCGGCCCAGGACACCGACGGCTCGTGGGACTTCCAGGGCGTCAAGGATGCCGTCGGCGGCGGCGACACGAACTCGACGGCGATCGCGCTCGAGGCCCTCGTCGCCGCGGGGACGCCGACGTCCGACGCTTCGATCACGAGCGCCCTGGCCTACCTCCACGCCCAGCAGCTCAGCGATGGTGGATTCCCGTACAGCGCCGCGTTCGGGTCGCCGTTCAGCGACCCCGACTCCGATGCGAACGTGATCCAGGGGCTGGTGGCCGCCGGTGAGAACCCGTCGGCGCCGAGCTGGACCAAGAGTGGCCACACCGCCCTGACCAACCTGCTGACGTTCCAGTCCAAGGCCAACGGCGGCTTCACCTTCCCGGGCAATCCCGGTCCCGACGCCTTCACGACGAGCCAGGTCCCGGCGGGCCTCGCCAAGGTCCCGTTCCCGGGAAGCACGACGTGGACGGCGGGTGCGGCCCTGCCGGCGGCCGTGTGCGCGGCGGTCGCGACTCCCCGGCCGACCGGGGCCACCCCACCCGCGACGGCAGCTGCGGCGCCGCTGGGTCAGACGCCAGCTGACGGCGGCCTGCTGCCCGTGCTCCTGATGCTCAGCCTCGCGGCACTCGGCGCCAGCCTCCGCCTCTGGTCGAGGCGGCTCTCACGCTGAGGTTGCGGAACCTGCTCCTGGCGGTCCTCGTCGCGGTCGCCGTCCAGGTCCCGATCATGGCAATTGCCTGGTCGAGGCCGGCGGCGACCTGCGACGCGGCGACCGGAAGCCACCACGTCGCCCTCGTCGTCGAGCACGGCGACGGCTCCACGGTGACTCGATGTATCGCGTTCAGCGGCTCGTCACTGACCGGAGAGCAGGTCCTCATCGCATCGGGCGTCAAGTACGTGACGATGGACTTCGGCGGCTTGAGTAATGCGATCTGCTGGATCGACGGCGAGCCGGCCGAGATTCCGTCGGGCTGCTGGACGAGCAACAGCCCGTTTTGGGAGATTTTCGTCGCTCGCAAAGGCGGAAGCTGGGCGAGCTCCAATCTGGGCGTCTCCGCCCTGGTCTTCGGCGACGGCGACGCGGAAGGCTTCCGTTTCGAAGCGCAGACGGGAATGTCGCCGCCGAGCAGCCTGGGCAACTGCCCGTCGCCAACGCCGACGCCGGGCGTCACGCCCAGGCCGACGCCGCGGCCAACCGCCACTCAGGCACCGACGCAGACCGCGACGCCCCGGCCCGTCACGCCGCCACCCCCGGGCTCTACGGCGCCGTCCCAGCCGGCGGCGTCGAGCGCTGGCCCGGCGGCATCTTCGGTTCCCCCGACGCCGGCCGGGAGCGGCGCGGTCGCCGCGATCGAGGCCACTCCAGGACCGTCGAGCCCGGTCGTGGGTGGCGGCAATGCTGACTCCCCCACCGGTTCAACCGGGGACGGGACACCGGCCCTCGTGGCCGCGATCGTGGCGATCGCGGGCCTCGCCGGACTGGCAATGCTCAGGCGCCGGCCCGGCTCGGGCGGACCAACCCGGTGAACGCCCGCGCCCTGATCGTCTGGTCGCTTGCCGGGCTCGTCGTCGCCCTGTCCACGACGAACCCGATCTATCGCGCCCTGATCGCCCTGATCGCGGTCAACGTCCTGCGGACCTGGAGCCGGCCCGAGCAGGACCTCCGCTTCCTAGTCCGGGCGATCGCATTCACGACCGTTGGCGCCGTCTTCCTCAACGTGGCGGTCGGGCATCTTGGTGATACCGCGCTCATCTCGCTGCCCGGCGGCTGGCCGGTCATCGGTGGCCCATGGACCCTCGAATCGATCGCCTACGGGAGCGACGCCGCGCTGGGCCTGGCCGCGGCGGTGCTCGTCGTCGCGCCGCTGTCCTACGTCCTCGAGCCGGCCGAGCTCGTCGACGCGCTGCCCAAGGTCCTCGAGCGGGCGGGCATCGTCGTAGCCGCGGCCCTCAACCTGGTGCCCGGGATCGGACGGTCGTTCGGCCAGGTGCGCGACGCCCAGACGATGCGCGGCTGGCGACCAGCCGGCCTCCGGTCGTGGGCCGACGTCATCGTGCCCGTCGCGATCACCGCCGTCGAAGGCTCGCTCGAGCTCGCCGAAGCCATGGAGTCGCGGGCGTTCGGCTCGGGACCGCGCAGCCGGTACGCGCCGCGGGCCTGGAGGCTGCGCGACTCGATCGTCGTCGTCGTCTCGGTCGCCGCAATCGCCCTGGCCGTGTGGGCGCGGGCGGCCGGCGTCGCCGTCGACTGGTATCCCTACCCGGGCCTCTCGATCCCCCCGGTCAGCCCGGCCATGTTCGTCGCTGCGCTGCTGCCGGCCGTGGCGATCTGGCCATGAGCGACGCACTCGCGAGCCTGGACGATCTCTCCTACTGGTATCCGGGAGAGATTCCCGCCCTGGTCGATGTGAACCTCGAGCTCGAGCCCGGCCTGACCGTCGTCGTCGGACCCTCCGGGGGCGGCAAGTCGTCGCTGCTGCGCCTGTTCAATGGCCTGATCCCCCACTTCCACGGCGGCCGGATCGGCGGGACTGCGACCGTCTTCGGCCACGACGTCAGCCGCACGGCGACCCGGGTCCTCGCCCGTGACGTCGGCTTCGTCTTCCAGGACCCCGAGCGGCAGGTCGTCTACGGCAGCGTCGAGCGCGAGGTCGCATTCGGGCTCGAGAACCTGGGCATCGGCCGCGCCGCGATGGTCCTGCGCGTCGGCGCAGCGCTCGAACGCCTCGGGCTCGAAGGCCTGCGCGACCGACGGGTCGGCACCCTGTCCGGCGGCGAACGCCAGCGCGTGGCGATCGCCTCGGTCCTCGCGATGGCGCCGCGACTCATCGTCCTCGATGAGCCGACCTCAGAGCTGGACGCAAGCGGCGAGGCGGCCGTCCTCGACGGGTGCCTCGACCTCGCCGCCGGTGGCACCGCAATCCTGATCGCCGAGCACCGGCTCGAGCGGCTGGTGCCGGTGGCCACATCGTTTGTCAGGCTGGCCGGGGGCCGCGTCGACGCTCCGGCAGGGCGGCCGATCCTCGTCGGACCGCCGGCCCGGCTACGGCCGCCGGCAGCGAGATCGGCAAGCGCGGATCAGCCGGCCTGGTCGACCGATCAGCTCGTCGTCGGACCCGGCGGCATTCCCCTGGTCTCCTGTGGCGGATTGAGCGGACAGCCTGGTGAGGTCCTTGCCCTGACCGGTGCGAACGGCAGCGGCAAGACGACGCTGTTGCGGGCGATCGCCGGCCTGCTCCCGCCGCTCTCGGGCTCGGTCGACCGACTCCCGGGCCGGACCGCGTACCTGCCCCAGGATCCCGGGGCGCTCCTCCACCGCCCGAGCCTGCTGGCCGAGGTCCTCTGGACGCTCGAGCGAGCGGCCACCAATCGCCCTGGGCCAGCACGTGGTCAGGGCGAGCTGGAGGCCGCCGGCCGGGCCGCCCTCGCGGAATTCGGGCTGGCCGAGCTCGCGGAGCGTGACCCGCGCGATCTCAGCGCCGGCGAGCGGCAACGCGGCGCGCTGGCGGTCATCCTCGCCGGCAACCCTGCGATCGCGTTGCTCGATGAGCCGACCCGGGGCATGGACGAGCTCGCCCGCCGGTCGCTCGCCCGGGTGCTCGATCGCCTCCGGGCAGACGGCTGCTCGGTGGTGGTCGCGACCCACGACCGGGACCTGGTTGCCGAGGTCGCCGATCGCGTGCTCGTCATCGCGGACGGCCGGGTAACGGAGTCCGAGCCTCCAACCGTCGGCCCAGTGCTCGAGGCGAAGGCGTCGTGACCGCCGCCGGGCTGCTCCTCGCGTCGATCGTCGGCGGCCTGCTCTTCCTGCTGCCATACCTCGGGATCGAGCCGCCGAGCGGATCGATCCCGGCGACGGTGGCCCTGGCGACGATCGTCGCCCTGGGCTCGATCGAGATCGGAACACGACGGCTCGACGCCAAGGGCATCGCCCTGCTGGCCTGCCTGGCGGCCCTCGCCGCCGCGATGCGCCTGGCCCTGATCACCGGCCTCGCCGGCTTCAGCCCGTTCTTCTTCCTCGTCCTGTGTGCCGGCTACGTCTTCGGCCCGAGCTATGGCTTCCTGACAGGAACCGTCGCGATGCTCGTATCGGCGATCGTCAGCGGCGGCCTCGGGCCGTGGCTGCCGTACCAGATCTTCGCCGCGGGCTGGGTTGGGCTCGGAGCGGGGATCATCAGCGGTGGCCTCGACCGGCGGCCGACCCGGCGCGACTTCGTCCTCCTGGCGGCGTACGGCATCGTGGCTGGCTTCGCGTTCGGTGCGGCGATGGATCTCTGGGACTGGGCCTTCTTCCAGGGCGCGCCCGAGCTCGGCTACGTCGCCGGGCTGGGCACCGGCGGCACGATCGCCCGGTTCGGCCAGTTCTACCTGCTGACGTCGGCCGGCTACGACGCGTTCCGCGGCGTCGGGAACGCGCTGATGATCCTGGCCCTGGGACCGCCGGTCCTCGCAGCCCTCGCCCGGCTCCGCGCCAGGTCGTCATTCAGATTCGTGGCAGCGTCGAGCGCGACCCCGGCCTGATCCCTCAGCCGGCGGCGAAGCGCTCCAGGCCCGCGACCGCCTCCGGCAGGTCGAGCCGCCCGAAGCCGAGCCGGACGTGGTTGCCGGGCTGGCCGAAGCGCGAACCCGGAAGGAGGAGGACGCCCTCCGCCTCGACGAGCTCGGCCGCGAATCGATCCGCGTCCCAGCCCGTGAACCGGCCGGCCAGGGTCAGCTCCGGATAGGCGACCGAGCCCGCCCGCGGCCGGACCCAGGTCAGGATCTCGGGTCGCTCGGCGACCAGCCGATCGAGGACGGCAAGGTTCGTGGAAATGATCGCCCGCGATCGCTCGAGGACGCTCGTGCGGGCCCGGAGCCCGATCAGGCTGAGGATCTCGGCCGGGGCAGACGGGCAGATCGTGGTGTAGTCCTTGAAGCTCGCGCAGCGCTCGAGCAGGGCCCGATCGTGGGTCGCCAGCCAGCCGATTCGCAGGCCGGCCATCGCGAACGACTTCGACATCACGCCCAGGCTGATCCCGGCCGGCAGGGCGTCGGCGCCCGCCGGCAGGCGGTCGGCGTCGTCGTATTCGAGGAACCGGTAGACCTCGTCGGCGAAAAGCGTCACGCCGGCCTCGGCGCACAGCTCGGTCAGCGTCCGCCATTCGGCGTGGGATGGCAGCATCCCGGTCGGGTTGTGCGGAGCATTCACGACGATCAGGCGGGTCGTTGGCCGGACGGCGGCCCGAATCCGGTCGACGTCGAGCGCCCAGCCGTCGGCCTGCCGGAGCTCGTGGAGGCTGACGTCGGCACCGGCCACCCGGGCCACCTCGTAGAGGCTCTGGTAGCCAGGCCAGGTCACGATCACGTGATCGCCGGCGCCCACGGCGACGCTCAGCAGGCAGTAGATCGCTTCCTCGGCACCCGAGAAGACGAGGACCTCGTCGGGGTCGACCGTCTCGTACAGGCCGGCAATCGCGGCCCGCAGGAGCGGGTGGCCGCTCGATTCGGTATAGCCCAGCCGGAGGTCGTGCCACAGCCCGCGGGTCTCGTCGTCGGCGAGCTCGAGCAGCGCGGCCATCGGGTACCCCTCGAGGTCCGAGGCACACAGGAGGTGCCGGACCGCGAACTCCCAGCGGGCGAAATAGCGCTCGAGCTCGAAGTCGGCGATCTTCATCGGGTCGCCGGCGGGCTAGTTGACCGCGTGCAGGGCGCCCGTCAGGGCGAGGAACGCTGCCTGGTCGAGGCCGTTGCCGATCGCCAGCCAGCTCGGCTTCTCGCCTTTTGCGACGACCAGGGCGAAGCCGCTCGAGGTCTGGACGAGGTTGCCGCTCAGGTCACCGAACGGGCCCGAGCCACTGGCCGTGCCGGCCGGTACGCAGCCAGTGCTGTCGGCGCAGAACGAGCCCTCGTCGAGCTCGAACGTCGCGTTGTCTGCCTTGCGCCGGAAGCTGATCGTGATGTGCCCCCCGTTCGCGAGCCGGTACTGCCCCGAGACGAGCGACCAGCCCGCGGGCAGGACCGCGCAGTAGACCGGGAAGCTGACGGATCCGGCGAATGCCTCGTAGAAATCGGGCGTGTCCTTGGCGCCTGAGCAGACGGCGGCCGAGCTCGACGGGCTCGGCGATTCGCCCGCCTCGGACGGCGACGGCTCGACAACTTCGCTCGGGCTGGGACCGGCCGACGCCGATGCGCTCGGCTCGTCACTTGGCGGAACGCTCGGCCCGACGCTGGGCTCGGTGCTGGGTGAGAGGCTCGGGGGCTGGCTGGTGCCGCCTGCGGTGGCCGGCGCGGTCGTCGGCGTGCCGAGGCCGCAGCCGGACAGGACAAGCAATCCGGCGGCCAGGAGCAGGGGGAGCCGGACGGTCCCGGCCGTCCGTGGGCGCAAGGGCGTCACCCGCCAAGCCTAGCCGCCGGCGGTGACGGCGGTCAACGATCGCGGGCCGCCCGAGCCCAATTCGAACGCCACGAGGCGATGTCCGGCAGATAAGGCCGGCCTGCAATCCTCGCTCGATCGTGCCGCCGACAACCCAGATCGCCGCCGCATTCCCCGCCCGAACGGTCCGCCGCGGATCCTGCCGGAGGAGGTTCTCGTGGGTGCTCGCGTGCGATTGCCGCGCGCCGTCCTGCCATTGCTCGCCGTCATTGTCCTGCTCGGTCCATCGGCCAGGCCGGCGCTCGCCAGCTACCAGGCCAGCGCGGACTCGAACGTGTCGGCCTTCCGGGGTCCGTGCGTCGGATTCTCGGACAGCCATCCGGCCCAGATGCTGTCGCTGGCCGTGACCGGGCTGCGCTCGCTCGGCTATGCCGTCTCGAGCTTCTCGGGCACGGGCTTCAACCGTGCCGCGGTTCTCGCCCGGACCGTCAACGACTACGGCTTCTACGTCCACTCGCACGGTGACGAGTACTGGAATGCCGCGGCCCAGCGACGCTACAACGGCTTCCGCGAGGACTCGGGCGACTGCAACCAGGCCGTCATCTTCTCCTCGGAGATCGCCGCGGCCCGGGCCGGCCGGTTCACGAACCTGGTGGTGGTCTCCACCTGTCACAACGCCGATCCGGCAACGACGCTCCCGGGGGCCTTCGGGATCTCGCGGACGAAATCCCAGACCGGCGGCAGCCACTTCTACCTGGGCTATGCCGGGATCGCCTACGACAACGACGAGCAGACGTTCGAGAAGGCCTTCTGGTCGGCCCTGGAGCGCGGCTTGAGCGTCGGCGCGGCGTTCGATCTCGGTGCCGACCAGAACTTCACCCATCCCCTCGATGCCGACTGGTGGGGAACGTACACGTGGTCCGGCCGGGCCGGCGCGGCCACCGGCTGCCAGCGCTGCCTCGTCGCAGGAGGCAACCAGTGAGCGCGCGGCGTCGTGCCTGGCCGATCGCCATCGTCAGTCTGCTCGTCGTCGGAGGTGGGTCGATGCTCATCGGGGAGACCCGGTGGCCCAACGCAGGCCGGATGGACCTGACGGCAGTTGCCGCGGCCACGACGACAGCCCTGGCCACCGTCGTCGACGAGCGGCTCGGCCTGCCGGTCCCGGCCGGCCGGAGCGTCGCCCGGGTCACCGACACCGCGACCGGCGAGTCGCTCGACGAGGTCACGGATCTCGATCTGGGCGGCATGCCCACGGCCATCACCCGCTTCGACCTGTCGGGCAACCTCGTGTCGTCGGTCCGCCTCGGTTACGCGCTGCCGACCGGCACGCCCGTCACGCAGGGTGCGGCCGCGGCCGGAGCGGCGACGATCGCGAGCCACCTCGGCGTGGCCGTCACCGGCTCTCCGGCCGTCACGGCCCGGGCAGCCGGTGGCTGGCTGGTTCGCTGGCCCCGCCTGATCGGTTCGGTCCCGGCGCCCGGCGACGGTGTCACGGTCCAGGTCGCGGGGGACGGGGCGTTTCACGCGATCGTCCGAACGGAGCACCCACTGGCCCCGGCTCCGGCAAGCACGATCGACGAGGCTCGCGTTCGGCTCCTCGCCGACGCGCGGCTGGCGGCCTGGTTCACGGGCGAAGTCCAGGGCGAGGCGACGGTCGCGTCGGTGGCCAAGGCCTGGGTTGCCCCGAACGACACGTTCGGCGATCCGCTCCCGGCCGGACCGGCAGGCACCCTCCGCCTGGCCTGGGTCGTGCGGGTCACGACGAGCGGGGCGCTCGCCGGACAGCTGGCCGGGCTCGAGCTGGCGTTCGATGCCGGCACCGGGCTGCCCCTCGGCGGTGACGTCCTCGAGTGATCCGTCGACTTGTGTCGATCATCGGGGCGGTTGCGCTCGTCGGCACCTGCGTGGCCGCGTGCGCGGCCGTCCCGACCTCATCCCGCCCAATGGCCCGACCGAGTCCGGATGCGAGTCCGGTCGCGAGCGCGCCCGCTGCCGGCGCACCGCGGCTGGTGGCCCTGGTCGGGACGGTCGGGGCCATGGCGCTCGTCGCGGCGGACGTCAGGGGCGGAGGCCTCGGACCCATCGACCGCGTGACACTGCCGCCCGACGCGGCCTGGCTGTCGGGCGATGGCTCGAGCTTCGTCGTGACGACCCTCGACGGACGGCTCCTGGTCGGCAGCCTGACCGACCTTGCGCCGCCACCCGGCACTCTCGCCGGCTCCCAACCGTTGCGCGCGTTCGCGACCCTCGAACCGGCGTCGGCGGCCGCCGGCATCCCCGGCCAGCGGCGGCTGGCCTTCGTCGAGGGCAACCCAGGTTCGGGTGGTCCCGGGCGCGTGACTGTGGCAGCCTGGGACGGCGGCGAGACTCGGTCGATCACCCTGGCGCGGCCGGCCGAGGGTGCGCCCGCGTGGCTGCCCGACGGCCGGCTCGCGGTCGTCGGCCGTGATCGCGCGGATCGGCCCGAGACCCTGCTCGTCGATCCGCAGACCGGGCGGATCACGACGCTCGATGTGCCGCCGCCGCGCTCGATCGGGACGGCGGCCGGCGTCGTGGCGACGATCGATGCCGGCGGAATCGCGCACGCCGGACGAGTTGCGGCCTGGCTGGCCGGAGTGGCGCCGCCTGCGCTGCCCGGCGGTTCGACGGAGGGAGCGGCCCTGGTGGCCGTGCCGTCACCCGACGGTCAGGAGCTGGCCATCGTGCTGGCCGATGCGAACGGCGATGCGGCAGCGATCCGGATCGTCGCGCTCGATCGTCCCTGGCATGAGATCGCCCGGTTCGAGCTCCCGCGTGGGGCGAACCGGGCGGTCGTGAGCTGGTTGGCGGTCCGCTGACCGCCGCGACTCAGGCCGTGACGGCCTGGGGTTCATGGGACACGAGGAAGTCCGGTTCCGCCGGGACCATCACCCCCAGCATCTTGTGGATCGTGAGGAGATGCACGCAGCTGCCCCAGCTCTCGAAATAGTGGCAGGTGCAGCGCCACTTACCGGAGCTCAGGGTGACGTGATGGGTGTCGTTGTCGCCACGGAACGTCAGTGAAAGCTGGTCGATCGAGACCCGATCGAGCTCGCGGGCATAGCGATTTGCCTTCTCGACCTTGCCGATGAGCGAACTGTGCATGCGCCTGGACCTCCATCGCCCTGTCCCGGGCGTTGACGAGGCCGCCGTCCGATCCTGCACGATCGACCGGTGATGGCGGTCGCTCCCCCAACGATACTCCCGCCCGTCCAGTGGTGGCTGGTCTGCGAGTTGCCGGTCTACGGGTTGCTCGTGCCCTGGCGCCCGAAGTCGTCCTCGATCCGGATCACGTCGTCGAGCTCCGGTGTCGACACCTCGACGAGCTCGGTGCGCTCGATCGCGGCGAACCGGTGGATCCGGCCTACCGGGATTCGGTGGTGATCGCCGGGCCCCATCTCGATCTGCTCGATCTTCCCGTCCTGGTCCTCGAGGCTGAGATTCAACCGGCCCGAAACGACGAGGATCGACTCATCCTTGCGCAGGTGCTTCTGGAGCGAGAGCCGCTTGCCGGCCTCGATGACGATCAGCTTGCCGACGTAGCGATCGGTCTGGGTCCAGATCAGCTCGTGGCCCCAGGGCTTGGGGACCCGCCGCTCGGCCTCAGGCGGCACGGACCAGGGCCTCGCCGGCCTTGACCATCTCGTCGCGGATCTCGCCGGTGACCGCCTCCGTGTAGACCCGCACGAGCGGCTCGGTACCGCTGAACCGGATCAGCATCCACGACCCGTCGGCGGTGAAGAACTTGAAGCCGTCGTTCGTCGTGAGCGCGTCGGTCCGGATGACCGGCGCACCGGCCAGGGTCGCCGGCGCGTGGGCCTTGAGCTCGACCATCAGCCGTTCCTTCACCGCGGGGTACAGGCCGGCCTCGACATGGACGTCGATCCGCCGATAGAACGACGGCCCGGCCAGCTCGTGGAACGCCGCCAGGGCCTTCGAGACCGGCCAGCGGCCAGCGGCCTTCTCGCGCAGGAACAGGTCGAGCAGGAGCAGGTCGGCGTAGACGCCGTCGCGCTCGGGCAGGTGCATCCCGAAGCCGTAGCCGCCGGATTCCTCGGCGCCCATCATCGCCCCCGTCTCGATCATCTTCGGGCCGATGAACTTGAAGCCCACCGAGGTCTCGTAGACCGGGATGCCGTAATGCTTGCCCAGGGTCCGGGCCATCGACGTGTTGTTGACACTCTCGACGATCGGGTCGCGCCAGCCGCGATGCTCCGCGAGGTAGTACATCAGCAGCCCCGTGACCTCGAGCTGATGGATGAAGTTGCCCTGCTCGTCGGCGGCCCCGGCCCGGTCGGCGTCGCCGTCGAGGAGCAGGCCCATGTCGTAGCCACCGCCGGCCAGGATCCCCAGCGCCTCATCGACGTTCGGCCGGATCGGCTCGGGGTTGATCCCGCCGAAGTACGGGTTCCGCTCACTGTGGATCTCGCGAATCCGGATCTTGCCGCCGGCCAGGAGGCGCGGCAGCCAGTCGGCACCGGCGCCGTACATCGGGTCGACGAGGACGCTCACGTCGGCTGCCTTGAGCGCGTCGAGATCGACCGTCCGCCGGACGTACTGCTCGTAGCCCGGGTAGGGGTCGTACCAGTCGACGAGGCCGGCCGCCTCGGCGTCGGCGAACGGCCGGCGTGGGATGGCCGTTCCACCGTTCGTGGCGATCGTCGCCTCGAGGACGGCCAGGATCTCGGGCCCGGCCGCCGAGCCGGTCGGTGCCTTGACCTTGAAGCCGTTGTCGGTCCACGGGTTGTGGCTGGCGGTGATGACGATTCCGGCCGCGCTGCCGCGCTCGACGACTTCATATGACGACATCTGGGTGGGCACGGCATGCCGGGCGAACGCGACGGGAATGTCCTGGGCCATCAGCACCTCGGCCGCGGCCGCGGCGAAGTGCTCGGACGCGAAGCGCCGGTCATACGCGATCACGACGCCCTTGGCCTGCTCGCCCCGGCCGACGACGTACTTCGCGACGCCGTCGGCGCAGCGCCGGACGTTCTCGAAGGTGTAGTCGTCGGCAACCTTCGACCGCCAGCCGTCGGTGCCGAAGACGATCTTCGTGGGCTGGGGGACCTGGCTGATCGTGGTCACTGAGGAGCCTCCGGGATTGAGCAACGGGCGAGCAGGGCGTCGATCCGGGCCGTGAGCTGGTGGGCTCCACTCAGGATCGCGACCGGCCCGGTCGTCTCGACCATCGTAGCGTCCACGCCGCTCGCGGAGGCCAGCCGACCGGAGGGCGACCGCCAGATCGCGAGGTCACCCGCGCCGGCCTCGAACGGCTCGCCGGCCGGCGCGATCGTCGCCTCGATGCTGGGCATCCCCAGCTCGCCGAGGAGTGACGTCCAGCTCCCGAGGTCGTTCCAGCCGACATCCATGGAGCCCATCACCACCTGGCCGGCAGCCGCCCCAGGCTCCATCACGGCGTAGTCGATCGAGATCGACTCGATCGACGAGTAGATCTCCACGAGCGCGCCGGAGCCGAAAGCGAGCTCGATCGGATCGAGCAACCGGGAGGCGAACGCCTGGAGGGCGGCCCGGATCGCGCGGCGCTGCCACATGAACATCCCGGCATTCCAGGCGACGCCGGGCTGGACCAGCAGCTCCGTCGCGCGATCAATGCTCGGCTTCTCCTGGAACGACTTCAGCCGATAGGCATCGATCCGGCCCGCCTGGTGCTGATCGAGGTCCGGGATCAGGTAGCCGAACTCGGTCGCGGGTCGCGTCGGCTGGACTCCCAGGGTCACGAGCGGTGCGGCCAGGCCAAAGGCGCCACGGGCAAGGTCGCGCTCGGCGTCGCGGAGCACCTCCGCGAAGGCTTCTGCCCGCTCAACGGTCTGATCGGCCGGCAGCACCAGCATCACCTCGTCGTCGGCGCGATCGATCGCGACGGTCGCCAGCGCGATTGCCGGAGCCGTGTTCCGGCCGATTGGTTCGGCAAGGACCGTTGCGTCCGGCAACTGCTCACCGACGAGCCTCGCGTAGCGCTGATCCGTCACGACGAAGACCGAGTCTGGATCGACGAGACCTTCGAGCCGATCCGCCGTCAGTTGCAGCAGCGTCCGCTCGCCAAGAAGGGGCAGGAACGGCTTGGGGCGCTCGGGTGACGACAGCGGCCACAGGCGGGTGCCTCCGCCGCCGGCCAGGATGACGGCGTACAGGTCAGATTGCCTCGGCGACGGGCTCCGGCAGGGCGCGTCCCGCGGCATCGGCCAGGAGCGCGGCACGATCCGTCCGCTCCCAGGGCAGGTCGAGGTCGGGCCGCCCGAAGTGGCCGTACGCGGCCGTCTGGCGGTAGATCGGCCGGCGCAGGTCGAGCGCCTCGATGATCGCCGCCGGCCGGAGGTCGAAGTGCTCGGCGATCAGGTGCTGGATCCGCTCGTCCGGGATCTTGCCCGTCCCGAACGATTCGACCGAGACGCTCACCGGCCGGGCGATGCCGATCCCGTAGGCGACTTCGATCTCGAAGCGGTCGGCGAGCCCGGCGGCCACGACGTTCTTCGCGACCCAGCGGGCGGCATAGGCGGCCGACCGGTCGACCTTCGTCGGATCCTTGCCGCTGAACGCGCCGCCGCCGTGGCGGGCCATCCCGCCATACGTGTCGACGATGATCTTGCGGCCGGTCAGCCCGGCATCGCCCATCGGGCCACCGGTGACGAAGCGCCCCGTCGGGTTGATGTGCATGACCGGGTCGCTCGCCCGCAGCTCGCGGGGCAGGCTCGGCAGGATCACCGCCTCGGCGATGTCGTCGCCGATCTGCTCGACGGTCACGTCCGGATCGTGCTGGGTGCTCACCACGACGGTCTTCACCCGGCGCGGCACGCCGTGCTCGTACTCGAGGGTGACCTGGGTCTTGCCGTCCGGGCGCAGGTACGGGAGCTGGCCGGTCTTGCGCATCTCGGCAAGCCGCCGGGCCATCCGGTGGGCGAGCGCGATCGGCAGGGGCATCAGCTCGGGCGTCTCGCGGCAGGCGAAGCCGAACATCATCCCCTGGTCGCCGGCCCCGAGCTCGTGTCCGTCCACGCCCATCGCGATGTCCGGCGACTGCTCCTTGACGCTGACCAGGACGCCGCAGGTCTGGTAGTCGAAGCCGTACTCGGCGCGGGTGTAGCCGATCTCGCGAACCGTCTCCCGGACGATCTGCTGGAAGTCGGCGTAGGTCGTCGTGCTGATCTCGCCGAGGACCGCGACGAGGCCCGTGGTGGTCGCCGTCTCGCAGGCGACCCGGGCGTTGGGATCCGCGCGAATGATCGCGTCGAGGATCGCGTCGCTGATCTGGTCGCACATCTTGTCGGGATGCCCTTCGGTCACCGACTCGGACGTGAAGAGGTATTCGGCGGCGTCCAGGATCGTGGTCAAGCGGCCTCCTGCTGTGCTCCGGGCAGGGTAGCACGGGCCCTGCGGCCCGGCCCCTACTCGGCCCGAAGGATGAAGAGCTGGGCCCAGTAGTCCCCGTGATTCGCGACTTCGTGGCGGTCGACGTCGAGGAACAGCCCCACCTCGGTCAGCTCGTCACCGCCCCGGACCAGGGCGTTGTCGCGCTCGACGGTGTCGGCGCGGGCCGGCCAGAGGGTGATCCGATAGCGCGCGGACGGGTCGAGCTCGCGCAGGCGCAGGCGGTTCACCCCGGGGTTCGGGCGGGTCAGCGTCTGGTAGAAGCCCACGACGGCCTGGCGGCGATCATCGGACACCGACATCCACGCCGTCTCGTTGCCATCGCCCTCGAACGGGCTGCGCAGGCGCACGAAACGGCCGCGCTGGACGAGCTCGCGGTGGTCCTTGTAGAAGGCCACCTGGTCGGCGACCTCGGCCCGCTCGGCGCCCGAGAGGCTCGTCGCGTCGAGCTCGTAGCCGAAGACCCCGAAGAAGGCGACCGCCGCCCGGGTGGCGATTGGCGTCCGGCGGCCGGTCTGGTGATTGGGGACAGCGGAGACGTGGGCACCCATCGAGCTCGTCGGGTAGAGCAGCGAGGCGCCCCACTGGATCCGGAGGCGCTCGATCGCGTCGGTGTCGTCGCTCGTCCAGGCCTGCGGTGCGTACGCCAGCATGCCCGGATCGAAGCGGCCGCCGCCGCCCGCGCACGACTCGAAGAGGATCTCGGGGAACGCTCCGGTCAGCCGGCCGTACAGATCGTAGAGGCCAAGGATGTAGCGATGGAAGAACTCGCCCTGGCGCTCCGCCGGCAACGCGAGGCTGGCCGGCTCGGTGATGTTCCGGTTCATGTCCCATTTGACGTACGAGATCGGCGCGCTCGCCAGGACCTCCGAGATGACCGTGAACAGGTGGTCGACGATCTCGGGCCGGGAGAGGTCGAGCACGAGCTGCTGGCGGCTCTCCGTCCGTGGCCGGCCGGCCACGCCGATCGCCCAGTCGGGATGCGCGGCGAAGAGCTGGCTCTTCTCGCTGACCATCTCGGGCTCGATCCACAGCCCGAAGCGCATCCCGAGATCCTCGATCCGGCGGCCCAGGCCGTCGATCCCATTGGGCAGCTTGCGCCGGTCGACAACCCAGTCGCCGAGCGAGGACGTGTCGTCGTCGCGCGCCCCGAACCAACCGTCGTCGAGGACGAAGAGCTCGATCCCCAGGTCCCGGGCGACCGTCGCGATGTCGACGAGCTTCTGCTCGTCGAAGGCGAAGTACGTCCCTTCCCAGTTGTTGATGAGGACGGGCCGGGGCCTGTCGCGCCAGGAGCCCCGGGCGAGCCGCTCGCGATAGAGCCCGTGGTAGGCGGCGCTCAGGCCGTCGAGGCCGTCGTTCGACCAGGCGAGGACGGCCTCGGGCGTGTTGAAATCCGCGCCCGGTTCGAGCGTCCAGGCAAACCCTTCCGGGTTGATCCCGAGCCGGGCACGGGTCGTGCCATACAGCCCGACCTCCGCTTCGGCCAGGAAGTTGCCCGAATACACGAGGCTGAGGCCGTACGCTTCGCCGCTTGTCTCGGTCGTGGTCGGGCGGCGCAGGATCAGCGATGGATCGTGCTCGTGGCCGCTGGCGCCGCGCAGGCTGGCCGTCGACTGGCGGCCGGGAGCCAGCCGCCTGTCGGTGACATGCCGCTCACGCGCCCACGCACCGCTCAGCTGGACGAGCGTCCACGCGTCATCGGGCAGGTCGAGCGAGGCGCTCATCGCGGTCGTCACCCGAAGGCGGGCCGAACCCCCGTTCCGGATCCGGACGTGGCGGGCCACGATCGGCGCGTCGCGGAAGATCGTGTACGACAGCGCGACCTGCACGCCGCTGGGCCGATCGACGAGCTCGATCTCGACGCTGGTCGCCTCGCCGGCCGACTCGGCGTAGGTCGAGGGCAGGCCATCGATCGACGCCTTTCCGGGGAAGATCCGGTGGCTCGCATACTCGAGCCGCAGGCTGCTCGAACCGTCGGCCTGCTCCACGACCAGGGCCGGCATCCGGAAATCGCCGCCGCCCGCCGTCGGGTATTCGAGGGCGATCGGGTCGTCGAGCCGGTTCGTGAAGCCCTGGAACCCGGCCCGCCCAAGATGGCGATACGACCGACCGTCGGCGAGCGGCGCACCGAAATGGAGCTGGCCGATCGAGCCGTCCTCGAGGACCCGGATCAGGTAGCTGACCTGGTCGTTGCGCAGGTGGAGCTGGCGCGCGGATGCATCCCACTCGATCGGCATCGTCAGGAGCCCTTCGACGTCCCGGTCGAGGGCTCGATCATCCACGACCAGCGGTAGCTCCCGGCACCGACGACGTACTGCGGCAGGGTGTCGGGGCCGCAGCTCGCGGTTCCCAGCCCGCGGTGGGCCGCGTCGATGTGGATGACCGTGCTGGCCACGGGCTTGAGCTCGGCATCGTGGCGGGCGGCGTCGAGATCGGCGGCTCGGAAGTGGGTGGCCGAGAGCTGGCTGGGAGCTCCAAGGACGATCCGGACCCCGTGCCCGGTCGCGTCGCAGAGCTCGATCCAGCGGACGTCGGCGTGCCCGCCGTTCTCCTGTGGCCGGGCATAGCGCACGGCCTGCGCCTCGACGGTCCCGTGCCAGCGCCCGAGCAGTCCGCCGCGCTTCCGGTCCGGGTAGGTCTCGTGCGGACCGGCCCCGAACCAGGTGATCTCGTCGAGTCCAGGCACGGTCTCGAGCACGGTTCCGACGCGGGCGACGTCGGTCAGCTCAGCCGGGAGCACAGCCACCTCATCGACCCGGACCGCACCGCCGGCGAGCGGGCTGAACCGCTGCTCATGGCTGACCGAGATCCCCTGGGCGCCCCGGTACGTGCTCCGGACGACCGTTGCCGGACCGTCGCGCTCGATCGTGTCGAGGGTCCGCTCAAGCCGGTCGAGGCCCCAGGCGACCCACTTGGCACCCATCCCGCCGATCCGGTCGTTGTCGGTCGGAGCCCGCCACAGGCTCAGCGTGGGCGGGGCGGCGATCGACGGGTGGACGAGCAGGCCGGCAGTGTCGAGCTGGACCGCTGCTCCGGCGTCGGCTCCTGCGGGCTGCGCGCCGGATCCGTCGGACCGGGACGCGGGGACGACGGCGAGCTGCGCCGCACAGACCTCGAAGCCTGCCGGCGCCCAGGGCAGCTCGACCGGGGTGCTGAAGCGCAGGGTCAGCCAGGCATCCTGCCCGACAGGGAGGCCCGCCTGGGGCCAGCCCGGCACGGCGATCGTTGCGTTGGCACCCGGCTCGATCGCCGGCAAGTCGAGCGAGCCCGAGGCGAGGCTGCCGGACTCGGTGGCAAGGTCCCAGGTGCACGCCAGCCAATCGAGGCCGCGGACGTACTGGCGGTTCGTGATCGTGATCCGGCCGGCGCCGACATCGGCGGCCGAGCCCGAGATGCGCACCGGCGCGGCGAGATGGCGATGCTCCCAGAGCGCCGGCTTCGGCGTGCGATCCGGGAAGACGAGGCCATCGAGGCAGAAGTTGCCGTCGTTGGGCTCGTCGCCGAAGTCGCCGCCGTACGCCCAGCGGGTCGTGCCGTCCGGCAGCTTCTGGACGAGCCCGTGGTCCCACCACTCCCAGATGAACCCGCCCTGGAGCCCGGGGGTCGACTCGATCGCGTCCCAGTACTCGGCAAGCGTCCCGTTGCTGTTGCCCATCGCGTGCGAGTACTCGCACATGATCAGCGGATGAAGCTGGCTGCCGTTGGTGGCGTGGGCGACGATACCCTCGATCGGCGGGTACATCGGCGCGGTGATATCGCTGACCGTCTGGTGAGACCACCACTCGAAGCGGATCGCGCCTTCGTAGTGGAGCGGCCGGCTCGGGTCGTAGCGGCGGAGCCAGCCGGCGGCCGCATCGTGGTTGTCGCCGTAGCCCGACTCGTTGCCCAGTGACCAGAGGATGATCGAGGGGTGGTTCTTGTCGCGGATGGCCATCCGCGAGACGCGCGAGACCCATGCCCCGAGGTACGCCGGGTCTTCGCACAGCGACGCCCAGAACGCGTGGGATTCGATGTCGGCCTCGCTGATGACGTAGAGCCCGAGCTCGTCGCACAGCTCGACGACCGCGGGATCGTTGGGGTAGTGCGACGTGCGCAGGGCGTTGAAGCCGAACTGCTTCATCTGGACGATGTCGGCCTGGATCGAGGCGCGGCTGGGCGATCGGCCGTTGAACTGGTCGAAGTCGTGGCGGTTGATGCCGTGGAGCAGGACCGCCTGGCCGTTGAGGAGCAGCTCGAGACCCCGGACCTCGACCCGCCGGAACCCGATCCGGAGGCGCGCCTGCTCGACGACGTCGCCGTTCGGGGATCGCAGGACGACGGTCAGCGGATAGAGCGCCGGAACCTCCGCGGACCAGGGCCGGACGTCGGGGATCTCGATCCTCCACGTCAGGAGCCCGTCGAGCGGACGGGCGATCCGGCGTTCGAGGGCCGGCCACTCCACCGTCTCCTCGGCCTCGGTCAGCGGGCCGCCGTAAGCGTGGCGGGCGATCACCTCGCGCTGGGCCAGACTCGTGCCGTCCGGACCGTGATCGGTGACGAGCGCCTCCGCCCGGACGGTGGCAACCGGGTCGCCGATCTCGCCGAGCGTCGTCTCGACGGTCCAGCCGGGTTCCGGGTCGACGCCCGCGAAGCCGACCTCGGCCCGGAAGTCGAGGGTGCCCGTGTGGAGGTCGTCGGCGAGGCCGCCGATCGCCTTGATCTCGGCGAGGTGGACCCGGCCGGTCGTGTACAGGAAGACCGAACGGGTGATCCCCCCGTGCCACCACTGGTCCTGGTCCTCGATGTACGTGGCGTCGGACCACTTGATGACCCGCAGCCGGAGGGTATTCGTCCCGGCCGCGACGAGATCGGTCAGGTCGAACTCCGCGGCCAGGTGCGAATCCTTGCTGAGCCCGACCTCGTTGCCGTTGAGGTGGACGACGAGCAGGCTCTCGGCGGCGCCGACGTGGAGGACGATCCGCCGGCCCGACCAGGATTCGGGCAGCTCGAACGTCCGCTCGTAGATCCCGGTCGGATTGGCCTCGGGGACGTGCGGCGGAGTGCCTGCGAACGGCATCTGGACGTTCGTGTAGTGGGGCTTGTCGAACGTGTCCTGCATCGTCCAGGCGCCCGGGACCTCGATCTCGCGCCATGAGCCGGCGGGCTCGGCGTCCGCTCGCTCGAGGAGCTCGAACCGCCACGTTCCGTCGAGCTCGAGCCGATCGTCGTGGGGCACGGCATGCATCGGCAGGCGATTCATGCTGATCAGCTCGGGGTTTTCCCACAGGACGGGTCGCACGAGTGATTCACCTCTCGGGTCGGTTCGGCCGGGCGAGGCCGCGGGGCACCGTCAACGGTAGCGGATTCGATCCTGCGATCGAATTGCGATCGGCGTATCGCAACTTGGGCGAGCGTCGAGGCAATCGGCGCCGTTCAAGTGGCCCGCTGCCACCAGGAGAATCCGATGCATCGCTTCGTTCGCACCAGCTCGGCCGGCCTGATCGTCGCGGCGGTCGTCCTCGCCGGCTGCTCAGGCAGCTCGGGAGGCTCCGGCGGCTCGCCGGCCGCGGGGTCGTCGAGCGACGGCGGCTCGTCGGCTGCCCCAGGGGCCTCCGTCGCACCGACGGGCGGCACGAGCGCCACGTGCAAGCAGCTCACATTCGACCAGGTTCAGCCGTTGCTCGACGCGCCGATCACCCAGGTCGCGGTCACCGCGTTCGGCCTCAGCGGCACGGGCCAGGAGTGCCGGTTCGAGGCGGCCGACGCGAGCGTGAACGTCGACGTGCAAGTCGCGGGCGGCTCGGACGGGACGGCCCAGTACGACAGCGATGTCTCGGAGTTCGCCAGCCCTGCCCCGCTGCCAGGAGTTGGCGACAAGGCCATGTGGGATAGCAACAATGAATCGCCTGCGTTCGCCGCGCTCAAAGGCGATGTCTACTGCAGCGTTGACGTGAGCGCCGAGGACGTCCCAGGCGTCGGTGCGCTGATGGACGCGGCCAACAACACGAACAACATCGGCGACGCGAACTACGCGATCCTCTCCGCGGCCCTCGCCACGGTGTGCAACCGGATCTACGGCAGCGGCAACACGACGATCGACCTGAGCGGCCTCGCCCCGGGCCCGTCGGTGTCGCCTGCCTTCTAGGAGCGCATTCGTCCCAGCCCACCGGCAAGGCCCGCGGCCCCCGCCACCGGCCTGACCTGGTACGAATGCCGCCCCCAGGCGCGTTGCCGTCAAGATCTCGCCAATTGGGCTCGAATCGGGCGTGGCAACCGGCTCGCTCGTGCACGAACTCGGCGAAGTGGACGTTGTCACGGGCCTCGCTGACCCCTGACTCCACCGCAATGCGGCTGCGGGCGACATTCTTCCCAACGTCTGAGGGCAGTCGACGGGGGTCTCCGGCGACTCCGCCCACTCAGCTCCCGGGCCCGACTTGGGACGATTGTCGTCATCAGACGCGGTACGTCCAGGCCGGCGCAGGCGGGGAGGCCCTGCAGCGGATCAGCAGCTGAGTCCGTGCACGAAAGCGGCCACCAGCGTCCGCCCGAGGGCCGTCGCGGCCCTGGACTTGGGCGTAATGCGTCCCCTGCCGACATCGGTCCCAACCTTCGGGCGCGGTACCCTCGCTAGGTGGATGCCGACGATTCCGATGTGCGCCCCGCGACGCCGGCCGAGGCGGCAGACGTTCGGGCGATGCACGCGGCGACCGGCAAGGCCTGGGACGAGGCGGCCGAGCGCTACGAGGGCTGGCTCGAGGAAGCCATCGAGCTGATTCGTGGCGGCGGGAGCAACCTCTTCCCGGAGGAGGAGGAGCTGCTGGGCGACCTCCATGCTTGCCGCCGGGCCATCCACCTGCAATGCGCCGGCGGGCGGGACACGCTCTCGCTCTGGCGCCTTGGGGCGGGCGAGGTCGTGGGCATCGACCTGAGCCCGCGGATGATCGATCTCGCCTCGCGGCTCACCGCAGCCACTGGCGCACCGGCCACGTGGTTCGTTGCGGACGTGCTCGACACGCCACACTCGCTGGACGGCAGCGCCGGCCTCGTCTACACGGGCCGCGGCTCGTTGCTGTGGCTCCAGGACCTGGATGCGTGGGCCGCGGTCGTGGCCCGGTTGTTGGTGCCGGGCGGCCGGCTGGTCCTGTTCGAAGGGCATCCGTTCGAATGGCTCGTCGACGGTGACGAGGACGGCCACTGGACCCTGACCGATTACGACTACTTCGCCGGTCCCGAGGCGTCGCGCGGCTGGTCGCCCGGCTTCATCGACCACCTCTCGATCCCCGACGGCGCGCAGCACTGGAAGTTCTCGCGGGCCTGGACCCTCGGCGAGGTCGTCACGGCCGTGGCTGGCGCCGGCCTGCGGATCGAGCGACTGGTGGAATACCCGCGCGACTGGTGGAGCGGCCACGCCGACATCCTCCCCGAGGAGCGCTCGAGGCTGCCGTTGTCGTTCGGCCTGGTCGCGACCCGTCCGTAGGGTCCGTTCGTGCCGCGAGCCTTCGGCGAGCCGTCAGTGGGTCGGCTTGGCCTCGGAATGCTCATGGAGCGAGCGCGAATCGAGCGTGGCGGGAGCTTGCCCGGCTCGACGGACAGCGATCTGGGACGTCAGGTGCCGTGCTGCCAGGAGGCTATGTAGGCGACCTGCTCGGGGGTCATCGGGTCGAGGGTGATTCCGAGGGCGGCCAGCTTGAGCCGGGCCACCTCGGCGTCGATCGCCTCGGGAACGACGTAGACCCGGGCCTCGAGCTCGGCGTGATGGAGCGCCACGTACTCCGCCGAGAGCGCCTGGTTGGCGAAGCTCATGTCCATGACGGCGGCGGGGTGGCCCTCGGCAGCGCCCAGGTTGACGAGCCGCCCTTCGGCGATCAGGTTGACCCGCTTGCCACCGAGGTCGAACTCCTGGACGTTGTCGCGGACCTCGCGCACATGCCCTTCGGCCATCTCGCGCAGGGCGGCCAGGTCGAGCTCGGCGTCGAAGTGGCCGGAGTTGGCCATGATCGCGCCCTCGCGCATCGCGGCGAAGTGCTCGCGCCGGAAGACGTTGACGTTGCCCGTGGCGGTGATGAACAGCTGGCCCCACCCGGCGGCCTGCTCGGCGGTCATCACCTGGAAGCCGTCCATCAGTGCCTCGAGCGCACGGATCGGATCGACCTCGATGACCGCGACGTGGGCGCCGTGGCCGGCCATCCGCGCCGCGATCCCCTTGCCCACCCAGCCGTAGCCGGCGACGACGACCTGGCGTCCCGCGATGAGGATGTTCGTCGCCCGGAGGATCCCGTCGAGGGTCGACTGGCCCGTTCCGTAGCGGTTGTCGAAGAGGTGCTTCGTCTGGGCCTCGTTGACGGCGACGACCGGGAAGCGGAGGGCGCCGTCGGCGGCCATCGCCTTGAGCCGGATCACGCCGGTCGTCGTCTCCTCGGTGCCGGCCAGGACCTCCTTGAGCTGCTCGGGCCGCTGCTCATGAAGCAGCCCGACGAGGTCGCAGCCATCGTCCATCGTTATCTGCGGATGGGTGTCGGCGACCTTGTTGAGATGGCCGTAGTAGGTGTCGCGGTCTTCACCGTGGCGGGCGTAGCAGCTGATCCCGTAGGCGGCAACCAGGGCCGCGGCGACATCGTCCTTCGTCGAGAGCGGGTTCGACGCCGCCAGGGTGACCTCGGCTCCGCCGGCCTTGAGCGCCCGCATCAGGTTGGCTGTCTCGGTGGTGACGTGGAGGCAGGCGCCGATGCGCAGGCCGTCGAGCGGCTTCTCACGCTCGAAGCGCTCGCTGATCAGGCGCAGGACCGGCATCTCTCGAGCCGCCCATTCGATCCGCCGAACGCCTTCGCCGGCCAGGCCGAGGTCGACGACGTCGTGCGCCGGAAGCTGCGTGGTGGGGGCTGTCATCAGAGATCGGTCTCCTTGCGGGGTGAGAGGAAGCGTCGGAGCGGCCCGGGCAGGCTCGGCCAGGACGTCCCGACCCGGTGGATGAGCCGCTCTTCGAACCGGACGTGCTCCTGGTAGCCGAGCCGGCGATAGGCCTGGAGAGCGGGCGGATTGTCCGCCCGGACGTTGAGGACCACCTGGTCGCAGAAGCGCAGCAGCTCGGCGGTGACCGCGCCGGTGGTCGCCGTCGCGTAGCCCCGGCCGCGGTACTCGGCCTGGGTCAGGACGTTGCCGACGACGGCCAGCCGGGCTGACGCGCTGACGACGTGGGTGCCGGCCGCGGCGACGAGCCGGCCGTTGACTCGGACGCCGTAGTAGACGCCGCTCGCGATCGCGCCGGAGCCGAGCCACGAGGCAAAGCCGAGCTGGTAGAGCCGGTTCAGGTCGCCGACCTCGATCGGCAGCAGGCGACGGGTGTCGGCGGGATAGGGCCGGAACGTGGACCGATCGACCCACATCCGGACCATCTGCGGGCCCGGATCGACGCGATAGCTCGTCTCGACGGCCGGCATCGCCGCCGGCAGGGCCGCCACGTAGGCAGCGCGCGGCTTGACGAGGTCGCGCAGCGCGGCCTCGATCCCGTCGTTGCGGCCCATCACGAACAGCGGCTGGGGCGACAGGCCGGCGTATTCGAGGGCCACGGCGACGAGGTCGGTGCCGACGAACGCCCCACCCCAGCGGGTGCGGCTGAACTCGCGGTCATCGAGATCGCAGATCGCATAGGCCGCGAACAGGCGATCGTGCTCGAGGAACTGGCGGAGCAGGACACGGTCGGTCGTGGTCCGGGTGACCAGGCCGGTGTCCCGCCGCGAGACGACGATGCTGGCCATCAGGCGACCACCCCGGGCGGGTCGGCCGGCGAGTTCGCGGGCTGCATCGGGACGGTGGCGGGCGTCGCGTACTGGGCGAGGCGGGCCGCCGCATCATGCTCGGCCTTCGCGCCAACCGCTGCCTCGAGGGCCGGACCGAACGGGGCTCGCAGGGCGCCCTCCTCGGTCACGATCGCGCTGATCAGCGACGCGGGCGTCACGTCGAAGGCCGGATTCCAGGCCTTGCCGAAGCGCGGGGCGGTGCGCACGCCGGCGAAGCTGAAGACCTCGTCCTCGGAGCGCATCTCGATCGGGATCATCGACCCCTCGGAGGTGGCCATGTCGACCGAGCTGAGCGGCGCGCAGACGTAGAACGGCACCCGGTGGCGGGCGGCCAGGACGGCCAGCGGGTAGGTCCCGATCTTGTTGGCGGTATCGCCATTCGCGGCGATCCGGTCGGCGCCGACGAGGACCGCGTCGACCTGGCCCGAGGCAAGCAGCGAGCCGGCGGCACCGTCGGCGATGAGCGTGTAGGGGACGCCGGCCTGGACGAGCTCCCAGGCTGTCAGCCGGGCGCCCTGGAGGTAGGGCCGGGTCTCGTCGACGAAGACCTCGAGCTGCCGGTTCGCGGCCCAGGCGGCCTGGACGATGCCCAGCGCCGTCCCGAACTGGCCGCAGGCCAGCGGCCCGGTGTTGCAATGGGTGAGGAGGCGCAGCTCGCGGCCGGGCGTCTGGGGCAGCAGGGCGAGGCCGAAATCGGCCAGGGCGCCGTGATCGCGGGTCGCCTCGGCGCAGATCGCGTCGGCCTCGACCCGCAGGACGCCGGCGACGACGTCACCGTTGTCGGCGAGGTCGCCAAGCCGCTCGATTCGGGCAAGCATCCGGTCGAGTGCCCAGGCGATGTTCACCGCCGTCGGGCGGCTTGCCCGGAGCTCGGTCGCGGCACCGCGGATCCGGGCACGACGTTCGGGATTCGCGCGGTCTCGCGAATGCTGGGCGGTCAGCGCCAGGCCATAGGCCGCGGCCTGACCGAGAGCGGGCGCACCGCGCACGACCATCTCGCGGATCGCGACAGCCACCTCGGGACCATCGGCGCAGGAGTACTCGACGAGCTCGCCCGGCAGCTTGCGCTGGTCGATGAACAGGATCCGATCGTGGTCCATCCGGAAGGCCGTCCGGAAGCCGCGCGATTCGCCGGGAGCCGGGTTGACCAGGGCGGGCGTCGGCTCGAACAGGCGCGTCGCGGCGAGCATCGGGTTGACCGTCGTCGGCGCCTGGTTGTTGCCGAACGCGGACTCCGGATTGAGCAGCGCCCCGGCGGCGTCGGTCGCGGCGCGCTGGAGGGCCCCGGCGGCCCCGGCGGCGGTCGCTGCCGAGTGGATCACCTCGGCGGCGAACTGGCGGAAGAAGAACCGCCGGCCGAGATCGACCTCGGGCACCGGCTGGCCGGCGGAGGCGCCGGGGGGGACGGGCTGAGCGTCGGGGGCCGGCGGGGCGGACGCGGCGGTGCCGCCCGGGAGGGGTCCCTGGCCCGCTGGATCGTCGGTTGTCGCGTCGCTCACCGTACTCTGGCTCAGTAGCGAACGACGCTCTCGACCCGCAGGCCCTGGAGCCGGTCGCGGCCCTTGAGGAACTCGAGCTCGACGAGGAAGCCCAGGCCGACCACTTCGCCCTGGAGCCGCTCGACCAGGTCGATCGTGCCACGCACGGTGCCGCCCGTCGCGAGCAGGTCGTCGACGACCAGGACCCGCTGGCCCGGCTGGATCGCGTCGCGGTGGATCTCGAGGGTGTTCGAGCCGTACTCCAGCGCGTACTCGACCGTGATCGTCTCGGCCGGCAGCTTGCCCAGCTTGCGCACGGGCACCAGGCCCGCGTCGAGGAGGTAGGCCATCGGGGCGCTGAAGATGAAGCCGCGCGACTCCATGCCCACGACGAGGTCGACCTTGTCATCGCGCCACGGCGCGAGCATCAGGTCGATCGATTCCTTGTACGCGACCGGATCCTTGAGCAGCGTGGTGATGTCGTAGAACAGGATGCCGGGCTTGGGAAAGTCGGGGATCTCGCGAATCTTTGCGCGGAGTTCCTCGGCGGACATATCGGCTGGGGCCTCCGATGAGGTGGCTGGCTTCCTCGCAGCGGGACCGACTGCGGCCGTTGCAGTCTACCGCGCCTCCAGCGCCGTGCGAATGGGGACGCTCGCGCTGCGCAGCCGTCCGGTCAGTCCCAGGCCCACGAACCCGACCGCCGTGCCGATCGCGAACGCGCCCGCCAAGCCGACCCAGGCGGGCTGGCCGGCCCCGGCGGCGAAGGCGATCGCCGCCCCGCCCGTCCCCGTGCCGAGGGCCGTCCCCAGCACGTCGCTGAGCTGGAGCGCCGCGGTCGCCATGCCCTGGCCGTCGGGCGGCGCCTCGGCCAGCACGATCAGGGTCAGCGGCGCGTAGCCCAGGCCCATGCCGATCCCGGCGATTCCCCAGGCGACGGAGGCGACGACGATCGGGACGGCCGGCGAGAGCACGAGCGCGAGGATGCCCACCGCGACGAGGACGACGCAGAAGCCCGCCGTGACGAACCGTCCGGCCCCGAGGCGGACGACGTAGCGGGCCTGGACCCAGGCGGCACCGGTCCAGGTCAGGGTGGCGACCGTCAGGGCGATCCCCGCGGTGCTCGCGTCGATCCCCCGCCAGCCGATCAGCAGGAGGGGAACGTACGCGTCGACGCTGAAGAAGGCGAACGTCAGCAGGCCGCGGATCAGCGTCGCGGCCGGCAGGCCCCGCCGGGCGGAGAGCGTCCCGGCCGGCGTCAGCGCCCGGTAGGCCGGCAGGCCGATCACGACGCCGATCAGCGCGAGGACGAGGCCGGGGAACAGCGTCGCGTTTGTCAACCCGACGAGGAGGAGGCCCGCCCCGACGGCCAGGACGATTGCCCCGACCAGGCGCCGCCGTTCACTGGCACTCGTCGGAGCCTCCGTCGCCGGTGCCGGAGCCACCCGCGAGAGCGCCGGGATGGTGAGCACGGCGGCAATCGCGACGAGCGGCAGGAGGCCCAGGAAGACGACGCGCCAGCTGAGGTGCTCGGCGATCACGCCGCTGAGCGCCGGGCCGATCACGCCCGGCACGACCCACGCCGTCGAGAGCACCGCCAGCATCCGCGGCCGGAGATCCGCCGGCAAGGCCCGGGCGATCGCGACGTAGGCCACCGGCGCGATCCCTCCGGCACCGAATCCCTGGAGCAGCCGGCCGCCGATCAGGACGGCCATCGACGGGGCCGTCCCGCCGATCAGCAGGCCGATCGCGAAGAGCCCGAGGCCGAGGGCGAACGGCCGGATCAACCCGCCGCGGTCGATCAGCAGGCCCATCGAGACGATGCCGACGAGGTCGCCGAGGAAGAAGAGGCTGAAGACCCAGCCGTAGAGCTCGATCCCGCCGAGCTCGCGGGCGACGATCGGCATCGCCGTGGCGACGGCCAGCGATTCGAAGGCGACGAGGGTGACCGTCAGGACGAGCCCGAGGGTCAGGCTCCGGCGTCCCGGCTCGAACAGCCCGACGTGGGCGGTCGGCCTGCCGCTGTCGAGCGCCTCGACGGCACCGTCAGGCATTGGCCGGCTCCGGCTCGGCCTCCGAGAGGCGAGCCACCACCGCCTGGGTCAGCAGCCAGCCCGCTCGCGGATCGCGCGGCAGCCGGATCCGGACCTGGTTGCTCGCGAACGTGACGTCGCCGGGACGGACGCCGGGCAGGCCCAGACCGACCGCCCGCGGACCGCCGCCCAGCGGCGCCAGGAGGCGCATCGCCGTGGCCCGGCTCAGGGCCCCGAAGCGGACGACGAGCTGGCCCTCCTCACGCGAGATCGAGGCGATCCCGGCCGCCTCGGCCGCCAGGCGCAGCCCGGCGACCTCGACGAGCCGCTCGACCGGCGGCGGCAGCGGGCCGAAGCGGTCGGCCGCCTCCCGGCGGAAGGCATCGAGGTCCTCGGTGTTGCGGGCTCGGGCGAGGCGCCGGTAGAGCTCCAGCTTCTGGGCCTCGTCGGAGACGTAGTCGTCCGGCAGGTGGGCGTCGATCGGCAGGTCGAGGACCGCCTGGGTCGGGGCCAGGTTCGGCTCACGCCGTTCGCGACGCGCCTTGACCTCCTCGACCGCATCGGCCAGCAGGCGACTGTAAAGGTCGAAGCCCACGGCCGCCATGTGGCCGGACTGCTCGCCGCCCAGGATGTTGCCGGCGCCCCGGATCTCCAGGTCGGAGAGGGCGATCTGGAAGCCCGCCCCAAGCTCCGAGGCATTGAAGATCGCCTGGAGTCGCTTGCGGGCCTCGTCGGAGAGGCGCTCGCGGCGGCGGTACAGGAGGTAGGCGAACGCGCGGCGGCTCGAGCGCCCGACCCGGCCACGGAGCTGGTAGAGCTGGGCAAGGCCGAGGGTGTCGGCGCGGTCGATGATGATCGTGTTGGCGTTCGGGATGTCCAGGCCCGATTCGATGATCGTGGTGCACACGAGGACATCCGCCGCCCCGCCCGCGAACGTGATCATGACCTGCTCGAGGCTGCCTTCGGGCATCTGGCCGTGGCCGACGACGATCCGGGCGTCGGGCAGCATGCCCCGCAGCTGTTGGGCCTGGGCCTCGATCGTCTCGACCCGGTTGTGGACGTAGAAGACCTGGCCGCCGCGGTCGAGCTCCCGTTCGATCGCGTCGCGGACCAGGCCGGCGGTCGCCGCGGCGACCCGGGTCTGGATCGGCAGGCGATCCTCGGGCGGGGTCTCGATGACGCTCAGGTCGCGAACCCCGGCCAGGGCCAGGTTGAGCGTCCGCGGGATCGGCGTCGCCGACAGGGTGAGGACGTCCACCTCGCGGCGGAGGCGCTTCAGGCGCTCCTTCGCGGCGACACCGAACCGTTGCTCCTCGTCGACGACCACGAGGCCGAGGTCGCGGAACTTGACGTCCCGCGAGAGCAGCCGGTGGGTGCCGATGACGAGGTCGACCGCGCCGCTCGCGAGACCCTCGATCGTCTCGGCCTGCTCCCTGGCCGGCACGAACCGGCTCAGCAGGCGGACCGTGATCGGGAAGGCGGCGAAGCGCTGCGAGAACGTCGTGTCGTGCTGGGCGGCGAGGACGGTCGTGGGCACGAGGACGGCGACCTGCCGGCCGTCCTGGATCGCCTTGAACGCCGCCCGGATCGCGACCTCGGTCTTGCCGTAGCCAACGTCTCCGACCACGAGCCGATCCATCGGCCGGCGTGATTCCATGTCGGCCTTCGTCTCGGCAATCGCCCGGAGCTGGTCGACCGTCTCCTCGTACGGGAAGCTCGCCTCCATCTCGCCCTGCCAGGGCGTGTCCGCGGCGAACGAGTGGCCCTCGGCGCCGGCTCGTGTCGCGTACAGCTCGAGGAGCTCCTCGGCGAGATCGTCGACGGCCTTCTTGACCCGCTGCTTCGTCCGCAGCCAGTCGGTGCCGCCCAGCCGGCTGAGCGTGGGATGCTCGCCGCCCGAGTAGCGGCTGACCCGGGCGATCTGCTCGACCGGGACGTAGATCCGATCGCCGCCGGCGAAGCTCAGCTCGAGGTAGTCGCGCTCCTCGCCCGAGCCTCCGCGCCGGAGCATCTGCTCGTAGCGGGCGACGCCGTGGTCGATGTGGACGACGAGGTCGCCGGTCTTGAGCCGTTCGAGGATGTCCCGTGGCACGACTCGCCGGAGGGCCTTCGGGCGGCGGACGCGGACCGAGCCGAACAGCTCCCGGTCGGTGATCACCACCAGGCCGTCCGGGCCGCCGGTGAAGCCACCGTTCAGGCTCCGCTCGATCAGGGCGACCGCCCCGGGCGGCGGCGCGACGGTGAGCCGGCTCGTGACCCCGGTCGGCTGGCCGGCCTCGGCGAGGAGCTCCGCGAGGCGCGGTGCCTGGTCCGACGCGAGGACGATCCGGGCGCCCTCCGAGCGCCACGCGTCGAGCGCCTCGGCGAGCCGCCCGGTGCGGGCAGAAGGAACGACCGGCTCCCGCCAGCCGAACAGGTCGCCGGACGAGAGCCCGCGTGCCGCCATCGCGGTGCCCGGGGCGAGGACGCCCTCCGATTCCCAGGTCAGCTCGAGGGTCCGCGAGCGCACCAGCCGGCTCTTCCAGTCCCGCGGCCCGAGGTACGTGACCGGCCAGTCCTTGGGTAGCTCGCCGCCCTCGACGAGCTCCGCCCGCCGTTCATCCGCCTGCCGCCACAGGAACTGGGCCGCCTCGGCCAGGTCGGCAGGCTCATCGAGGACCAGCAGCGTCTCGAGTGGGACATGGTCGAAGCCGTTCGCCGGGCAGATGATCCCGGCCCAGATCTCGGCGGCATCACCGGCGTGGAGCGCCCGACCGGTGCCACTCGCCCCGGCCGGGCCGGGAGCTGCCTGGGCCCCTTCCGACCGGGCGCCCTCGAATCGCGCGAGATCTGCCTGGAGCCGCTCGGGAAGCCGGTTCGCGGCGCGTCCGAGGCCGGCGCGGATCTCGTCGATCCCGCCGGTCGGGACCAGGAACTCGGTCGCCGGCAGGAGGTTCACCGAGCTGATCCGCTCGGTCGTCCGCTGGTCGGTCGGATCGAAGCTGCGCAGCGAATCGACTTCGTCACCGAAGAGCTCGATGCGCACCGGCAACGCCGAGCCCGGCGGGAAGACGTCGACGATCCCGCCCCGGCGAGCGAACTCGCCCCGGCCGGCAACCTCGATGACCGGCTGGTAGCCGAGGCCCAGCAACTCGAGCAGGAACCGGTCCAGGACGAGCCGATCGCCGGGCTTGAGGTGGCGCGGCTCGGCCGGCAGGTCGGCCGGATTCAGCGTGTGCTGGAGGAGCGCCTGGACGCTGGCGACCATGACCCGGGCCGCGCCGCTCCGCCAGGCAGCCAGGGCTGCGACCCGGGCCGCCGTCTCGTCGGGCACGAGCTCGCTGCGCTCATAGGCGAGGGCGGTCCTCGGCTCCAGGACGACCACTGACTCGGGGTCGCCCAGCCAGGCCGCGAGCTCCTCGGCCAGCCGGTCGCCGATCTCCGAGTCGCGGGCGATCCAGACGAGCCGCTCACCCGTCGCCGCGAGCGCTGCCCCGAGGAAGCTCTTCGCGCCGTGGGGAATCGTCGTGAGGCCGGCGTGCCGGCCGCCAACCGGGACGGCCGCGGTCGCCGAACCGATCCGCTCCTGGAGCGAGGCGAACGACCCCGTTCCGACGAGGAGCGGCGGCAGGACGGAGAGGTCCGGAATCCGCCGTGCCGAGCGCGACGCCGCCGCCTTCGTCGCGGCGACCCGGGCCGCGGCCGTCCGGGCGGCCTCGGCGGCCTCTGCCCTGCGAAGGTCGCCGACCTCGGAATCGACCGCCGCCACGTCGAAGTCGACCGCCGTCGCCTCGGTGCGGGTCTTGCGTTCGGCGTATTCGGTCGAGATGCGCTCGACGAGGCGGCGCTCGGCCCCGCGCTTGCCACGAAACGGCGGGCGCTCGTTCATTCGCGAGGCTCGTTCATTCGCCGGACTCGCCGTTGGGATCGATCGGTCGCGGCTTGCGCCAGCCGGTCTTCGTCCGGCGGACACCGTCGACGCCGGGTGGCCCGTCGATCTCGCCGGGCGCCGCCTGCCGCTCGGCATCGGCCGGTCGGAGCAGGAAGCTGTTGAACCGGTTGGCGGCCTTCGAGGTCCCGTCGCGGGCCCACGCCTCGACGCCGTCGGCGGCGGCCTCGAGGAGCTCGTCCATCCGGGCCTGCTCGTCGGGCGTGAACGCGGACAGGACGTGGTCGATGGCGCGATGCTCGGGATCGCCGATCCCGATTCGCAGCCGGCTGAAGCCCTCGTTGCTGAGCTCGTCGATGATCGAGCCGAGGCCGTTGTGTCCGCCGCCGCTGCCACCCTCGCGGAAGCGCAGCTTGCCGAACGGCAGGGCGAAGTCGTCGGCGACCACGAGCAGGTCGACGAGCGGGGCGTGCTCGCGAGCCAGCACCTTGCGCACGGCCAGGCCCGAATCGTTCATGAACGTGAGCGGCTTGACGAGGATCAGGTCGAGGCCGCGGAACCGGCCCTGGACCACCGAGCTTGCGTCGCGGGTCCGGCCGCGACCCGACCAGCCGGCTCGATCGGCGATCTTGTCGAGGACCATCCAACCGGCGTTATGACGGGTTTTCGCGTACTGGCTGCCCGGGTTTCCCAGGCCGACGACGATCTTCACGAACGCTCCGCGACATGCCAAAGGGCGCGCTCCGCGCCGTTGCGCGTGCACGCTGACAGGACCCAAACCGTCCGCGGCGGGCCCTGGACGATGGTATCAGCGTCGCGAGCGAGTGGCTGAGGGCGGGCCCGCCCGGCGCACCGAGAATCAGCCCCCGACGAGGAGGTGCTGCTCGAGGGCGCGCATCGCGGCCTCCTCCTCGGGTTCGGCGTGATCCCAGCCACAGATGTGGAGCGTGCCGTGGCTGACGAGGAGGCGCAGCTCGTCGGCCGGCGACCAGCGGACATCGCCCGTCTGGCCGCCGCGGCCGGCCTCGGCCTGCTCGGTCGCTCGTTCGACCGAGACCACGATGTCCCCGAGGTGCGGGCGTCGCCCGGGCGGCAGGGCAAACGGAATGGCGTCGGGGCCGGCCAGGTTCCCGGGGTGCGACGCTCCGGGATGGGCCGGATACGCATTGGCCGGCAGCAGCGGGAAGGACAGCACGTCGGTTGCTCCGTCCTTGCCCAGATGGGCCACGTTCAGGCTTGCCAGCTCGGAGTCATCGGCGAGAATCAGCCCGATCGAGGCCGGGTGTGGGGCGTCCGCGGATTCGAGCGCGGCCCCGATCGTCCGAGCCAGGCGGGTGAACGGCACGAGGGTCGGCACGCCCGGCCGCGTGGTGATGTCGATCCGCCATGGGCGGAGGTAGATCGACCGCGAGGCTGAGACCGACTCAGGCCCCATCGCTCGACGGACCGTGGCTCTCGACCGTTCCGCCGCCGGCGGCGAGCCGTCGCGACTCGAGCTCGACGATCTTCGACTGCGGGTAGGCGATCCGCTGGTGGTACATCCCGAGCAGCTGGGCGACGAACGCCTCCCGGATCCGCTCGAGGTCACGCAGCGTCAGGTCGCATTCGTCGAACTGGCCGTCCTGGAGGCGCTCGCCGATGATCCGGTTGACCATCGCCCGGATCGCCGGCTCGTCGCGTGACGAGAGCGACCGAACCGACGCCTCGACCCCGTCGGCGAGCATCAGCAGGGCGGCCTCGCGGCTCTGTGGCTTGGGGCCGTTATGGCGGTAGAGCCGCTGGTCGATGGCGTCGGCCGCCTTCTCGCCCTCTGCCGTGTCCAGGCCGCCATACGGCGCGGCGGCCTCGTCGCGCGCTTTGGCGTAGAAGTAGCTCAGCCGGGCGGTGCCGTGGTGCTGCGGGATGAACGCGATCAGGGGCTTGGGCAGGTGGGCCCGGTAGGCGATCTCGATGCCGTCGCCGACGTGCTCCTTGAGGATCGTCGCCGAGACGTCCGGATCGAGCTCGTCGTGGACGTTGTCGCCGCCGGCCTGGTTCTCGATGAACGCCTGCGGATTGGCCAGCTTGCCGACGTCGTGGTAGTAAGCGGCGACGCGGGTGATCAGCGGATCGGCGCCGATCGCCTCGGCGGCTCGCTCGGCCAGGTTCCCGACCATGATCGAGTGGTGGTAGGTGCCAGGCGTCTCGATCAGCAGGCGGCGGAGGAGCGGCTGCGACGGATTGGCCAGCTCGAGCAGCTGGAAGACGGTCAGGATCCCGAACAGGTTGCCGATCACCGCGAAGCTGCCGACCGCCGCGATGGCCGATCCCCCGGCGGCCGCGGCCGAGGCGCCGTAGAGCTGGAGGACGCCGGTGATGTCGCGCTCACCGAGCAATGAGAAGGTCGACACGACCAGGGCGTTGACGACGAAGATCGCGAATGCCGCCTGGACGAACGCGTTGAGCCGGTCACCCCGCCGGACGGCAACGATGCCGGCCAGCCCGCCCAGGAAGATGTAGGCGGTGATCTCGAGCGAGTTGCCGTTGACCGCACCGCCCAGGACGGCGATCACCGCAGTGAGGATCACCGCCGCACTGGCGTCGAGGAGGATCGCGATCAGGATCCCCGCCGCCGCCGTGGGCACGAAGAACGGCAGGACCGACCGCCCGGCAGTCAGCTTCAGGGCGAGGGTCGTGAAGACGAGGAGCATCCCGATCAGGACGAGGACGTTGGTCCGGTGCCAGAGCGTCGGCCGGAACCGCCAGATCCAGGCCAGGACGAGCCCGACGATCAGGATCGCGAGGAGCGCCCAGCCGGCCAGGCGGGCCACGTCGACGCGGGCATCCGTGAGCCCGAACGCCTGGACTTCCTCGATCTCGAGGGCACCGATCGGATCGCCCTTGCGCACGATCGTCTGACCCTGGCTGAGGGTGACCGTCACCGGCGCGACCCCTTCGGCAGCCTGCTCGCGGGCGGCGGTGGTGAGGTCCGCGCTGTAGGACGAGTTCGCGGTCAGCACGGGCGAGACGAGTTCGGCCACGAGCTGGCGCTCCGAGGCCTGGAGGCCGCCCAGGACGAGGCCGGCGAGGTTCGCCCGGGTGCTGTCGAGGTCCGTGTCCCTGAGCTCGGACCCCTCGAGCTGGGCCAGGAGGCGGCGGGCTTCGTCGCGAACCGCCGGCCAGCGATCCGGGGTCATTGCCAGCAAGTTCGCCTGCGACTCGTCGGAGAGGCCCGGAATCGCGTTCTTGAGGAGGGCCTTGCGGGCTGCCTCGGTGAGCGTCGCTGAGAACGCCGCGTCGGCGGGCGCGATCTCGCTGTTGAGCTCGACCGTGGCGGCCTGGGCCACCGTGTCGCCCTTGGCCGGGGTGTAGTCGTATTGCGGTGCGACCGCCTGGCTCGCCGCGTCGCGCGCCTCCTGGGTCAGGGTCTGGCTCGTGAACGTCGTCGCTCGAGGCGCGACGATGTCGGCCGTGGCCACCTGGCCGGCGGTCACGCTGAGCTTGGTCGGCACGATGTCCGATGCCAGCACCGCCGTCAGCGCGACGATCAGCAGGATCGACGAGATGAGCAGTCGAACCAGGTCGCGCCGGGTGAAGGGGATCGCCCGCGCCGGTCGCTGGACCAGCATGCCGTTCATCGGCGGCTCAACCGGCCCCGGCCAGTCGCGCGGCCACGAGCGAGCTGACGAGCTTGCCGTCAGCCCGGCCGCGAGTGTGCGGCGCGAGCCAGCCCATCACCTTGCCGAGGTCCCGGGGCGTCTCGGCGGCGGTGGCCTTCACGGCCTGCTCGATGAGGTCCCGGATCTCGGCCTCGCCGAGCTGCTCGGGCAGGAACTCGCCGAGGATCGCGATCTCGGCTTCTTCCTTGGTAGCGAGATCCTCGCGATGGCCCTTGCGGAACGCCTCGACTGACTCGCGGCGGGTCTTCACCTCGCGCGAGACGACCGCCAGCAGCTCCTCGTCGGTGAGCGGCTTGCCGCTCTTCTTCTCGAGGTTGTAGGCGGAGTTCTGGACCATCCGAAGGGTGTCGCGGCGCAGCGAATCACCCGACCGCATTGCGGCGGTCGTCTCGGACTGGAGGCGTTCCTTGAGGGTCACCGGTTGCTGGCACCTCGGGCGGGTCGCCCGGTGCGGAGCAGGTCTCTCGACCTAGCTCTGCGACGTGCGGGCGGCCTTCTTGCGCTTGGCTTCCTTGCGCTTGCGCTTGACGCTCGGCTTCTCGTAGTGCTCGCGACGGCGAGCCTCGGCAAGGATTCCACTCTGCTGGATCTTCTTGTTGAAGCGGCGGAGGGCGCTCTCGAAGGTCTCGTTTTCACCCACGCGGACTTCTGCCAATTCCCGGATCACCTCCTACGGCCAGGGTCAGCTGCACTCTTCGGGCTCGTGGCCGGAGGGGCCCGAGGAGGCTTCGGGAGCGTGGAATCCACGCTCGTCGAACGGCTGGCGGAGCATAGACGAGGCCTCCCGGTCGGTCAACCACGCTCAGTTGCCTATTCCCGAGGAGTGGCTGGGGTCTGGGCCGCGCCGCGCCACGGCACGGGCCTGGCCCCCGCGCCGGCGCGGAACCTGGCGATTACTAGTGGACGTGGTGCTGCGCGGAGATTCGACCCCGAATCCGGCGATGTGGTGGATACGGCGCGCTGGTTCGTGCACGAGCCGGGCTCGTCCGAGGCTCGGGAGGGGTTCGGATCCGGACTATCACTACGGGGACTGATATTCGCCAGTTTCTGAGGGCGATCCACCCCCCAGATCGGCCGTCGGCTGCCGATTCTTCCGAGATACCAGCGGGTGTGGTGGTAAGGAAGGAATGGAGCCGGATCCAGGCCACTTCGGGCCGACGAGATGCATCCGCACGCACGAATCGACTCGCGGACGTCCGCCGGCCAAGGCGACGACCGTCTGAATCTTCCTTACCACCACCCCGGTTGGTAGACCGGAAGAACCGTGACGCGCCCTATCCTTGGCGCAGCGATCCGCTTCGAACAGCGAGGCTGGGATAGGGCGCGTCGCGGGCCCACGCTGGTCTACGTGCACGGCGCCGGAGTGGCACCACGCGTTCCGGCTACCTCCAGGCGCCGAGGTTCGCGACACGATCTTTGCCCGCCTCGGCGAGCGTCCCCTCCCGAGCCCGGCGTAGCGCCCCGGGCCGGCCAGGAGACGTGCGCCCCTCGCCGGCGGCTGCGCGATATATCCGCTGGATGAACCGGCGCGCTGGCCAATGATTCGACAGGTGGGGCCGGTGCCACAGCCGATTCTTCCGAGATACCAGCCCAGGTGGTCGTAAGCAAGGAGTCGAGACGGATTGGGCTCGCTTCAAGTCCAGGCGGCCGGCACTCACGCACGAATCGGCCGCTCGGGGAGGCTGCGGGAGCCAGGTTTGAGGTCGATCCTTCCTTACCACTACCCGGGCTGGTAAACCGGAATTACCGGTCCGGGATCGAGGCCGGGGTCTCCGGATCGGCGGCCTGCCTTGAAGCGACCGCCTCCGCGACTGCGGAGCGGATCACCGCGGTGAACTCGGCCGGCCGGTCGAGGCTCGAGAGGTGGTAGGCGCCCGGCAGCCGGACCAGGCGGCCGTGGCGGGCCTTCTCGAGGAAGCGCCGCTCGCCCGGTCGCATGGCGACGTCCCGGGCCCCGTTGACGAGGACGACCGTGCCCGGATAGGACGCCAGGCGAGGCAGGAACGGCTCCCCCGCGAGTGAACGGAGGGCCTCAGACCCGCCTCGATAGGCGAAACCCGACGTGACAAGGAGATCGCCCAGGCCACCGGGATAGCGCCGCCGGATGAACGCAGCGGTGAGCCGGCCGACGGACAGGTGGTGGGCCCGTTCGTAGGCCAGGGCCAGGGCCCGGAACGGGTGGGCCCGGGGTCCCGTCGGCTCGGCGGTCGCGCCCGCGAGGACCAGGGCATCGGCGAGCTCGGGTGCCTCGGCCGCGAGGGCCATCGCGACGTAGCCGCCGAGCGAGAGGCCAACGACCACGGTGGGCACCGCGTCGCCCATCGCGACGCGCTCGGTTTCGATCGCCGCACGGACGACGGCCACGGCCGACGCCAGCGTGAACGGCTCACGCTCGAGGTGGCCATGCCCGGGCAGGTCCATGACGAGGATGCGATTGGTCGGGGCCAGCGCCTCGACCTGGGGAGTCCAGTAGGTCCGGTTCATCCGGGTCGGGTGGATCATCACGATCAGTGGCGCGCCGAGCGGTCCGCTGGCTGTCCAGCGTGGGTCCGGGGCGACCGCAGCGTCGGAGCCCTCACTCATGCGTTGAGTCTAGGCCCAGCGCCGCCCGGCCCGGTACCCTGTCGAGCGTGACCGACCCTTCGCCCAGGCCCGGCCCAAGCTGGTCCACCCTCCTTGACATCCTCGACGACGCCGCGAATCGCTACGGGGATCGGCCTGCCCTCGGCCTGCGCCGGGACGATGGGAGCTCGATGCGCTGGAGCTTCCGCGAGCTCGACCGGCGCACCCGGATCGTCGCCTGGCGCCTGCGGGCCCTCGGCCTGCAGCCGGGCGACCGGCTCCTCACCTGGTCGCCCTCGACGCCCGAGCTGCCCGCCGTCTACTACGGCGCGATCCGGGCGGGCGTGGTCGTTGTGCCCCTCGACCTGCGGATGGCACCCGACGCGATCGAGCGGATCGCCGCCCGGGCGGACGCGAGCCGGCTGGCGATCGGCACCGGGCGGGACTCGCCCGATCCCCGCGATGCCCGCCTCGAGCGCTTCCCCACCTCGACGGTGGAGTCCCTCGCCGCGGAGCCGAACGAGGGCGACTCGGGCGTCGCGTTCCCGGCCGATTGGGAGGCCCAGGTCCTGGCCTGGCCACGTCCCCAGCCGGAGGATCTCTTCGAGGTCATCTTCACGAGCGGGACGACCGGCAGTCCGAAGGGCGTGATGCTGACCCATCGGATGATCGCCGAGACCGTCGGGGCCATCCACCACGTGATCCCGCCCCAGGAGCACCGGCTCGTCTCGCTCCTGCCCCTCTCGCACTTGATGGAGCAGGTCGCCGCGCTCTTCTATGCGCTGACCGTCGGCGGCGACATCCTGTACGTCCGAAGCAGGAATCCGCGGGTGATCTTCGAGGCGATCCGCGACCACCGGGTCACGACGATGCTGGTGGTGCCCCAGATCCTCGACCTGTTCTGGGGCGCCGTCGAACGCGAGGTCGAGGCCCAGGGCCAGGTGGCCAACTTCAACCGGCTCCGGGCGATTGCCCGCCGCCTGCCGTATCGCGCCCGCCGGCTCATCTTCCGGCGCGTCCATCAGCGGCTGGGCGGCGGCCTGAACCTGCTCGTCTGCGCCGCGGCGTTCCTGCCACCCCAGCTCCAGCAGGCCTGGGAAGACTTGGGCGTGGTCGTGATGCAGGGCTACGGGGCGACCGAATGCGGGATGGCCTCGGTGACGACCAAGGAGGACCACGGCCTCGGAACGGTCGGCCGGACGATCCCGCCGATCGAGGTCCGCCTCGCCGAGGACGGCGAGATCCAGGTCAGTGGCCCGACCCTGTTCTCGGGCTACTGGCACGAGCCGGAGGCAACGGCCGAGGCGTTCACGCCCGACGGCTGGTATCGGACCGGCGACATCGGCCGCCACGACGCCTCGGGCCACCTGATCCTGATGGGCCGGACCAAGGACATCATCGTCCTGCCCAACGGCTTGAACGTCTATCCCGAGGATATCGAGAACGCCCTGCGGATCGCCGGGATCCGCGACAGCGTCGTGGTCGAGACGCGGCCGGGCCGGATCGAAGCGATCGTCCTCGCACCGGGCTCCCACGCCCTGCCGCAGGGCGGCGACATCCCCGTCCGCAATGCCCAGGGGCCGCTTGCCGACGGCATCGACCCGGCCGCCCTGCGAGCCCAGATCGAGGTTGCGGTCAAGGCCGCCAATGCCACCCTCGCGGTCCACCAGCGGCTCGCGGCCTGGCGGCTCTGGCCGGAGGCGGACTTTCCCCGGACCCACACCCTCAAGGTGAAGCGCGACCAGGTCCGCGCCTGGGCCGCCGTCGACGAGCCCCTCCCCGTCCGCCAGGGCTGATCGTCTAGCGCGGGACCGGGATCCCGACGCCGAACGTCTGGAGCGCCGTGGCAATGTCCGGCGAGCGCGGGTCGGTCGAGACCGATGGCGCCCATGCATAGAAGAGCACGCACGAGCCGTCCTGACGGAGCGTGAACTGGCTGTCGGGCAGGAACTGGATCCGGCCCTCGCCGCCGCCGATGTACGCGGCCTGCTGCTGCGCCGCGGTGTAGGCGCTGGCCGGGTCGGGGAACTCGTACAGGACGATGAAGCCGTGATCCGGGTCGCCCGGCAGGATCACCTGGCCGACGGTCCGCGGCGCGGCCGTCAGCAACGGTGACTCGCCCGGCCGGACGGGCGACGGCGGATGGATGAGCGGCAGGCCCGCGGCATTGAGCGTCGTCGTCAGCTGGTTCCAGCAGATCTGGAGGGTCGCGCTCAGGCTCGCCTGGGGGGTGGTCGCCACGGTCGGCGCCGCGCCGCCGTTCGCGGCGATGCCGCAGCCGGCGACCATCACCAGGACGAGCGTCAGCCCCGCGAGGCGCTCGCCAAACCCACGAAACAACCTCATCCGGGCGGCCAGCTCATGGACCGGCCGCCGAGCAGGTGGACGTGGAGATGGTCCACGGTCTGGCCACCCCACGCGCCGATGTTGGTGACCATCCGGTAGCCGGTATCGGCGATGCCCTCCGAGCGGGCGAACTCGGCCGCTGCCCCGAAGAGGGCACCGAGCATCGGGCCGTCGTCCGCCGTCAGGTCGGCCGCCGAGGGGATGTGCTCGCGGGGCATGAACAGGACATGCGTCGGCGCTCGCGGGGCGATGTCCCGGATCGCGATCAGCGCCTCGTCGTCGTGGACGCGGGTCGCCGGGATCTCGCCGGCGACGATCCGGCAGAACAGGCAGGCCGGATCCGCCGCCCTCACCACAGCTCCGGCTTCGTGCTCATGAGGAAGCCGATCGTCGCGACGAGGCCGGCCATCGCGTAGGAGATGTAGCGCTGCCGGCGTGCGCGGGCTCGCCAGACCTCGTCGTCCCAGGCGGCCCGGATCCCGACGAGCCGGTGGAGGCTCGGGCGCTGGATGAAGAAGGCTATTGCCAGGTCGACCGCGTAGATCGCCAGGGCCACGAGCAGCCAGGTCTGGGTCGCCAGCCGGTAGCCCAGGACGAGGATCAGGACGATCCCGGTGATCGCCACGCCGAGGCCGATCACCAGGGTGCCCCGATCCTGCATGCGCAAGAGGAGCTGCACGAATCGATTGTCCGAATCGACCGTCGCCCGGCGCGTCCGCAGGGCGAACGGCAGCAGCAGCGAAGGCGTCAGCAAGGTGATCGCCAGGCCGATGTGGATGACGAGCAGGATCGGGAGCCAGGGCACGGCCAGATTGTAGTCGGGCCTCGAGCGCGGGCCGCCTGGACCGGGACCTACGGCCGCTCGAGGTCGAGGGCCACCCAGTCGCCCTCCGCCGTGCGCTCGAGCTGGCGCAGCCCGGCACCCTCGAGGGCAGCGCGGACCTCCGGCTCGCGATCGATGAAGATGCCCGACGCGAGGAGCCGGCCGCCTGGCCGCAGCTCCCCCGCCAGGTCGGCCGCGAGGGCGATCAGGACGCTCGCGATCAGGTTCGCGGCGACGAGGTCGAACGGGCCGCTCCGGCTCGGCAGGCTGCCGCTTCGAACCTGCACAGCCAGGTGGTTCCGGGCCGCATTGGCGACGCTCGCCTCGACGGCGATCGGATCGGTGTCGAGCCCGTGGAGCTCCCCGGCTCCGAACAGGCCCGCCGCGATCATCAGGATCCCCGACCCGCAGCCGACGTCGAGGATCCGGGCGCCGGCGATGAGCCCCTCATCCGACCAATGCTCGATCCCCGCCAGGCACAGCTGGGTCGTGGGGTGGAGGCCGGTCCCGAAGGCCATCCCCGGATCGAGGGCCATGACGACATCGCCCGGCAATCGTCGATGGCGCCGCCAGGTGGGCCGGATGACGAGCCGCCGGCCGACCCGCAGGACCGGGAAATGGGCCTTCCAGGCATGGGCCCAGTCGGCCTCGTGGACCACCGAGACCTCGAGCTCGCCGATCGGCCGCAGGTCGAACGCCTGGAGATGGCCGAGGGCCCGGCGGGCCTCACCAACGGCGGCCCGCGCGGCGCTCCGGTTCCGGCCCGGCAGGTAGGCCCGGACGATCGCCGGCTGGTTCGGATCGACGCGCGCACCAAGCCCCTCGTCGATCAGCTCGAACCCCGGCTGGACGCTCGTGCCGCCCGGGGCGAACCGCGACAGGATCTCGCTGACGGCCTCGACGGCTTCGAGATCGGCCCGGACCGAGAGCTCGATCCAGGTATCACCGGCGCTCAGCCCCTCGTCGTCGGGCGGGCCGGGATCGGCATCCGAGCGGGAGTCCTCAGCCAAGCGCGTCCTTGACCCGGTCGAGGATCCCGCTGCCGCCGGTGACCGCCTCACCCGACGCGGCTGCGAGCGCCTCGAGCAGCTCGCGCTGCTTCTTGTTCAGCTTCGTCGGCACGGCCACCTTCACGAAGACGTGCAGGTCGCCGCGGACGTTGGCCCGCCGGAGGTGGGGCACGCCCTTGCCGCGCAACCGGATCTCGGCGCCGGGCTGGGTGCCGGGCTTGATCTCGACCTGCTCGTCGCCCTCGATCGTCGGGATCGTCACCCGCGTCCCGAGCGCGGCCTGGGCGATCGAGATCTCGCGCTCCAGGAAGAGCTCGGTGCCTTCGCGCTTGAGCGTCTTGTGGGCCTGGATGTGAATGGCGACGTAGAGGCTGCCCGACGGCCCGCCGTGCGGCCCGACCTCGCCCTCGCCCGACAGCCGGATCTGGTGGCCCTCGTCGATTCCCGCGGGCACGTTCACCCGGATCTTCTTGCGCTTCTCGACCCGGCCGTCGCCACGGCACGTCTCGCACGGCGTCTCGACGATCCGGCCTTCGCCGTGGCAACGCGGGCAGGGCTGGACGTTGACCATCTGGCCGAGCATCGTCTGGCGAACGCTGCGGACCTCGCCGCGGCCCTCGCACTGGGGGCAGGTCTTGACGTCGCTGCCCGGCTTCGCCCCGGTCCCGTTGCACGTCGCGCAGCGGTCGAGCACCGGGAACTCGATCTCCTTGTCGGTCCCCAGGACCGCCTCGGCGAACGTGATCCGCAGGTCGTAGCGAAGATCGGAGCCGCTGTTGGCCCGGCCCGTGCGCCGGCCACCAGCGGCGGCCCCGCCGAAGAAGGCATCGAAGATGTCACCGAGGCCGCCGAAGCCCTGGGCAAAGCCCGCCCCGGCGCCGGCGCCGTCGACGCCGGCCTTGCCGAACATGTCGTAGGCCTGCTTCTTGGTCGGATCGGACAGGACCTGGTATGCCTCGTTGATCTCCTTGAAGCGGAGCTCGGAGCCGGCGTCGGCATTGACGTCGGGATGCCACTTCTGGGCCAGTCGCCGGAAGGATCGCTTGATCTCGGCATCGCCGGCGGTCCGCTCGATCTCGAGGATCTCGTAATAGTCGCGCTCAGTCACCATTCGATCGCCAAGGATACGAGAGGTGACCGGGCAACGGGTCCTGGGTGGACCCGCGGCCCACCCTCAACCCGAGATCGCCTCAGGCGGTCGGCGGATTGCTCTCGGTCGGCACGTCGCCCATGACCGAGCGCAGGGCCGCGGCGGCTCCCAGGAGGGCGGCCGACTCGGCCGGGATGATCAGCTTGGCGTTCGGACTGGCCGCGAACTTGGACAGGGTGTCGAGCTGGAGGATCGCGACCAGGGTCGGGCTGGGGTTCGCCAGGGCGATCGCGTCGTAGACCGTCTTGATCGCCTGCGCCCGGCCCTCGGCCTCGAGGATCGCCGCCTGCCGGTTGCCCTCGGCGCGCAGGATCGCCGACTGGCGCTCGCCCTCGGCGCTCTTGATCGCCGCCTGCCGGTTGCCGTCGGCGACGTTGACCGCCGCCTGCTGGAGGCCCTCCGACTGGAGGATCTTGGCCCGCTTCTCCTGGTCGGCCTGCTTCTGGAGGGCCAGCGCCTGGAGGATCTGCGGCGGCGGCGTGATCTCGACGATCTCGATCCGGTTGATCCGGATGCCCCACTTGTCGGTGACGGCCTCCATCTGCTCCTGGACGTCGACGTTGATCCGTTCGCGCTCGGACAGCGCCTCGTCGAGCGATAGGGTCCCGATGACGGAGCGGAGGGCGGTCCGCGCCAGCGCGTCGATCGCGACATCGAAGTTCGCGATCGAGAAGAGCGCCTGCTTGGCGTCGACGACCTGGGTGAAGATCGTGGCGTTGACCGCGACGACGACGTTGTCCTTGGTGATGACCTCCTGCCGATCGCCCGGTCGCGGGAACTCGCGGATGTCGACCAGGACGAGCGAGTCGATGAACGGCGCGATGATG
>JANWLH010000127.1 GCA_025450915.1 Candidatus Limnocylindrales bacterium | reverse complement strand
GGATCTTCGTGACGATCTGGAACTTCGCGGTCGACGTCCTGCACAGCTTCGTCGAGGGCCTGATCACGACCGTGACCGACGCGGTCCTGGGCTCGATCCGGAGCATCGCCGCGACGATCTCCGGGGTGGCCGAGCAGATCGCCTCGCTCCTGCCCTATGGCGTCCACGTGGCGGTCACCGGCGGCGACACCGGGCCCGACTTCAACCTCGGCAGCAGCGCCCGGCCGGGCAGCTACGTCGCGACGATCACCGCTGCCGACCTGCCCGACTGGCCGGCCGTGCTCAAGGACTGTGCCGCCGTCGCGAAGATCCAGATCCCCGACTTCAGCTCGAAGAGCATCCCGATCACCTGGGGCCCGGTGACCACCGCAGGCGGGAGCGCGGCGCTCCTCGCCGGGGACGACCCGACCAAGGGCAACGACACGACCGATGCCACGGGCATGGCGACGTGGGCATTCACGGTGGCGCCCGACCCGGGCCAGAAGACCGGCGAGGACGTCACCCAGGCCGACGAGATGCCGGTCGCCGCCCACCGGCCCGAGCTGACCCAGCTCCGGAACGCCCTGACGAATGCGCTCCTCGGGTTTGTCCCGAGTCTCCTGCGCGGGTTCGTCCAGAAGGAGCTCCTCAACCCCACGCTCGAGAAGGTCCAGGGCAGCCTCAACGAGATCCTCGATGCCCGCGGTTACACCGATGCCTTCCTCCACTACCACGAGCAGGCCTCGCCGAAGCCGTCGGGCGCGACGGCGAGCGCGAGTGCCGGCACGGCATCGTGCACCGTCAGCTTGCCCGCCGGGACGTACAACGGCACGTTCACCACCAAGAGCACGACGATCGTCCCGCCGGGCCAGATCGACCTCGGTGAAGCCGGCGGCTCGAATGACTCGGGCACTGGTCCGTTGAACGTCGCCGTCGGATCCGACGGAACGCTGACCGGCACGTTCCACCTCGACGTGCTCGAGCACATGGTCTGGACGGGCCCCGCCGAAGGAACCACCGACACGACCATGGTCCAGGACGGCATCGTCGGCGGCACGCTGTGCGGCCTGATCGTGTCCTACCAGACGGAAGCAATCACGGGCTGCACGAAGACCGGCCACGGCCTGTGCGGGGATCCCACGGGCACGATCCCGCTGAAGGGGCTCGTTCCGCCACTGCCCCTGGGCGCGCCAAGCTCGGTGAGCGGTGGCGTGCTGACCTGGTCACTGTCGCACGAGTCGAGCGCCGACGCCGGCTTTGGCGGGCTATCCGCGGAGGTCCAGTCGACGATCACGGCGACGCTCAAGGCGCCGTAGCCGCCGCGAAGGCGGCCCTGGGGACTCGGCTGGAGTCGGGCTCCCAGGGCCGGGATGGCCGGTGTGTCAGCCGGCGATGACCTTGACGTGCTGCGGCTTGACCGCCTCGCTCTTGGGCAAGGTCAGGGTGAGCAGCCCGTCCTTGAAGACGGCCTCGGCCTTGTCGGGCTTGATCGCCGTCGGAGTCGAGAAGCTGCGCTCGAAGCTCCCGCTGCTCAGCTCCTTCTGGACGTAGCCGGATTCCGTCGTCTCCTTCTCCTCGCTGAACGTCCCCTTGATCGTGACGAAGTCGTCGACGATCGAAATGTCCACGTCGGCCGGCTTCACGCCGGGCAACGCCACCTTGGCCACGACGGCCTCGGGGGTCGTGAACAGGTCCAACGCGGGAACGACGGCCTGGTCCCGATCGAACGGCCAGATCGTGCGCATGAACCGGTCGTCAAAGAGCCGATCCACGGCATCCCGCAGGGTGACCACGTCGGTAAACGGCGATGGTCGGCGGATGAGTGTCATCGCGGCACCTCCTCGTGGGGGGCCGCGCGACCCGACACGGGCCTGCGTGCAGCCCTCCGCCAGTAGCATCGCCGCGGCTGATCTCGGGCACCAGAGCCGATCGGCCCGATTCGGCAACACGAGCTGCAATTCGGGCCATTCGGCCTGTCCCGTCAGGGCCGATGGCCGATGCGCCGGTCACTCCCGATGACCACCCTTGGCTCACGGGCGCGGGACGACCGCAGGTGAACCCTGGAGGAATCCGATGGCGCATGCACAACCTGCCCACGGGACGTTGGTCTGGATCGACGCCCACGAAGCCATGGTGCTCAGCTGGCTGGACGAGGCGGCCCACGTGACGCGGTTCCGTTCGGACGTGCCCGACCACCGCAAGTCCACCGGCCACGTGCGCCACGATGCCAGCATCCGGCACGGCGGCGGGGGCGGATCGGCGCAGGACGCCGGCGAGCCGCGCCGCGAGGAGCATCTCAACCAGTTCGTCGACCTCGTCGCCCGGCGCTTGCCGGCTGATGATGACCTGCTGATCCTCGGCCCGGGCACGGTCCGCGAGCGGCTCGAGCGTCACGTCAGGGAGCTGGACCACCACCTGCTGCATTCCCGGACCGTGACGGTCACGGCTTCGGGGCCGCGCACCGAACGCCAACTGATCGCCCAGCTCCGTACCGCGGTCGGGGCCGAACCGAAGCGCGGGCCGGCCCGCGAGTCGCGGGACCAGCAGCCTGGTCGCATTCCCCGCGAGGACAGCGTTCGGAAGACCACCGACGAATGGGAGGCTTGAGCATGAACCGCAAGCGCGTCGTGATCATGGGTGCCGCGGGCCGCGACTTCCATGACTTCAACGTCGTCTTCCGCAACGATTCCGATGTCGAGGTCGTGGCCTTCACCGCAACTCAGATTCCCGGGATTGCCGGCCGGCGCTATCCCGCCCAGCTCGCCGGGGCCCGCTATCCGAAGGGCATCCCGATCCTCGACGAGGGCCAGCTCGAGCAGCTGATCGCCGACGAGCGGGTGGACACGGTCGTGTTTGCCTACAGCGACGTAAGTCACGAGTTCGTGATGCACCAGGCGTCCCGGGTCCTGGCCGCGGGTGCCGACTTCCAGCTCCTGGGACCGGGCCGGACGATGATCGCCAGCAGCCGGCCGGTGATCGCCATCGGCGCGACCCGGACGGGGGCCGGCAAGAGCCAGACGACGCGGAAGATCGCGGGCCTGATCGCAATGCGCCGGCTCACCCCGGTCGTGATTCGCCACCCGATGCCCTATGGCGATCTCGTCGAGCAGCGCGTCGAGCGGTTTGCCACGTACGCGGATCTCGACCGCTACGAGACGACGATCGAGGAGCGTGAGGAATACGAGCCGCACCTCGATGCCGGTCGCGTCGTCTATGCCGGCGTCGACTACGAGGCGATCCTGCGCCAGGCCGAGCGCGAAGCCGACGTCATCCTCTGGGATGGCGGCAACAACGACTTCCCGTTCTACCGGCCCGACCTCTACATCGTCGTCGCCGACCCGCTGCGGGCGGGCGACGAACGCCGCTACCACCCGGGCGAGACGAACATCCGGATGGCCGACGTGGTCGTGATCAACAAGGTCGACTCGGCCGAGCCTGACGACATCGAGGCCGTCCGTGGCAGCGTCACCGCACTGAACCCTACCGCCCGGATCGTCACGGCCCGGTCAGACCTGACCCTTTCCGGTCCGTCGATCCAGGGCAAGCGCGTGGTCGTCGTCGAAGACGGGCCAACGCTCACCCACGGCGGGATGCACTTCGGCGCCGGCGTCGTCGCGGCGCGCCGCTTTGGTGCGGGGAGCCTCGTGGATCCACGATCGGCAGCCGTCGGCTCAATCAACGCGGTCCTCGAGCGCTATCCCGACCTCGAGCCACACGTCCCGGCCATGGGCTACGGCCCGGCGCAGGTCGCCGAGCTCGAAGCAACCCTCAATGCGGTCGACGCGGACATCGTCCTGTCGGCGACGCCGATCGACCTGACCCGCGTCCTCACGCTCAACAAGCCGATCACGCGAGTCCACTACGAGCTCGCCCAGGTCGGCGGGCCGTCCCTCGCCAGCCTCATTGAACCGATCGTCGGATCAGCCGAGGAGGCCCTGGTCGCCGGGGCCGGCGTCCGATGACAACCGCCGTCGGCCCGGCGCCGGGCGTCAGTGCCGGATCGCGGGACGTCCTCACGCTGGCCGACCTCGGTCCCCAGGGATTCCGCGCGCTGCTCGACCTGGCGACCCGCCTGAAGGGTGATCGAGGGCCGTTCCGGGGCACCCTCGCCGGCGGCCGGGTGGGGATGATCTTCGACAAGCCGTCGACCCGGACGCGGGTGAGCTTCGAGGCGGCGGCCTGGTTGCTGGGCGCGCTGCCAATCGTCCTCCGGCCGGACGAGCTCCAGCTCGGCCGCGGCGAGACGATCGCCGACACCGCCCGGGCCCTCTCCCTGTATCTCGACGCGCTGACCGTCCGGACCTTTGCCCAGACCACGGTCGAAGAGCTGGCCGAGGCGGCCTCGATCCCGGTCGTCAACGCCCTGACCAACGAGCACCATCCGTGCCAGGCGCTGGCCGACGTCCTGACCCTCGAAGAGGAGTTCGGGTCGCTCAAGGGCCTCCGGGTGGCGTTCATCGGCGATGGCGACAACGTCTGCCACTCGCTGATCCAGGCAGCCGGCCTGGCCGGCATCGAGCTCCGGGTGGCGACGCCCCGCGGTTATGAGCCGATGGAAGAGATCATCTGGCCGGCCGAGGTCCTGAGCCGGGTGACCGGGGGATCGATCACGGTGACCCACGACCCGCTCCGGGCCGTCCACGGCGCCGATGCCGTCTACGCGGACACCTGGACCTCGATGGGCCACGAAGGGGAGCAGGTCGCTCGCCAGAAGGCCTTCCGCGGGTTCCGGGTGGACGAGAAGCTCATGGCCCGAGCCGCACCCTCGGCGATCTTCCTGCATTGCCTGCCCGCCCACCGCGGCGAAGAGGTGACCGATGAGGTGATGGACGGACCTGCGTCGCGCGTCTGGCCGCAGGCCGCGAACCGGCTCCCCACGGAAGCCGCCCTCCTGTACTCGGTCGTGACCGGCGACGTCGACGGGGTCCTGCTCTGATGAGCCGGATCGTCGTCGCCCTTGGCGGCAACGCCCTGATCCGGCGCGGAGAGTGCGGCTCGACCGACACCCAGCGGCACAACCTGCGAGCCGCGGCGGTCGCCCTGCATGGCCTGATTCGCGAAGGCCACGAGCTCGTGATCAGCCACGGCAACGGGCCGCAGGTGGGCTTCCTGTCCATCGAGGCCGAGGCCGCCCGGGACACGGTGCCCGCACCGCCGATGGATGTCCTCGTGGCCGAGTCACAGGGCCAGATCGGCTACCTGCTGGCGCAGACGCTCGAGGCCGAGCTGGCGACGTGCGGTGACCACCGGCCGATCGCCGTCGTCATCAGCCAGACGATCGTCGATCCCGATGATCCGGCGTTCCAGCGCCCTTCCAAGCCGGTCGGTCCGGTCTATGACCTGGCCACGGCCGAGGAGCTGGCCCGGAAACGGGGCTGGGCGATCGGCGCGGATGGGACGGGCTGGCGACGGGTGGTCGCGTCACCCCGGCCGCTCGAGATCGTCGAGGCCCTGAGCATCCGGACCCTGGTCAATGCCGGGGTCATCGTCGTGGCCGCGGGGGGTGGCGGGATCCCGGTCTTCCGGCTCGCCTCGGGACTCCTGGCCGGCATCGAGGCCGTCGTCGACAAGGACCACGCCGCGGTCCTGCTGGCCGAAGCCGTCGAAGCCGATGCGCTCCTCCTGCTCACGGACGTCCACGGTGTCTACCGATCATGGGGCACGTCGCGCGGCAACCGGATCGGGAGACTTACCCCGGAGACGGCGATGCGCGGCGTCCACAGTGGCGCGTTCGCGGCGGGTTCGATGGGGCCCAAGGTGGAAGCTGCCGCGGAGTTCGTCCGGCGCACGGGCGGGTTCGCGGCGATCGGCGCCCTCGAGGATGCCGAGGCCGTCCTGGCGGGCCGGGCAGGCACCCGGATCGAGGTCGAAGCGGGCTTCGATTCGCGCTAGGCGAGCTTGCGGGCGGCCTCGTCGAACAGGCCGTTGAAGATCCGCGAGGTCGACGGGAAGGCGTGGATCGTGTCGGCCAGGACCTCGACCTTCACGTGGGCCCTGATCG
>JANWLH010000126.1 GCA_025450915.1 Candidatus Limnocylindrales bacterium | reverse complement strand
TGATCAGGTTGACGTGGGCCTCGTACATCTGGTCGGGCTCGAGCAGCGCCAGGTAGTACTCGTGGGCCGCGTCGGCATTCGCCCGGGCCGGGATCAGCCCGACCCGCCAGCCCACCCGCTCGACGTGGCGGTCGACCGGCATCAGCGGCATCCCGAACGAGAACATCAGCAGGACCGAGGCCGTCTTGCGGCCGACGCCATCGATCCGGGTGAGCCAGTCGCGGGCCGCCAGCGCGGGCATCTCGCCGAGGAACTCGAGCGAATGGTCGCCCCGCTCGGCGCGGATCAGGCGCAGGGCGGCCTGGATCCGGGGCGCCTTCTGCTGGGCGAGGCCACCCGGCCGGATCGCCGCGACGAGCTCGGCCAGGGGCGCCTGCTCGACGGCCAGCCAGTCGGGCGGCGCGCCCGGCGCGAGGCCGAGTCCACCCCAGCCGTGGCCGGCCTCGTGGCGCTCGACGGGCTCGCTCGACGGGAACGCCCCGCGGAGCGATTCGAAGGCCCGCTCGGCATTCGTGTCGGCGCTGTTCTGGCTGAGGATCGTCAGCACGAGTTGACTGGTCGGTTCACGGTAGCGCCTCCAGGTCGGCCGGCCGTAGCTCGAGGCGAGCCCGTCCAGCAGATCTTTCGCGAGATTCGGCCGGGTCCGGGCCAGGCGCTGTGCCCAGGCCCCTGGCGGATCGAGCTGTTTGCGGCGCCTCGGATTGACGACCGAGCGCAAACCGGCCGTCCCAGGCATCGCGGCTCGAACCGCCGCGGTCACGTCAGGCGCCGCACGAGGTGCGCTGAACCAGTGACGTTGCCGTGAATCGAGACCGTCATCGAATTGGCCTGGGGTCATGGTCGGAGTCGGAGACGATGCCGCCTTCCGGAAACCTCGGGCGCCATTGCGCACGGGGTCGCACCGCGCCCCGGTATTGGTAGGCGGCCAGCAGGACGACCGTCAGCAGGCCGGCGAAGATCGCCAAGCCGACCGTGACCGGGCCCGCAGCCCCAAATCGTGGTCCCAGGATCCCAGCGAGGACGCCGGCCAGGACCGCGTCCACGACGGCAAGCACCGCCGGGGCGGTGACGAACTCATGGGCGAACCCGCCCGGGCCGACCCTGGCCGCGAAGGTTCTCATGATCCCGTCCTCGTCGTCGTGCCAGCCTGTGATGAAGAAGGGCCGCAGGTCGGGCGCCGCCTCAAGGTAGGCGTGACGGAGCAGGTTCATCCCGATGACCCAGCGAACGTCCTCGTGGTTGATCTCGACCAGCCGGGCGAACGTCGTGACCCCGATGAAGAGGACGACCGGCAGGATGAGCAGTGCGAACGTGACGAAGCCCTCGCCAAAGGCGGTGGCCTGGGCCACCAGCGCCAGCGCCACGACCGCACCCGACAGCGCGGCAAGGAACGCGGCGGTGCGACTCGACGTCTCGTTCCAGCTCAGGGCCCGAGTGGATAACAGACTCCAGTGCTCGGTCGTGAGGATCTGCAGACGCAGAGCCGGTGGCAGGTCAGTCCCCGTTCCGCTCGTCAGCGGGCTCGCAACGTTCGGCGCTACTCGTTGCTCGACACCTTCGGTTGCCATCTCGACCTCACTCTCTCACCGGATTGTCGTAGCCCTCGGGTGGTTGAGTGTGAGCCGCCAGTCCAGCAACCGGCAGGACTTGGGACCGGCATCCGGTCCGAAGTCATTTCCACGGGTAGAGCGGCAAGACCGTGCGCTTGTAGGTGAGGTTCCACATCTGTGCCATTCCGATGTAGAAGGCGAGGAGGGCAGAGATGACAAGCGCCGCAGCTCCAAGCTTGGTTGCTGCGTCGATCGAACCGAAGGCTCCGAGGGCGATCAGCACGAGGCCGGCATCGACGAAGATGACTGTTGCGGTGAGCAACTTGGTGAGGGCGAAGGACGTCCCAACGAGCGCGAGCACGAAGACCGCCCACAACGCGTGATACCAGCCGATCGTTGCGCCATCGGGCGGGGCGACAAGGTGCAGGTAGCTGAGCCAGCTCACGGTGCCGAAGACGATCCAGAAGAAGCCGAACCCCGTGAACGCGGTCGCACCGAACAGGTTCCGGTTCTTGTAGTCCTGGAGGCCGGCAATGATCTGTACGAAGCCGCCGAGGAACATGCACTCAAAGATCAGCTGACCGCTTGAGCCGCCGTACAGCCCGAGGGTCGCCGCGTTCCCGAGAAACGTAGCAAAGGCGAACCCGAACAGGCCAAGTGGGTCGGGATTGGCGATGCTCATGTCCATCTTGAACTCGCGGATCGGCGGCGTGTTCTCGGTCACTGGGATCGTCCTTTCGCTGGTTCTGGTCCCACAGGGTCCATCGGGCGACTAGAGCGCCTGGGCGATGTCCCGAAGGTTCGACTTGATCGTCTCGAGGACTTCGGTCGTATCGCCGGCAAACACAAGCTTCGTCATGGCGAGAGCCATTCCCTCGACTTGGCCGACTTCGGTCGTGGGCGGCATTGCGAGGGCCCGCGGATCCGTCACGAAGTCGATGAGGGCTGGTCCCTCGTAGGCGAGGGCCCGTTCGATCGCTGGGCGGATGTCCTCGGCGCGCTCGACTCGCTCACCATGAAGACCAACCACCTTCGCAAGGGCCCCGAAGTCCGGGTTACTGACATCGGTCCCGAAGGGGGGATAACCGGCGACCTCCATCTCTGCTCGGACCATGCCCAGGGTGGAGTTGTTGAACACCATGAGCTTCACTCGAATATCGAGGCCGCCCGCGGTGAGCAGCTCGCCCATGAGCATCGTCAAGCCGCCATCGCCACACAGGGCCACCACCTGGCGGTCGGGCGCACCGAGCTTTGCCCCGATCGCCTGGGGCATCGCGTTTGCCATCGAACCGTGGCCGAATGACGCGAGGAACCGCTGGCCGGACTTCATCCGCAGGTACCGCGCGCCCCAGACGTTGCACATCCCCGTATCGACCGTGAAGATCGCGTCATCTGCGGCGAGTTCACTGATCGCTGTCGCGACCATCTCGGGACGGAGACCGTTGCCAAGGCCGGCATGATCGACATAGGTCTGGAGCTGCTCGAGTGCGTTCTTGTGGTGAGCGAGCACATCGTCGAGAAAGGACCGATCCTCCCGCTGCGTGATTCGGGGCAGGAGGGCCCGGAGCGTCTCGCCGATGTCGCCGACCAGCCCGAGGTCAACCTTCGCGCGGCGACCAAGGTGGCCTGGAGCAATGTCGACCTGCGCGATCACGGTATCGGCCGGCATGAAGTGGTGGAACGGAAAGTCGGTCCCGAGCAGCAGCAGCAGGTCGCACTGAGCGAGCGCCTCGATGGCACCGCCCTCGCCGAGGAGTCCGGTCATGCCCACGGCGTTGGGGTTGTCGGCCTCGAAGATATCCTTGCCACGATACGGGTAGCCGATCGGGGCGTGGAGCCGTTGCGAGAGTTCCAGCACCTCGTTCCGGGCCGCGCGACAGCCATCTCCGGCGTAGATTGCGATCCGCTGGCCCTTCGCAATGAGCTCCGCGAGCTTGTCGAGATCGGTGTCGGGCGGCCGGACCTCTGGTCGCTCCTTCGCGAGCGGATGGCGTAATAGCGGCGTCTCCACCTTCATCGCGCCAATGTCACCGGGCAGAATGACCATTCCGACGCCACGCTCGAGGATCGCGGCCTGCATCGCCAATTCCGCGATGCGTGGCATCTGAGCCGGTGAGCTGATGTAGCCGATGTAGCGGGTGCAGTCGAGGAAGATGAGGTCGGGGCGGGTCTCCTGAAAGTAGCGTGTCCCGATCTCCGTGCTGGGGATGTGGGTCACGATTGCAAAGACGGGGGCGCCGTTCCGATCGCAGTCATAGAGCCCGTTGAGGAGGTGGAGGCTGCCTGGGCCTGACGAGCCCAGAACCGCGGTCGGCCGACCCGAAACCTGTGCGTCGGCCCCGGCCGCGAAGGCGCCTGCCTCCTCGTTCCGGACATGGATGAAGTTCAGCTTTCCATCGGTTCGGCGGATCGCATCCGCAACCGGATTGGCCGAATCGCCGACGACTCCGTACACGTCGTGGATGCCGGCCTCCACCATGAGATCGACGAGACTTTCGGCAACGGTGCGCGTCATCGGTCCTCCAGAGAGAGTTGCGGCTCGGAGCCTGGAATGGGCAGCTGAGCCGGATCGTCGGCGCACTGCACCCTCATCCATGGGCCGTTCAGATCTGCCGGGAACCGAGCCGCGATCCGCAAGTCGTCACGAAACATGGCGACTGGTGCTGGTTCACTCTCGGCCGACCGTAGAACGACCCGCTCCGACCCTTCTGTCCGCTCGCTTACGAACGCCTGAACCAAGCCCCTCCTGCGCAGCCTCGACCCCGAACGAGCAGGTCAGTCGGATCGCGGACAGACGGCGGCGCGTGAATCTGCCACCATCGAGTGCTTCGGGACGAGCAGGATCATGCGGCTGGACTGTGTTCTCGACGTCGCGCGCGACGATGCCCGGTGGTCGAGACGGCATCGCCCAGTCGAAGGCCCGAACAGACGGGCGGAGTCGATGGGTTTCGCCCGCACCGGCAGTCGCAACGAGCATCGGCGTTGGGAGCCCAGAATTCGGAGGACGTATCCGTGCGCGGTCGCTCGTCGGACTTCAATGACGCTCAGTTCGAGTGGCGACGCCTGTTCGCGGAGATGTTCGGGACCTTCTTGCTAGTCCTGGCAGCCGTGGGCGGCGGGATGGTCAACGCCCGCTTCGGCGGGAATCTCGTTCCCTTGACCGCTCAGGTCACGGCCCCAGGCCTGATGGTCGGGGCGATCATCCTGTCCATGGGTGCCGTGTCGGGAGCGCACCTCAATCCCGGGGTCAGCATTGCGTTCGCCCTGCGTCACGACTTCCCCTGGCGCCGGGTGCCCGGGTACATCGCGGCCCAGTTCGCTGGGGCCATCCTGGCAACGGTGCTCCTCGCTGCCTTGCTCGGCCGGCAGGGAACCGCCGGCCTCAGCTTGCCCGGTCCAGGCATCAGCGAGGTGACGGCGATGGCCTGGGAGCTGATCCTCAGCGTGGGACTCATCAGCACGATCCTGGGCACCGCCTCGGGTGCCCAGAACATCGGACCGTTGAATGCCATCGGGGTGGCGAGCTACATCGTGCTCGCCGGGCTCTTTGGCGCACCCGTCAGCGGCGCCTCGATGAACGTGGCCCGTTCCCTGGGCCCAGCCCTCGTGCTTGGAGACCTGACCTCGTGGTGGGCCTACTTCGTCGGGCCCATCGCGGGAGCCGTCATCGCGGTCGCCATCGCCTCCATCCTGCGTGGCCCAGGTGGTGGCTACTACGGGACCACCGCGGCTAGAGGCACGCTCGGCTCGCAGTGGCGGCCCGGCCCGATCGAGAGCAGGGCTGTGGCAACGTCGGAGGAGGCTGGCGGTCCGGGCGACGCGAACGTCGTCGACGATTCGCCAAACGGCGCCCAGGCCTAGGAGCTTCGGCGCGCCTCGTAGCCGCCCGCTTCGACCTGGCGCACCTCGTAGCTTGGCTGGTCGTAGACCGTCGGTCCCCGGCGCCGCCGGCCGGTCGCCGCCTCGAAGCGCGAGCCGTGCCAGGGGCACTCGACACAGCCGTCGACGAGGCGGCCCTCGTTGAGCGGCCCGCCGGCATGGGCGCACTGGTTGTGGAGGGCGAGGATCGTCTCGCCCGTCCGGAGCAGGACGAGGTCCTGGATCCCGAGCCGGGCTTTGACCAGGGTCCCCTCGGCGATCTCGCCGGTGCTCGCGCTGAGCTCGAGCGGCTGCCACTTCGTGCCCGCCGATCGCCAGGCGTGGCGGTCGACGACGTTGCCCAGCAGGTAGACGACGTCGCCGCCGACGAACGCCCCGCCGGCGAGGACGAGGTAGGCGATGATCGAGAGGGCGATCGGCACGGCCCGGTTCGTCGGTCCGCCGGCCCGGATCGCCAGCGAGACAAGGTAGATGACGAGCGCGACGAGCATCAGCGTGCTGTGGACCGTCGCCCGGACGCGGGCTCGGCCATCGGTCGTCGAGTAGTCGGCAAAGCCGGCCAGGGCGGCCGCGAGCATCGTCACGACCCCGACCAGCAGGGCAACGTCGGCGGCCACCGGCTGGCCGATCAGGTCGAGCACGATCGTGAGGGTCAGGGCCCCGATCGGGACGTCGGTGATCAGGGCGTGGAGCGGATGGCCGAGCCAGGTCCCGGCGAGGACGTCGCGGATCGGCAGCAGCCGCCCGAAGATCGCCGCCACGATCCCGTGGAGCCAGTCGCCCAACGGCTTGGCCCAGGGCGTCTGGGCGACGACGATCCGTTCGAGCAGCCGGCCGATCATGGGCAGCCTTCCTTGGCGTTGCAGGAAATGGGTCTGGGAGCGGTCGTGGCCAGCGTCACGGCGCGTCCGGACGAACGAGGTGGACCGTCAGCAACATCTGGCTGGCGACCCGGGCGGTGACATCGTGGCGGACACCCGGAGCAAGGACGAGGAGCGAACCCGCCGGCAGGTGATGGATCGTCTCGGAGGTCGCAACCTCGAGCTCACCCGCCACGGCGTGGATCGTCACATAGCCATCAGCCTCGTGATCAGCGAGGACGCCGCCGGCAATGAAGTCGAACAAGACGAGCGCCACGTCACCTTCGTGGAAGAGCGTGATCTGCTTGTGACCGTTCGCGCCCGGGTGGTCCTCGCGCCACAGCGTGCTCGCCATCGTGGGCAGATTGAAGACGTGTTCTGGACCGGCGAAGCGCTCGGCCGGTGGACGCCGGATCCGACCCGATGTTCTTGCCAATGCGTCTTCTCCTCTTGTCGTGACAGCGGACTGGTCGTCGATCGGTTGCCCGAACGACTGCGCGGCCTGATCGTGGCGTGGCTCGCCGGCGTACCCACGGCGTGAGCGGATCGAACCCTCATCCTTCATGCTGCTCGATCGAGCCGTGATCGGCACGTGGTCAATAGCCGGTGAATTCTTCGATCCGGATCGCATCCTCGTCCGCGCCAGAGAGGACGAGCATGCTTCGAAGACCTTGGACCATGGTTGGCGGGCCGGCAATGTAGTAGATGGGATCGACCACACCATCGAGGTGCCGCTTGAGCATGGCTTGATCGATGTGACCCTGCTCTCCGGCCCACGTTTGACTCGAGCCAGCCATCCCGGTCATCGTCGGCACGAAGCTCAGGCTCGAGTCTTGCAGTGCAAGCGCCTGGAAGACGTCCGCAAACGCCGCGTCCTCTGGATGTCGGTTGGCATGGAACAGGACAATTCGATACGGCAGGGGCTCGCGCCCGATCGTCTCGACGAGGATGCTCCGGAATGGCGTGACGCCGATGCCTCCGGCTAGCAAGACTGCGGGTCGCGCAGCACGGTGCAGCCGCAGATCCCCGAACGGTCCCTCGATCTTTACCTTCGTGCCGATTCGGAATTCCTGGAGCGAGCGTTTGAAGGCCGTGTCCCGCAGGCGCGTCGTGATCACGATCGCGTTCTCACGTGGAGCGCTCGAGATCGAGAATCCACGCGTATTTCCCTCAGCGTCGGTGTCGCGTGGCTCGAGCAGGGTGATATCGATGTATTGGCCGGCGCGGTAGGCCCAGTCGGTCGGCCGGTTGAACCGGAAGGACATGGTCCGTTCGGCTA
>JANWLH010000125.1 GCA_025450915.1 Candidatus Limnocylindrales bacterium | reverse complement strand
TCGTTCTCGCCGCGGATCAGGGTGAGGCCGGGTGCCGGCTCCAGGCGCCGGTCACGGAGCAGGCCGAAGCCATCGACCGCGATCTCGTCGATCCGCATCGCCTAGCCGGCCTCGTCGAGCAGGTCGATCACCCGGGCTTCGGCCGCATCGAGATCGGCGAGGAGGTCGGTCGTCGATGGCTGCGCACCGGCGAGGGCCCGCCGAACCCGGGGCTGGTCGTAGAGGTCGGCGAGGAGGTCATGGAGATCGGCCTCCTGGCCCTGGCGGAGGGCGTTCCGGCTGCGCTCGAACTCGCGGAGCGCTTCGCCGAGGAGGTCGCCGGCCTCGCGCCGGGCCGCCAGGTCGATCGACGGCCGGGTCTGATCGCGGAGCGTCTCGAGCCAGGCGAAAGGCTCGCCGGCCCCGAAGCGCTGGCGAACCAGCTCGTGCAGGTCGTGGAGGACCGCCGTCCGGCGCAGTGATCCATGGAGCGGGCCGCGGCCGGTGAGCGTGACGAGGGCCACGATCGATCGACCGGCGGCGTCGGCGGCCGCCTCGATGGCGTCGCCGACGGCCTCGATCAGGGCTTCCTCGGTCGGGACACCGTCGATCGAGACGCTCAGCCGCTGCCAGCGGACGACGTCCATCGCCTGGAACTCGGCCGCGACGTGTCCGTGCTCGTCGACGTCGACCAGGTAGCAGCCGCGCGGGTCCGTCTCGCCCGGGTCACGACCCTGGGGGTTGCCGCAGTAGACGATCGCCGGGTCGGCGGAGCGCAGGATCCCGTGCTTGTGGATGTGCCCGAGCGCCCAGTAGTCCATCCCGCTCGCCGAGAGGTCGGACAGTGAGCACGGGGCGTAGTTGGCATGGCCTTCGATCCCCCCGACGTTGGCGTGGAGCAGTCCGATCGCGAACGGCTCGTCGCCATCGCGGCGGAAGGTCGCCGCCAGGTTCCGGGTGATGTCGCGGGTGCCGTAGCTGATGCCGTGCACCCGGGCGAGCTCGACCCCGTCGCGCAGCATCGGCCGGCTGGTAACCGTGTTCGCCGGGAAGCGATGGGCGAGGTCCGGCCAGCTGACCGCCGGCTCCCAGCCGTTGAGCGGGTCGTGGTTGCCGGTGACGACGAACGACGGGATGTGCTCGCGGGCGAGCCGGTCGAGGCCGTCGCGGAACGCAACCTGCGCACGCAGGGTCCGATTGGCTCCCTCGAAGACGTCGCCAGCGACGAGGACACCGTCCGCCCGGCTGTCGATCGCCAGCCCGACGATCCGGTCCCAGCTGCGCAACGTGGCGTCACGCAACGAGGATTCGATCCGCTCCGGAACCGCCTCGCCGAGGCCGAGGAACGGACTGTCGAGGTGCAGGTCGCCCGTATGGACGAACCGGAGCCCCACTCGCTCAGTGAACCTCGAGGATCCGGAACCCGATGCGACCCGAGGGGATCACGACCTCGACGGCGTCACCCGGCTTGCGACCGACCAGGGCCGCGCCGATCGGCGAGACGTTCGAGATCTTGTCGGCCCTGGGGTTCGCCTCGGCAGCGCCGACGATCTTGAAGCTGGTCGTCTCGAGGGCGCCCGCGGGGTCCATCCGCTCGACGACGACCGTCGAACCGATCGCCACGACGCTGCCGCCGGTGCCCTCGACGACCACGGCGTTGCGGAGCTGGTCCTCGAGCTGGCGGATCCGGCCCTCGGCAAAGGACTGCTCCCGCCGGGCCTCGTGGTAGTCGGAGTTCTCCTTGAGGTCGCCCAGCTCGCGGGCCGCGGCGATCCGGGCGACGATCGCCGGCCGCTGGACGTTGATCAGCTCATCGAGCTCGGCGCGCAGGGCGATGAGTCCCTCGGCTGACAGCTGGACGGCCGGTCCGGCCGGCCGGCCGGCCGCCTTGATCGCGGCCGCGGCGGCGCGGCTGCCGGTCGCGGCCCGGGGTGTCGTGCTCCGCGGCCGGGCACTGCTCGAGCGGAGGACGCCCGTCCGCCGGGTGGGGTCGGCCGCCGATCGCTTGCCGCTCGCCGTCGCGCCGCTCCTGGCTGCTGCGGCGGCGGCGAGGCGCTCGGCCTTGGAGACGGGCCCGTCCGCCTCGTCGACGAGGAGCGCGCCCTTGATCCCGTGCTGCTTGCGCTCGTCGGTGGCGGACTGGAGGTTGGCCCACGGCAGGACCACGCTGGAGTCGCGGAGGGCGGCCCTGGCCGCCGGCGAGACACCCTGGGCGAAGGCCGCCAGGAGCGCGTCCTCGTACTCCTCGGGGGCCGCGGTCGAGGCCCACCAGACCCGCAGCTCGGGCAGCACGGTCAGGGTCTTGAGCCAATGGCCGCCGGAGTGCGGCCGGCGGTCGCCGAGCTCGGTCTTCAACAAGGCGCCGACACGCCCGCCGATCGAGAGGTTGGTCATCCCGATGTACAGGACCGTCTCGTCGGGAAGCCAGAACTCGCCCATCCGGACGGCGAGCTCGCGCTGGGTCGGCCGGGCTCCATCGAGGGTCAGGGTCGGAACCCGCTCGATCCAGTGGGCCACGAGCATGTGATCGACGGGAGCCGTCTTCTGGGCCGCGGCCAGCTCGACGAGGTAGACGCCCGGGCCGCCGACCCGGACTGGGTTGCCCCAGCGGACCGGCCCGTCGGCGAGGAGGCCGACGGATCGGAGGAGCTCGGCCGCGCCGAGCGAGCGAGGTTCGGTCATTCAGGATCCCAGTGCGGGACTCCCAGTGTAACCGGCCGCCTCATCGCGGCGGTTCCCAGGCAAACGGCCTAGCTCGAGGCTCCGGAGTGGCCGCGGATCGGCTTGCGGTGCGCGTGGCCGTGCTCGGCGGTGGCGGCGCCCGCGCCGAAGCCATTGCTCCGCCCATTGCCCGAGCCGGCCCGGCCGCCAGGGCCGAAGCCGCGCAGCGGGCGAACCTCAACCGAGCGGTCGGGCACGAACTCCTCGACGACCTGGTAGGGGATCTGGCGCTTGAGCAGGCGCTGGACGCCCTTGAGGAGCTCGACCTCGTCCATGCAGACGAGAGAGATCGCGACACCGGAGGCGCCCGCCCGGCCGGTTCGGCCGATCCGGTGGATGTAGTCCTGGGGCTCGAACGGCAGCTCGAAGTTGACGACGTACGGCAGCTCCTCGATGTCGAGGCCGCGTGACGCGACGTCCGTGGCGACGAGGCAGGTCACCTCGCCGGTCTTGAAGTCCTCGAGGGCCCGGGTGCGCTCGGGCTGGCTGCGATCGCTGTGAATCGCGACGGCGGCGACGCCTCGCCGGTCGAGGTACGAGGCCAGCCTGCTCGCGGCGAGCTTGGTCCGGGTGAAGATCAGGACCTGCTCCATGTGGTCGCGCCGGATGAGGTAGAGGAGGAGATCCTCCTTGCGCTCGCGATCGACTGGATAGAGGACCTGCTCGACGTTCTCGGCGGCCGTGTTCCGCCGGGCGACCTCGACGATCGCGGGATTGGTCAGGAACTCGCTCGCCAGCCGCCGGATCTCGTCGGAGAAGGTTGCCGAGAAGAGCATCGTCTGGCTGCGGTTGGGCAGGACGGCCACGATCTTGCGAATGTCCGGGATGAAGCCCATGTCGAGCATCCGGTCGCCCTCGTCGAGGACGAGGACCTCGACCTGGCTCAGGTTGACCGTGCGCTGGCCCATGTGGTCCATCAACCGGCCCGGCGTGGCCACGAGGATCTCGATTCCGCCGCGGAGCTCCTTGATCTGGGGATCGATGGGGACGCCGCCGTACACGACCGCCGACCGCAACGGGACGTAGCGGCCGTAGGTCGCAACGCTCTCGGCGATCTGCATCGCCAGCTCCCGGGTCGGCGTCAGGACGAGCGCCCGAACCGGGTGGCGGGCGGGCGAGAAGCTGGTGTTCGCCTGGGCCTTGAGGCGCTCGAGAATCGGCAGCGTGAACGCGGCCGTCTTCCCGGTGCCGGTCTGGGCGGCCGCGAGCACGTCGCGACCGGCGAGTACCAGGGGAATGGCCTCAGCCTGGACGGGCGTCGGCTCCGTGTAACCCTCTTCGGCCACAGCCTTGAGGATGTCGGCCGAGAGGCCGAGCGTATCGAACGACAAGCGGGTGTTGGCTCCTGTGCGCCCATCGAGCGCGGCGCCGGGCAGGCTGCCGGACGGGCGGGTCGTGCCCGAGTCTACGGGATTCGCCCGGATCACGGACCCACCGCGGCGCGCGGCCGATTACGATTGGTCCATGAAGACTCCCGATCGCCTCCACTACACCGGCGACGACGCCGCCGATCGGCTGATTGCCGCGGATCCGCTGGCACTCCTGATCGGGTTCACCCTGGACCAGCAGGTCACGGTCCAGAAGGCATTCAGCGGCCCGCTCGAGCTCACCAGGCGCACGGGCAAGGCGCTCGACGCGGCAGCGATTGCCGCCATGGATCCCGGCGAGCTGGCCGGGATCTTCCAGGAACGCCCGGCGATCCATCGCTTCCCGGGCGCGATGGCCGGCCGGGTCCAGGCCCTGTGCGCCGCGATCGCTGCCGACTACGGCAACGACGCCGCCTCGGTCTGGACCGGGGCCAGGGATGCCCGCGACCTCCAGAAGCGGCTGCTCGGCCTGCCGGGGATCGGCGAGATGAAGGCGCGCACGATCACCGCGGTCCTCGCCAAGCGCTATGGCCTCGAGCTGGCCGGCCTCGCCGAGGCACTCCCCAAGCACCCGACGCTCGGCGACGTCGACTCGCCTGAGGCCCTGGCCACGTACCAGGCCGGCAAGCGCGCCCACAAGGCCGAGCTGCGAGCCGCCGCCAAAGGCTGATCGCCTCGGAGGCGCGATCTGCGGCTGGGCTTGCGCTGCGTCGCGTGAGGCTCCACCGGCGAATACCACGACGAACCTTGGGCGGCCGCCCGGGCCGGGTCGAAGCCGGTCGTTCGGGCGATTCGGGGCGCCGGATCGCTGCATGACGGGCGCAATACCGCGCGGGGCGGTGATTCGGGCCCCTGGCGATCGACACGGGCGCGGTGGGCCCGCGGAAGTCGGGTGCCTACGGTTGGTCGTGGTACCGCGGCGACCGGCGCTCGCGGCCTGGGTTGCCCTGATTCGTGAACGTTGTGGCGCATCTGGCGTTCGCCACATACCTGAGGCGATTACCGCACCGGTTGGTCAGCCATTCACGGCCGCTCGGCGCATCCGCGGCACGATCATTCCTCGATTTTCGTGCGCGCCTTCGGCGCCGAATCGATGAATCCGGCCGTCTCTCGGCCAAGACTGGGGTCGCAGCCGGCTATTGATGAATCCGTAATCGGGTGGCTTATCTCATCGACGCCAACGGCCCCCGGCTGCCTCAGGACCCTCCCAGTCACGAAGGCTTCACAAACCCCGCGTAGAATCGGGCAATGTGGTTCACCGATTCAAACAAGCAATCTCTTCCCGATCCAGACAAGGCCCTGCCCGGTCGAGCCGAGGCCGTCGAGGTGCCCGAGCGTCACTACGTCAATGGTGCAAGGCTCAAGCCGCCCTATCCCGACGGCAGCGAGATCGCCACGTTCGCGATGGGCTGCTTCTGGGGCGACGAGAAGCTCTTCTGGCAGAAGCCCGGGGTCATCGTCACGGCCGTGGGCTACGCCGGCGGCTTCACCCCGAACCCGACGTACCGTGAGGTCTGCACCGGCAAGACCGGCCATGCCGAGGCTGTGCGCGTCGTCTTCGACCCCAAGGTGGTCACCTACGAGCAGCTCCTCGCGATGTTCTGGGAGAACCATGATCCGACCCAGGGCATGCGCCAGGGCAACGATGCCGGCACCCAGTACCGCTCGGTGATCTTCACCTCGGACGAGAACCAGCGGCGGATCGCCGAGGCGTCACGCGACGCCTTCGAGCAGAACCTGGCGAAGGCCGGCTACGGCCACGTCACGACGGCGATCGTGCCGCTCGGCGAGTTCTACTTCGCCGAGGACTACCACCAGCAGTACCTCGCGAAGGTTCCCAACGGCTACTGCCCCGACCACTCGACCGGCGTGAAGCTGCCCGACGACTTCGTGGTCACTCCGCTGCAGTACGTGGACTAGCCGGAACAACCCGGGCACGCTTCGAGGACAGCGCGATCACGGCACTGATCGACGCTGGCAGCACGAGCAGCAGGATGGCTTCGGCCGGAGCCGAGTAGGGCAACCGCGAAGGGATCGAATGGCGGCGGGCCGCACGAGACGGTGCCGCCGGCATTCGGCATTGACAGCTGCTCGATCATGCATGGAGCCCCTTCGATCGACGATTGGATCGAGGCGTACAGCCACCAGGCCGCAGCTACGACCAGGGGTACGAGGCTGACCAGCCGCCGGGCGGCGCCGCCGGCGAGCCATGACGAGGCGGTCCCGGACAGGACGGCGACCGTTGATCCGATCACGACGAAGTCGACGCCGATCGCGGTCCACGGCAGCCGCCCGATCCAGTAGCCGTCGATGAGCGAGATCCCCGGGTTCGCCATGACCTCGCTGAGGGCATACCCGAAGAGGACGAGGAAGCCGACGGCGGTTGCCCCAACACCGACGATCGTGAGCCCCAACCCGACCTTGAGTCCACGCCCCATGACCGGACTATCCGCCGGCCATGGCAGAGCGTCAACCGCGGTCCACGCCCAAAGGGTTAGTCGAGTCGCTGGGCCAGGGCCACGATGATCCCCTCGGGTCCGCGCAGATACGCCATGCGCCAGAGGTGCTCGTACTGGCCGATGCCGCCGACCAGCCCGTAGCCGTCCATGGCCAGCCGCTCGAGGATCGTGTCGATGTCGTCCACTTCGAACATGACGTTACGCAGCCCCAGCTCCGTGGACATGGCCTTCGGTGAGCCCGGTTCATGTTCAGGACGCAGGAAGCTCGATAGCTCGAGGCCCGTTCCCCCGCCAGGTGGCCGGAGCATCACGATCCTGCTTTGCGAGTTGGGGATGCCGATGACGGTATCGACGAATTCGCCCGCCATGTCCATCCGGCCCTCGATCTCGAACCCCAGCCCGACGAAGAACGCCGTCACTGCGTCGAGGTCGGCGACCGTGACCCCGACGTGATCGAAGCGCATGATCGGTGACATCGACTAGCTGAACCACCACGGATGCAGGTTCGTCATCGAACCGAGAGAGCGTCGACCCTCCGGCAAATCGGGTCAGCCCTTGCCGGCCAGCCAGGCCATGTCGAGCTCGACGGTCTCGTCGTCGCCCATGTGGCCCGCCTGTTCGAGGACCCGCGTCCTGGCGCCCGGGATGTGGGCGGCCAGCCAATCGCCATGAGCGGGCGGCACGAGGGTGTCGACCCGACCGTAGCTGAGCATGACGGTGCCCCGGATATCGGCCACATCGAAACCCCACGGCTTTGTGAACGCGATGTCGTCGTCGACCCAGCCGTCGACGCCGCCAGCCAGGCCGGCCCGAAGGTTGATCGCCATCCGGGCTGCGTGCTTGAGCATCTGGGCCCGATCCGCGTCGGCAATTTCGTAGTTGTTGCCGAGGAGATTCGCGTCGCCTTCGTCGAGCCGCACCCGGATCCCGGCCCACTCGGCCTCGGTCAGCCGGCGAATGTCCGCCTCGCCCCGCCGGGCGGCCTCGAACTCGTCCACGTTGCCCTTGGTCTGACCGGCGAGCCAGTCGAGCCCTTCGGCGCCGAACGGCGCAATCGATACGTCGGCAAGGCAGCGCAGGACCCGATCCGGCAGCAATGCGGCACAGGCCAGGGCATGCGGGCCGCCACCTGAGCCGCCCGTCACGGCAAACGAGCTGATGCCCAGCTGATCGGCGATCGCCACGATGTCGGGCACGACGTCGGCCACGATCCGGCCGGGCTGTCGAGTCGAATCACCGTAGCCGGGCCGGTCGACGGTGATTCGGCGCAGCCCGTGGCGGGCGTAGATCGTCGGATCCTGCCAGAAGCTGATCCGGCCACCGGGCGTGCCATGCAGCGCGAAGAGCGGGACGCCGTTCGGGTCGCCCCACTCAGCAGCAGCGACCGTTCGGCCTTCGCTCATCCGGATCCGGTGCTCGATATGGTCGGGAACCGTGACGGTCGGTGGGGCAGTCTCGGCTTTCACGCCTGTTCCTCCTCGTGAGCTGGGGTCGTACCGGCGGCGATGCTCGCGGCCGCCCAGCGGGCCAGCTCGACATCGGCGGCTTCGGGCAAGCCGCTGATCCCGATCGCGCCGATCACCTCGCCGCCGACGATGATCGGGACCCCGCCACCCCAGCCCGTGTAGCGCGGATCGCCGAAATTGGAGAGCGGGAAGCCCTCCGTCCGCGAACGTTCGCCGAGCGCACCCGATTCGCCCCGTTCGCGCGCCGCCGTGAAGGCCTTGTGGATCGCATTGTTGATCGAGGCCAGGCCACAGCCGTCAGTTCGCAGGAACGCGACGAGCTCGCCGTGCGGGTCGACGATGGCCACCGACGCGCCGGCTCGGTCAGAATCAAGCCGGGCGGCCACCTTCGCGATCAGCTCCCGGGCCTCGACCGATCCGATCTCCTGGGGCATTGGCATCACCCGCGCCGCCCAAGGTCGAGCCTGGCGTCCGTCCAGGCGCCGCCGGCCCGGCTCGAGGCGACGGCGGCCTCGACGAACCTCACGCCGATCGCGCCATCACGCTCGTTCGGGAAGTCGAGGGCGAGCGGGTCGGCACGGCCGCCCGAGCGCCGGGCTGCGATCGCCTCGGCCGCATCCGAGTAGAGGTTGGCGAACCCCTCGTGGAACCCTTCCGGGTGCCCAGCGACGATCCGGCAGGCGCGGCGCGCCGCCGGCAGCGAGCCAGGCCCGTTCGGGGTGTAGGCCCGGGCCGGTCCGTCGATTGGCTTGAACGCCAAGCGCGTCGGCTGCTCCTGCTCCCACTCGAGGCTGCCCTTCGTGCCCGACACCCGGATCCGCAGGCAGTTCTCGACGCCGGCGGCGGTCTGGGTGACCCAGAACGTGCCCCGGGCACCGTTGTCGAAGCGGAGCATCGCCGCGCCGTAATCGTCGACGAGGCGCTGCGGAATGACGTGCCCGATTTCGGCGGCCACTTCGGTGACCTCGAGGCCGCTCACGAACCGAGCCAGGTTGTGGGCATGCGTCCCGATGTCGCCCATCACGAGCGACGGCCCGCCGCGGACCGGGTCATAGCGCCAGGGCAGGCCGCCGGCTGGATCCGGGTCGGTTTCGTCGGCCTTGCCGCCCTGGACGTATTCGACCTGGACGAGCCGGACCTCACCGAGCTGGCCGCCCGCGACCATGGCCCTTGCCTGGCGGACCATCGGGTAGCCGGTGTAGTTGTGAGTCAGGCAGAAGACCCGGTTGGTCGCCCGGACCTTGTCGACGACCTCGAGGGCCTCGGCGAGGGTGTTGGTCATCGGCTTGTCGCAAATGACGTCGAAGCCCCGATCGAGGGCTGCCAGCGCGTAGCGGTGATGGCTGTCGTTGGGCGTCGCGATCGTGACGACGTCGGCACCGTCCGGGCGAGCGCTCTCGGCGTCGAGCATCGCGATCGCGTCGGCATAGGCCCGCGAGGGATCGATCCCCATGCCGGCGGCCGCCCGCCGCGACCGCTCGGGATCCGATGACACGACTCCTGCGACGAGATCGTAGCGGCCGTCCAGCCGCGCGGCAGTCCGATGCATCGCACCGATGAAGCTGCCCGGCCCGCCGCCGATCACGGCCAGCCGAACCCGGCGGCCGAGGACCTGGATGATCGGTGCAGCATCCACGGGTCAACTCCTTCAACAACGCCCCGCCGCGCGGTCGCTCGGTCCGCTGAGCTCCGACGATCAGACGGGGCCTTCGCTCCGGCGGGCATGCAGGCTGCCTCGATCTCGCGTGACGCGGCCAAGCTCCCGCTCGTACGCCGCCCAGACCCGCTCGACTTCATCGAAAGCAGGCTGTGCCTCGGGCGAACCGAGGCGTGTACATCGATATTCCTTCTCGGCTCGCAGCCACGCCTGGTACAGGCGCTCGAGCTCGGACACGTCTGGGCTCGGCATCGTGTCTCACCGTGGGCTCGGTGACCTGGTGGAGCCAGAGTTTCGCAGACGAGCCAATCGCTGTCACTACGGTCGTCGCGGTGCACATTGCAGGGACCTCGCGCCCGTTCGCGTGACGGCCCAAATCTGCGGTTAGACTGGGCTCATCCGAGGTCGGCGCCGGGCCCTGGACGACCGATTCGGGCTGGCGAATGGAGGCGCTCGTTGGACACGCGGATGGACACCCGGAAGCTGCTCGCGGAGCTCGTCGGGACCTTCGTCTTCTTCCTCATCGGCCTCATGTCGATCCTCTCGACAAAGGCGTTCTCGAACGGCCCGGACCTCGTCGTCATCGCCTTCGGATTCGGCCTCGGCTTGTTCGCCGCCATCCAGATCGGGGGCGCGGTCTCGGGCGGCCATTTCAATCCCGCGGTGACGCTGGCGACCGTCCTCGACAAGCGCCTCGATCCGATGACCGGCGTCGGCTACGTGGTCGCCCAGCTGATCGGGGGCATTGCCGCCGCGGCATTCGTCCTCGTGATGTCCAGCCAGGACGCCGTCAGGGGCACGATCACTGGCCACCCGTCGGTCAGCGACCTCCAGGCGGTCGTCATCGAGGCGGTCTTCACGGCGATCTTCATCGCCGTGATCCTCACTGTCACCGAGCTCGATCCGGGCAAGGCCGCCTTCGCGATTCCGCTGACCCTCGTGGTCATCCACCTGGCGCTCGTGCCGATCACCGGCTCCTCGGTCAATCCGGCGCGGTCCCTCGCGTCCGCCCTGATCGGCGGCGACCTGAGCTCGATCTGGGTGTACATCGTGGGTCCGCTCGTCGGATCGGTCGGCGGGTGGGCGGTCTACCGCGCCCTCATCGACAAGCCCGCCGCGGCCTGAGCCAGACGACATGGACGATGCGGTCCGGTCTTCGCTCGACCATGGCCAGACGGTCGAGATCACCACGATCGGCGCGAAGACCGGCCGCCAGCGACGGCTCGAGATCGTCTTGCACAACTTCGACAAGCACCTGTACCTCAGCGGTGTGCCGAACCCGGCCCGGAAGCGCGGCTGGCTGGCGAATCTCGAGGCGAATCCGGCCCTGACGATCCACCTGAAGCGGCCGGTCCAGGCGGACCTCGCGGCGACCGCCCGGGTGGTCACCGATCATGCCGAGCGCAAGGCGATCCTCGAGCAGGTGGCTCGTGTCTGGAACCGGCGCGACCTCGGGATGATGCTCGAGTCCAGCCCGCTGATCGAGCTCTCGATCGAGGGCTATCCGGCCTGACCGCACGGTTGGCCCGAGGTTCGTCAGGCGCGCCGCAGGACGAGGGTCTCGAACAGGCGGTCCAGGGTCGTCGCCGGGTTGTCCGTCAGGCCGGTGTGGACGGCCGACGGCTGGACCATCGTGCTGCTCGGCGATACAAGCCAGTGGAAGCGCTCTGGCCGGCTGAGTGCGGCGAGCGGCCCGGCGACCGGGTCTCCGGCGCAGATCCGCGGAATCGTCTCGAGCTGGGCCTGCACGACCGCCGGGTCGCAGCCCGGCGCCAGGACCTCCAGGATGTCCACGTCGAGATGGACGCGGGCCGCCAGGAACCGCCGCGGCCGGGAGTGCAGGACGATCCCGGCGTTGAACGCCTCGCCGCGGTCCTCGCGGGGGATCACCCGCAGGATCGCGTACTCGAACGGGCTACGGCCGGCGGGCACGATCGGCCTCCTCGACGAACGGTCGCGGCGCGCGGAGCCGCCCGAGCAGGTAGTCGACGTAGGCCCGGCGATGCTCCTCGGGCCGTTGCATCGTGCCGGCCCCGTCGAGCAGCCAGGCGTCGGGGACCGCCGCGACGATCCCCTCGAGCAGCCCGGGCGTGACCAGCGGCGCGAGCTGTTCGTCGGCCGCCGCGATCGACGAGGCCTGGGGCAGCAGGACGTGGTCGGCGATCCGTGGGAACGGGCGTCGCGCGTGCGCCGCAGGGTCGCGCCAGGTGAAGTGGACATAGAGGGCGGCGCCGTGATCGATGAGCCACAGGCGCTTGCCCCACATCAGCAGGTTGACGTTGCGGGCCGTGCGGTCGACGTTCGTGATCAGCCCGTCGAACCAGACGATCCGGGCGGCGAGGTCGGGATCGAGCTCGGTTGTCGGCCGGTACGCAAGGGCACCGGGCAGGAAGTCCAGGCCGAGATTGGGCCCGGGACTGCGGGCCAGCAGCTCCTGGATCTCCGAATCTGGTTCGGCGGGAGCCAGCGCGGGGTCGATCTCGACAATGACGATCTCCGGTACGAGCAGGCCCAGCGCCCGTCCCAGCTCGCCGGCGATCAGCTCGGCGACGAGCACCCGGGGGCCCTGCCCGGCACCCCGGAACTTGACGACGTAAAGGCCATCATCGTCGGCCTCGACGAGGCCGGGCATCGAGCCGCCCTCGCGCAGCGCCGTGACGTAGCGGGTTGCCGTGACCGTGCGGATCGGCACTGCCTGGCCTGCGCACCGCTCGATGGCCGTGGTTGTTGCGCTCATCGGACTGAGCGTAGCCGAGTCGTCCGGGAGGCGGATCGCGATCGGGTAGAGTCACGCTCGTGCACCTGGCGCGAATCTCGATCGTCGGGCTCGTCCTCGCGGCCCTCGTTGCGACACTGGCGGGGTGCGTCGCTCCAGCGACTCCCGCACCGACCGGATCGAGTGCCAGCCCGATCCCGAGCGCCTCTGATTCGCTCGCGGATCCGGTCATCAGGAGCGTGAACCTGGTCTGGCTGACGACCGTACAGACCTGCTCGCTGCTGTCGGCGGCCGAGGCGACGACGATCCTCGGCAGCACGCTCCAGCAGAGCCCGGGTGGGATCTCGGATCCGGGTGACCACGCCCTGTGTGTCTACGCGACCGCCACGGGCATGGTCCAGGGGACGTACATCAAGGTCGAGATCAACAGGATCGGCTTTGCCGGGGAGGCCGAGCTCGTCAATCTCCACCGTGGGGCACACACCCTGAAGGTCGCCGGCTTCGAGGCGATCGGCGCCGACGCCGAGACGGATCCGGTCAACGAAGAAGCGGTCCTGAGCGTGAAGCTCGCGAAAGATGTCGCGGATCCGGCGCTGTGGATCGAGGCGCCGACATCGGCCGCGGCCCAGAAGGCCGCCGACCTGATCCTGCCCCGCCTGGCCGCCCTGCCCTGAGGGCTCAGGGCCGAGGAGTGCCGCCGCTGCCGGTCTCGCGCAGGAAGCGCTCGATCTCCGAGATGAGCTCGTCGCCGGCGGGCAGGCGCTCCTCGTCGACCATCGACTCGAGTCGCTCGACGTAGGCGCGGGTCGTCTCGTCGCCCTTGGCCAGGGTGTCGAGGTGCGTCCCGAGCTGGCGCGCCTCGTCCTCGAGTGGTCCGGCCGGGATGCTGACCCCGACATGGCGTTCGAGGGTGCGCAGGAGGGCCAGGGCGGCGACCGGATAGGGCCCCGAGACGTAGTGGGGGACCTGGGCGAAATAGCCCAGGGCCGTCGTGCCCGAGCGGGCCATCATCATCTCGAGGACGGAGATCGCCGCGGCCGGGACCCGCAGCAGGCCCTCCGGCCCCGGCTGGATGTTGCCGCGCAGCAGCCCGGGCTCCGACTCGGTGCCGATGATCGGAACCGAGCGCGTGTGGGGCACGGCGGCCGGGATCGCGCCGAGGCTGATCCACTGGGTGACGCCCAGGCGGCCGGCGATGTCGAGGACCGCGTCGCAGAACTCGCGCCAGCGGAAGTCCGGTTCGACCCCCGTGAGCACGAGCAGGTCACGCTCGCCGATCCGGCGGTGGCGGATGGTCAGCTCCCGCCAGGCGAGCGAGGACATCCGGCCGTCGCGGATCTCCAGGACCGGACGCCGGGCGCGATAGTCGAAGAGCAGGTCGCCCTCGAACGTCGCGACGAGGTCGCCACCCTCGGCCACCTGCGCAGCGGCGGTCGTCGCCGCAGTCCCGGCGTCGACCCAGCCGTCGAAGGCGGCGATCATCGTCGGCGCGACGAGATCGCGGGGTTCGGTCAGCTGGTAGAGAGCCATTGATACAGGATAGGCCAAGGCTTGACGGGCGAACCTTCGGCGCTCGTACCGATACGAGAGGCCGCCGGTCGGGTGACCAGCGGCCTCTGCCCCAGGGAGATGCGCCCCGAGTCCTCTAGCTGCAGCCGGACGTCGACCCGCAGTTGAGGCACTTGTAGCAGCTGCCGTTGCGGACCATGATCGAGCCGCATTCGGCGCAGGAGGGTGAGTCCTCCTGGACCTTGAAGGCGACCCGGGTCGTACCCAGCGAACCACTGGCGACGGCCGCATGACCGTTGCCATTGCCGTTGCCGTTCGAATGGCCATTGCCCGTGACCGAATGTCCGGCCGACTCGACGACCGGCAGGCTGATCGAGATCGGCGCGACCTCGAGGGCGACGGCCGTCGGGCGGCCAGTCTCATTCTGATCGGACTCCTCGGCGGCGGCCGGGGCGTCCGACTCGGGTGCGCTGGCCAGCGAGACGGCACCGAACGAGACCGGTGCGGACTCGACGACCGCGCCGCGGTCGATCAGCCCGATCTGCGCCTTCTCGTCGGCCGGCAGGAACCTGCTGCCCATCCAGCGGAAGACGTAGTCGACGATCGACTTGGCGATCGGGATCTCCTGGTTGCCGGTGAAGCCGCTCGGCTCGAACCGGACGTGGGCAAACTTGTTGACCAGGTCACGCAGCGGCACGCCGTACTGGAGGGCCAGGCTGACCGAGGTGGCCAGCGAGTCCATCAGGCCGGAGACCGTCGAGCCCTCCTTGGCCATCTTCAGGAAGATCTCGCCGGGCTGGCCATCGGGATAGAGCCCGACGGTGATGTAGCCCTCGTGGCCGGCGACGTCGAACTTGTGGGTGACCGCCGCCCGCTCGACCGGCAGGCGCCGGCGATGGGGCTTCTTCGCCTCGGCCTGGGCCACGGCGAGCTGGGCCCGGAGCTCGGCGACGACGCCGGTGTCGACCTCGTCGTCGACATCCTTCTTCTTGCCCGTGCTCAGCGGCTGGCTTCGCTTGCTGCCGTCGCGGTAGATGGCGATTGCCTTCAGCCCGAGCTTCCAACCCTGGAGGTAGACCTCCTGGATCTGCTCCGGCGTGGCGGCTTCCGGCATGTTGACGGTCTTGCTGATCGCACCCGAGATGAACGGCTGGATCGCGCCCATCATCCGGACGTGGCCCATGTAGGCGATCGAGCGCTCGCCGTTGACCGGCTTGAACGCGCAATCGAAGACGGACAGGTGCTCGGCCTTGAGGTGCGGCGCACCCTCGATCGTCTCGCGGTCGTTGATGTAGGTGAGGATGTCCTCGACCTGCTCGGGGGCATAGCCGAGCTTGCGCAGCGCCGCCGGGACCGTCTGGTTGACGATCTTGAGGAAGCCCTCGCCGACGAGTTTCTTGTACTTGATGAGCGCGATGTCCGGCTCCACGCCGGTGGTATCGCAATCCATCATGAAGGCGATCGTGCCGGTCGGCGCCAGGACCGTCACCTGGGCGTTCCGATAGCCATGTTCCTGGCCGAGGTCCAGGGCGTCGTCGAAGACGGCACGGGCAGCCTCGATCATGTCGGCCGGGACGGCCTGGTCGGCCGGGATCCGATAGGCCGCGTCACGATGCTTGCCGATCACCCGCAGGAATGGAGCACGGTTGATCGGATAGTCGTTGAACGGGCCGCCGTGATCGCGGGCGATGACCGCACTCTGGCGATACGCCTCGCCGTGCATGATCGCGGTGAGGGCGGCCGCGTAGTTGCGGCCTTCGTCGCTGTCGTAGGCCAGCCCGCGGCTCATCAGCAGGGCGCCAAGGTTGGCGTAGCCCAGCCCGAGCGGCCGGAAGCGATGCGAGTTCTCCTCGATCCGCGGCGTCGGATAGCTGGCGTTGTCGACCAGGATCTCCTGGGCCGTGATCGTCAGCCGGGCGGCGTAGCGGTAGGACTCGACGTCGAACTCGCCGTCCTCGCGGACGAACTGCATCAGGTTGAGACTGGCGAGGTTGCACGCCGTGTCATTGAGGAACATGTACTCGGAGCACGGATTCGAGGCGTAGATCCGGTCCGAGTTGGCCGAGGTATGCCAGTCGTTGATCGTCGTGTCGTACTGGATCCCGGGGTCGCCGCACAGGTGGGCGGCATCGGCCATTCGCTTGAAGATGTCACGGGCCTTGTACGTGCCCATCGGGGCGCCGTCGACCACTGCGTGGGTCGTCCAGTCGCCGTCGGCCTCGACGGCGTTCATGAACTCGTCGGTGACCCGGACCGAGTGGTTGGCGTTCTGGAACGAGACCGAGCCGTAGGCCTCGCCGGTGAACGACGGGTCATACCCCTGCTCGATCAGCGCCCAGGCCTTCTTCTCCTCGAGCATCTTCGAGTCGATGAAGTCCAGGACGTCCGGATGGTCGGCGTCGAGGATGACCATCTTGGCCGCCCGGCGGGTCTTGCCACCGGACTTCACGACCCCGGCGAAGGCGTCGTAGCCGCGCATGAAGCTCACCGGACCGGACGCGGTGCCGCCGCCCGACATCCGCTCACGCGACGATCGGATCGGGCTCAGGTTGGAGCCGGCCCCTGAGCCGAACTTGAAGAGCATCGCCTCGGTCTTGGCCAGGTCCATGATGCTGCTCATCGAGTCCTGGACCGAGTTGATGAAGCAGGCCGAGCACTGCGGCCGGGCCTCGATGCCCACGTTGAACCAGACCGGCGAGTTGAAGCTCATCTTCTGGTGGACGAGCACGTAGGCGAGCTCGGCCTTGAACGTGGCCAGGTCCTCGTCCGACGCGAAGTAGTGCTGGGTCTCGGCCCACGCGGCGATCGTGTTGACAACCCGGTCGATCAGCTGCCGAACGCTCGTCTCGCGCTCGGGCGTGCCGACGTGGCCGCGGAAGTACTTGCTGACGACGACGTTCGTGGCCAGCTGGCTCCAGAAGCTCGGGACTTCGACGTCCTTCTGCTCGAAGACGAGCTTGCCCGACTCATTGCCGATCGCCGCGGTCCGGTTCTCCCAGGCGATCTCGTCGTAGGGGTGCACGCCAGGCCGGGTCCAGCGGCGCTCGAAGGTCAGGCCCTTGGCCGGACGGCCATCGGGGCGGCGGCCATCGAAGCTGACGCCATATGGCCCGGCGTGGCGGGCCTGCGTCTTCAGGAGGACCTTGCCGGCCGACTTGCCGGCAGCCTTTCCTGAGTGCCCTGCCCGGCTCCTCGCCGGCCGCGGATCACTGGCTCCATCTTCACCAACGCGCGAAATCGCTTCCGGGCCGACACGGACCACTGGTTGCTCCTCTCCTCCAATCCGCCCATCGTCTGATCGGTGGGGCGGCTGGTCTGTTGTGGGCTCGTCCGGCCTGGTCTGCGACCGGCAACGAACCGACTGGATCCGAATCCAGTCGTGCGACGGATCGGTCGACGGCAGGACCCGGGCGATGGCCTGGGGATGGCTCAGGGCCGGTCATTCCGGCTGGGAGCACGATCTAGGGCGGTGGCTCGACTGCGGACATTGCGGCCACCGAAGCCTGTGTTTGGGCGATGCCGGTCCTCGGTCCGGTAGCTGCGACAACGTTCCGATCACGCCGCCCGATCCGGCCCGCTGATCATCTTCCGCGGAGGTCCGAACCTGTACGGCCGGCGGCCTCCCGAGCGATCCTCCGGGGCATCGCGAGTGACCCGTGAAGATTACGCCGGGCCCAGGGCGCCGTCAACCCCAAAACACTAGATCTAGTGGTCCGTTTTGTTGGCATACCGCTACATGGTGTGCCTGTGGGCAATTGGGGCACGGAGCGTGGACAGGTCCCCAGGCCCTGTGGAGAGGTGCCTGGTCGGCGTGGAGAACGTGTGGATGCGTGTCGACATTCGGCCGTGTCAGCGGTGCTGATTGCCTTCGGCTCAGCGCCGTGCGCGGCTCGATCCCGGGGCCCATATTAGGACAAATGTGCGGTTTGCGGCTCGGGATCCGAAGTCTCAGGGCGGGTCAAGCCGGGGCGGCAGCCCGCGCCGCGGGACGAGGACTAACGCCCGAAGCGCCTCGCGCGCAGCTGGAAGGTGCGCAGGGCGCGCAGGAAGTCGATCTCCCGGAAGGCGGGCCAGTAGGCCTCGCAGAACTGGAGCTCGGAATAGACCGACTGCCAGGGCAGGAAGCCCGAGAGACGGACCTCGCCCGACGTCCGGATGATCAGGTCGGGCTCCGAGGACCCGCGCGTGTAGAGGTGATCGGCGATCGACTCCGCGGTCAGCTCATCCGCCAGCCGGTCGGCCGGCACACCGGATTCGGCGGCGGCCCGGACCGTCGCGCGGAATGCCTCGAGCAGCTCGTCGCGGCCCGAGTACGCCAGGGCGATCGTCACGTTCATCGTGCCGTCCTCCCGGGACAGATCGGCCGACGATTCGACCACGGAGCGGAGGCCCTCCGGCAGCAGGTCGCGCCGTCCGATGACCCGGAGGTGGATCGGCAGGCGGGTCTTGCGGCGGCCGTCGGCCATCGCCCGGATGGCCTCTTCGGCCACATCGGTGATCGTCCCGACCTCGTCCGCCGGCCGGCCGAGATTCTCGAGCGACAGGGCCCACAGGGTGATCTCGTGGATCCCGATCTCCGCGCACCAGTCGATCAGCTCGAGCGCCTTCTCGGCCCCGGCTCGATGGCCCGCCCCTGGATCGGCAAAGCCTTCCGCGGTGGCCCAGCGTCGATTGCCGTCCATGATCACCGCGATGTGCTCGGGCCGCGGCGCCGAGAGGACCCGCACCCGCAGACGCTGCAGGTAGAACACGTAGACCGGCTTCAGGGCCAGGTCGCGCGTCCGCCGGTAGGCCGGGCCGAGCCGTTCGCGAATCGACCGGGTGCGGCGCGCCGGCCCGGCGACCGGCGTCGGGCGGGCCGGCAGCCCGGTGGTCATGCCGGCCGAATCACGATCAGTTCAGGCCGCTGTAGGCGTGGAGCCCGGAGAACCACAGGCTGCCCGAGTAGGTGACCAGGACCATTCCGAAGCCGACGACCAGCAGGAGCGCCGCCGGCCGGCCGGCCCACGAGCGCTGGTTTCGGGCGTGGAGGTAGACCGCGTAGGTCAGCCAGGTGACGAGCGCCGAGGTCTCCTTCGGATCCCAGCCCCAGTAGCGCGACCAGGCGATCGACGCCCAGAAGCTGCCCAGGATGATCATGGTGGCGAAGATGGGGAAGCCGACGATCACCGAGCGGTAGGCCACCTCGTCGAGGACCTTGTGCGACGGCAGCCAGGCGAACCGATCACGGTTGCCCTGGACGAGGTACCCGACGCCGGCCGCGAAGCTCGTGGCAAAGATGCCGTAGGCAATCGTGGCCATGCCGACATGGATCGTCAGCAGCGGCGCGTTATCCAGCGCCGGGACGAGGGGAATGATCTCGTTGGGCAGGGTCGTGCTGTAGAGGAAGAGGGCGAGGGCGACGCCGGTCGGGATGAACCCGATCGAGCGGATCGGGTAGCGCCGGCTGAGGACGAGATAGCCGACGAGGATCGTGAACGTGAACGCGACCGTGAACTCCTCCATGTTGCCCCACGGCCCCCTGCCGACGACGATCGCCCGCATCAGCATCGAGATCCCGAGGAGGATCGCCGTGATCAGGGTGAGCCCGCTGGCGAACGGGGCCGCGGCCGAGCGCGGCTCCATGCCGGCGGCCAGGGCGGCGTCCCGGCCGTCGACGAACGAACCCGAAACCGCGCCGGCGAACGCCGGCTGGCGGCCTGGGCTGAAGGCGGCGGCCAGCCGTCGACCGTGCGCCAGCAGGACCGCGTGGACGACGAAGGCGCCGAATGACAGGACCAGCAGGATGCCGGCCGCCGTGTAGAAGATCAGTGAGCCACTCGCCACGCTGCTACTCCTGTGTTGACGGTTCCACTCGACAAGGGTCGCCGGCCGGGCTCAGGCGGCAGCGGCTCCACCGGGCGGCGGCCCGGCCGGTTGCATGGTTCGAACGGCCACCCTGCGATCGACCTTGAGGACGAGGCCGCAGTTGTGGCAGGTCGTCACGTCGGCGAAGCGGGCGATTGCGCACATCGGACAGGTGACCGAGAGCACCTCGCCGGCGTCGTTCTGGGTCGTGCCCGGCGGATAGATCAGGCCGCTCCGGATGTCATAGGGCTCGCCGGGCGGGAAGACAGGCAACCCGTCGGCCGCGAGGAGCGCCTGGCGCGGACCCTCGACGAAGCGCACCTTCGTCCGCGGGCGCCGGACGAAGTAGTACACCCAGAGCAATGCCAGGATCGTGATCAGCGGCCCGATCACCCCGATCAGCAGGAAGAAGGGCAGCAGCCCGATCAGCGAGCCCCAGTCGGGACTGACCACCTTCGCGATGAGGCCGAGCGCCTGCGTCCACAGGTGACTGATCTGGTCGGGCAGGTTCACGGGCGAATTCTAGCCCGTCGACGGGGATTGCCGGTCTTCGTCGTGGCGCCCCTGCCGGGCTCCCATCCGCGCCGTTCGATCTCCTCGTCGGGCGAGCCGGGCCCGCCGTCCTGGGGACCGTCGTCTCGCTGGGCGAGGGGCAGCACAGGTGCCCGGCGCAGGCCAACGGACGGCGCCGTCAAGCGAGTCCGCTCGAGCCGCCCGATCAGCCAGTCGGCGCTGGCCACGTGCGCACCACGACGCAGGATCCGTGTCCCGAGCTCCCGGTCGTCGGTCACGACAAGGAGGAGATCGCCGAGCCTGGCGGCCGCCTCGGCCGAGCCACCTGAGCCGATCGCGTCCGCGACGAGCCGGTCGAGGAGCGAATCGGCCGAGTAGCGGCCGCTGTGGCGGACCGTCAGCCCGTGGGCCAGCCGGACGCCGGCAAGGCCGTGCTCGGGGGCGCCGTCGAGGACCAGCTCGATCCGCGTGGCGGCAGGGATGACCGCTCGCAACCGGCCGATCAGGGCAGCCGGTGGCTGCGCTGCGGACCCGGTCCGGCTCATCTTGTAGAGGAGGTTCGTGCCGTCGATCAGCAGCCGTTCGACCCCGGCGAGCGGATCGGGGCCTGGTCGGGCGGGAGGTCGGGCGGAATGCCGGGCGGGAGGCTGCCCGGATTGGCGGTTCACGCGGGTCATCGTGACACGCCCCACCCGGATCGTCGCCCGGCGGCGCGACGGTCCGCGCCTGTAGGCTTCGCCAGTGCTCCTGCTCGTCGATCTTGATGGCGTCGTCTATCGCGGCACTGAACCGATTCCCGGGATCGCGGACCTGCTCACCCGGCGATCCGCGGCCGGCGACGATGTCGTCTACGTCACGAACAACTCGATGTGGTACCGGGCGGACTACGTCGATCGGCTCAGGTCGATGGGCGCCCCGGTGTCGGCCGACCGCGTGGTCAGCTCGCCGCGGGCGACAGCCCTCTACCTGCGCGAGATCGATCCGGGCCTCGAGCGCGTCCTGGCCCTCGGTGGACCGGGGCTCGGTCGGGAGCTTGCCGATGTCGGCTTCCAGGTCGTGATGGCCGGTGCCGCCGCGGAGCTCGTCGTCCGCGACGGCATGGACCGGTTCGAGGCGAGCGGCCGGCCGGGCGCCGTCGTCGTCGGCCTCGACCCCGAGCTCAGCTGGGAGCGGCTGGCCGTCGCCGCGACGTCGATTCGGGCCGGCGCCCGGTTCATCGCGACGAACCGTGACCCGATCTATCCGACCGAGCGCGGCCTGATGCCGGGCTCGGGCGCGGTCGTGGCCGCAGTCGAGGCGGCCAGCGGGGTCACGCCCGTCTCGATCGGCAAGCCGGCGCCGCTCCTCCTCGTGGAAGCCGCCAGGGTCGCCGGCGTCGATCCTCGCGACGCGGTCATGATCGGTGACGGGATCCTCACGGATCTCCAGGCCGCCCGGGCGGTCGGAGCGCGCTGCGTCCTGATGCTGACCGGTGTATCGAGCCGGGCCGATGTCGAGGCGCTCCAGGGTCCGAACGCACCAGACGCGATCGCCGCCGACGCCGCCGAGCTCGAAGCCGCGCTGGCCAGGCTGAGCGCCGGCTAGCCCGGCGCAGGCGTCCGGGCGGGACTGCCGAGCTCGGGGATTCCCGCCGCCCACCGGTCGAACTCGTCCGCCAGCGGCCGCAGGACTGCGGGCTCGGCAAAGGCCGCGGCGAGGCCATGCCGGTCGATCGCCCATAGCTCGGCGAGGCTGAGGCCGATCGCCTCGACCGCGCCGGCGTATTCCTCGGACAGGAGGATGTCGGAGACCGTGCTGTCGTCGGTCGACAGGCTGACCGGGACGCCGGCCCGATGGAGCCGGGCCAGCGGGTGGTCCGCCACCGAGGCCACGATCCCGGCCTGGACGTTGCTCGTGGGGCAGAGGTCGAGGGTCACCCCGCGCGCCACCAGCTCGGCCATCAGCTCCGGGTCGTCGACCGCCCCGGGACCATGGGCGATGCGCTCGGGATCGAGCGCCAGCGCCCGACGGACCTGGCCGGCGCCACCCCACTCCCCGGCATGCAGGGTGATCCGCAGGCCGCCCGCTCGAGCAGCCGCGAAGGCCGACGCGAACGCCAGCGGATCAGGGTTGGCAGCCTCCGGGCCGGCGAGGTCCCAGCCGGTCAGGCCCTGGTCCCGGAAGGCCGCGGCCGTCTCGGCCAGCTCGATCGAGGCCTCCGGGTCATGACTGCGCAGCGCGGTGCAGATGAGCCGGACGGTCGTCCCCGTCCGGCGCTCGCCGGCGGCGGCACCCCGGCACACCGCGGCAATCCCGTCGCCCAGCGACAGGCCGCGCCGGACGTGGAGCGCGGGTCCCCAGCGAATCTCGACGTAGCGGACGTTGTCGGCGGCCTTCGCCTCGACGAGCTCGAGCGTCGCCTGCTCGAGTGCCTCGGCGTCCTGGAGGAGCGCGATCGGGAGGTCGAATCGGGTCAGGAGATCGGCCTGCGATGCCATTCGCGGTGGACCGACCAGGGCCTCGAACATCGCGTCGTAGGTCCGCGGGGCGTCGATCCCCCTGCTCCGGGCCAGGGCGAGGGCGGTCTCGACCCGCAGGGATCCATCGAGGTGGAGATGGAGCTCGGCCTTGGGCATCGCCGCCGTGAGCCGCCGGAGCGCGCCGGCGCCGGTGCGGACCGGCCCGTTCGATGGGATCACGGGGCGATGCTACGCTCAGGGCATGACCACCGTACTTGTGACCGGTGCGAGCGGCTTCGTCGGCAGCCACGTCGTCCCCGAGCTGATCTCCGGCGGACACCGCGTCATGGCCCTCGTACGCTCCGGGGCCACCGGCGAAACGGTCCGGGGACGGCTCCCGGCTGCGGCCCGCGAGCAGCTCGAGGTCCGGTCGGGCGACGTCAATGAGCCGGCCAGCCTGGCATCCGCGATGGCCGGCGTCGACATCGTCGTCCACCTCGTCGCCCTGGCCCGGGACCTCGACGGGGGCCGCAGCCTGAACCGGGTCAACGTCGAGGGTACGGGCAACGTGATCGAGGCGGCCCGGGCGGCCGGGATCCGGCGCCTCGTCCACCTGGGTGCGCTCGGCGTGGTCGACGACCCGAAGCTGCATTACGCGAGCTCGAAGGCGCGCGCCGAGCTCCTCGTCAGGAGCAGCCCGCTCGACTGGACGATCCTCAAACCGTCGCTCATGTGGGGCGAGCGCGACGGCTTCTTCAACATCGTCGCCGACCTCGTCAGGATCTCGCCCGGGGTGGTGCCGGTGCCCGGCAACGGCAAGAGCCGCTTCCAGCCGATCGCCGTGAGCGACCTCGCAACGGCGATGCGGCTGACGCTCGAGCGTCCCGACACGATCGGCCAGAGCCTCGAGCTCGGCGGCCCGCGCTACTGGACCTACACCGAGATCACCCGCGAGGTGCTCCGAGGGATGGGCCGGCGGCGTGCCGTGCTCCCGGTGCCCGTCGCGCTGATCGCGCTTGTCGCCGGGTCGGCCGAGCGGCTCCGAATCCCGTTTCCCGTGGCCACTGACCAGCTTCGCCAGCTGAAGCTCGACAACATCGGCCAGCTCGACAGCTACCAGGCGGCCTTCGGAATCGCGCCCCGCGAGATGGCCGGCAACCTTGGCTACCTCGCCCGGAAGCGGCGCGACCAGGAGCCGCCGGCGGCATGAGCGGGCCCCTGCCCCTGGCGGAGGTGACGCCGGCGTATCCCGGGGAGCCGGTCGGGCCCGAGGCCCAACCACCATCGCGCGCTCTTACCCGCCTGGCCCGGATCGGCTGGGTGGCCGGCGCCCTCGTGCTCAGCCTCGGTACGGCCGGGATCGTGACCGGGATGAGCCGCTCACCCGCCGATGGCAGCCGGCCCGAGCTGACCTGGGCGGCCGACCAGGCCGTCGCCCCGGGGCTGGCGGCTGCCGCCGACAAGCTGACCGACCTGACCGGCGAGGTCAACCAGCTCGGCGAGTTCGGCCGGGATGCGATCGCCGACCTCGTGAACCGGGACACGACCCAGCTGAACGCGGCAATCGCCAGTGGCACGACCCAGGTTGCGAAGATCTCCGCGGACACGGCTGCCATCAGAGTGGCGCTGGTGACCCTGCCGGTGATCGGCACGGCCGACGAGACGGCGATCGGCGCCGCCGAGCGCCAGCGCTACGACGCGATCACGGTGGCGCTCTCGACGACGGCTGACCTCGAGACCTCGTGGGTCGAGCTCACGACCGGGAGCAGCGTGGCGACGGCCCTGACCAAGGACCTGGCCGACCACGACACGTATGCCGGCCAGGCGGTCAGGCTGGGCAGCACGGCCAAGTACGCCCAGGCGCGAGCTGCCCTGATCAAGGCGAAAGCCGCCCTGGCCTCGGCAGCCACCCGCCGCGACGCTTTGGCCAACACGGTCGACGTCTCGATCCTCAGCCAGTGGATCGACCGCAACGCGGCCTTCGACACGGCCGCGGCGACGCTCTACAAGCTCCTCGAGGCCTCGCCCCACAAGGTGACCCCTGCGATCCAGGCAGCCTTCGCGGCGCTGTCGGTCGCCAAGCAGAACCTGCCACCCGACACCCGCGGGCTGGAGGTGATCCTCGACGACCTTGCCCGGGGCGGGCTCAACCAGGCCGTGATCACGATCGAGGACGCCAAGAACAGTCTCGCGACGGCGGTCGCCCTCATCCAGGCAGCCAGCCCGTCTACAGGACCCTGACCGGACGGTACACTGCCCCAGGTCACGAGAATCCCCGACTCGCAGGTCGGGCCGTCCGACCTGGAGGTTCGCGCGCGCATGCAGCTTCGGATCATCACCGACCAGCCGTCGCAGGCAACTGCCGACGTGCTGGCCGTGCCAATCATCGGCGAACCGGCGTTCGAGGGCCCCCTCGGCGAGCTCAACCGGCGCAGCGACGGCGAGCTCGCCAAGCTGGCCGCCTTCGGCGAGCTGACCGGCAAGCGCTATCACGCCGCGCTCGCCGCGGCCGGCGACCTGCCGGCTGGCCGGCTGCTCGTCGTCGGGGCCGGCGAAGCCGAGTCGATCACCCGCGAGATCGTCCATCGCCTGGGCGCCTCGATCGAGCGCCGCCTGGGTGGGCGCACCGTCCACTCCCTGGCGATCTGGCCGGGCGACCTCGCCCGCCATATCGACGGTGGCGAGACGGTCGTCGTCGAGCTCCTGGTGCGGGGCGTCGTCGAGGGCGGCTACGAGCCCAAGGCGATCTATCTCGCCTCGGTCGAGTCGGCCCCCCCGACGCTCGACGAGCTGGTCCTGGTCGTGCCGGGCGGCGACGCGGCGGCGCTGGAGCGGGCGGCCGAGCGTGGGCGGATCATCGGCGAGGGCGCCAATGTCGCCCGGACCCTGGCCAACCGGGCCAGCAACGACGTCAGCCCGATCGTCCTCGCCGAGGCGGCCCAGGACATCGCCGCGCGCAACGGACTGTCGATCGACGTGATCGAGCCGGCCCGCGCCGCGGAGCTGGGGATGGGCATGTTCCTGGCCGTCGGGCGGGGCAGCGACAATCCGCCTCGGATGATCGTCATGCGCTCCGGCAAGGCCGGCGAGCTCGACGCGCTCGGGCGCCACCTGGCGATCGTCGGCAAGGGCGTGTGCTTCGATTCCGGCGGCATCTCGATCAAGCCAGCCGACCGGATGGAAGAGATGAAGATGGACAAGACCGGCGCCGCGACGGTCATTGCGGCGATCGAGACGGTCGCCCGCCTGGCCCCCGGCACGCCGCTGCTGGCGATCGCCCCGGCCGTCGAGAACATGCCCGGACCCCACTCGACCCGGCCGGGCGACATCGTCCGCGCCCTGAACGGCAAGCAGGTCGACATCACCAACACCGACGCCGAGGGCCGGCTGATCCTGGGCGACGCGCTGACGTATGCCGAGCAGCTCGGGGCCACCCACCTGGTCGACGTCGCGACCCTGACTGGAGCCGTCTCGCGGGCCCTCGGCCACCTGATCACGGGCGCCTTCGGGACTCCCCAGCCGTGGTATGACGCGGTCATGGCCGCCGGTGACACGGCCGGCGAGCGCTACTGGCAGATCCCGCTCGTCGACGACTACGTCTCCGAGATGGACAGCTGGTATGGCGATCTCCAGAACTCCGGCTCGGCCGAGGGCTCGCTCGTCAAGAGCGGCCTCTTCCTGCGCGAGTTCCGGACGAAGCCCTGGGTCCACCTGGACATCGGCGGCACCGGCTACTTCCGGAAGGCCCTGCCCTTCGCGGCCCGTGGCTCCAACGGCGTCTCCCACGCAACGCTCGTCGAACTGGCTCTCGCCGGCGCCCGGTGATCGGCCGGGCCCGGCAACCATCCTGACCGCCGGGGGCTGCCGGTCGCGATGACGCTCCTGATGGCCGGCCTCGCCGTGCTCGGGCTGGTGTGGGGCCTCGTCGCGGACCGGATCGCCGCCCGCTGGCCGGCGCACGAGGACGGCTCGATCCGGAGCGTCGACTGGCGAACGGTGGTCGTGGCGCTGGTCGGGGCGCTGGCCATGGGCCTCCTCGGGCACCGCTTCCCGGACGCGGGCAGCACCCTGATCTATGTCCTCGTCTTCCTGGCCCTGATCCTGCTCCTCGCGACGGACCTCGACCAGCGGCTGTTGCCCGACGAGTTGACCCTGCCGTTTGCCGGGTTCGCGATCGTCTATGGGCTGCTCGGCCTGAACCCGCTGATCGGCCATGCGCTGCCCGGTGCGATGCTGCCCGCGCTCATCGGCGCGATCGTGATCCCGGCGATCTTCTTCGTCCTGTCGCTGCCGTTCGGCCCGGGCGCCCTGGGCCTCGGCGACGTGAAGCTGCTCTTCGGTGTCGGCCTGCTGGCCGGCCTCGAGCGGACGGCATTCGGGGTGATCGTCGGCGTCCTGATCTCGGGGGTCGTGATCATCGCCCTGCTGGTGACCCGCCGGATCGGCTTGAAGAGCTTCATCCCGTACGGACCGTTCCTGATCCTCGGCGCGTTCTGGGCGGTGCTCCTCCAGTCCTAGGAGATGGGTCCGGGTAGCCGCCATCGCCGAATCGGGGTAGGGTGGACGACCGGGGTATCATGCCTCGGTGCCGGAGTCGTCCCGGACGGGTCCCGTTCGGACGGCGTTCAACCGGCGACGACGTCCGCCACCCGCGTCCGGGACGCGTCAACGGAGATCGCTCGCTCGATGACGACCGCTCGACTGATCCGCCCGCTTCTCGCCGCCGCTTTCATCGCTTCGCTGCTCGGCGGATCCTTCACGCCCGACCTGGTCCGGGGCGACGACCTGTCGCAGGCCCAGGCGCAGCAGAAGGCGATTGCTGCCCAGCTCGCTGCCCAGAAGGCACACATGGCCGAGCTGGCGTCCCTGCAGGCCGACCTCGCGGCGTCGCTGGCGGTCACGAAGACCAAGCTGATCGGAATCAACTCGGACCTCGTCGATGTCAAGGCAAACGTCGCGGCGACCCAGGCCAAGGTGAACGCGGTCGAGGCCCAGTACAACCAGCAGGTCACCGACCTCAACAACCTCGACCTCGCCCTCGTCGGGCTCGATCGCGAGGAGCAGCAGAAGGCCGCCGACCTCGCCCAGGCCAAGGCCCTCCTCGCCGACCACATCAAGGCGGCCTACGACCAGGACCGGACGTCGCTCCTCGAGACGATCCTGTCGGCCGCCTCGTTCACCGACGCGCTCGGTGATATCGGCAACCTGATCGATGTCGGCAACCAGGACCACGTGCTGGCCAGCCAGGTCGCATCGGACCAGGCCACCCTGTTCGCGCTCAACGAGACGGTGACCTCGACCCGCATCCAGACCCAGCAGCTCGCCCAGCAGACCGCCGCCCAGAAGGTCCAGCTGGATACGTCGCTCGCCGCACTGAACGCGGCCAAGGCCCAGCTGGCCCTCCTCCAGAAGGCAACCTCGAAGGCCCTCGCGCTGCAGCTGGCGACGTACAACAAGCTGTCGAGCAACGCGGCCGCGCTGCGCAAGGCGATCAACGCCGAAGCGGCCGCCGAAGCCAGGATCTCCCAGAAGATCCAGCAGATCCTCGCCGCCGGCGGCAACAACGGCGGGATCCCGTCGCAGTACAACGGGACGCTCCGCTGGCCGATCTCGGGGACCGTGACCCAGGAGTTCGGGTGCACGGGCTTCCCGTCCGAGCCGCCCCTGGGCTCATGCGCCCACTTCCATAACGGCATCGACATCGCCGATCCGATGGACACGCCGATCCACGCCGCCGGTGACGGCCGGGTGGTGTTCGCCGGGCCGCTCTCCGACGGAGCGTGGGTCGTGATGATCGCCCACTCGACGAAGCTGATCACCTGGTACGCCCATGTCGACGACCGCCGGGGCCACACGATCCCGGTCAGGGTGGGCCAGTGGGTGACGGCCGGGCAGGTGATCGCCTACGTCGGGATGACCGGCAATACGACCGGCCCGCACCTCCACTTCATGACCCAGCTCAACGGCGACTACGTCAATCCCCGTCTCTTCCTCTAGGCGGGTGGCAGGCCTCCTGCCGTTGACGAATCGCGATCCGAACGTTCACCCGGTTGTAACCGGTTCTCTTGACCGTGGGCGAGGCCGGGGGACTAGAATCGGGGCGAGGCCGCGCTCGCGACCGGGATCCGCGATCCGATGGAGGACGCTGTGAAGCCCACGATGGCCGTGATCCTGGCGGGCGGCGAAGGCGAGCGCCTCTCGATCCTCTCCTCGGTGCGGGCCAAGCCCGCCGTGCCCTTCGGCGGCAAGTACCGGATCATCGACTTCACCCTGAGCAACTGCGTCAACTCGGGGATCGACAACGTCGTCGTCCTGACCCAGTACAACCCGCGCTCGCTCAACGACCACATCGGACTCGGCCGGCCGTGGGACCTCGACCGGAACACCGGCGGCGTGAAGATGCTCCAGCCGTACATCTCGAGGGGCCGGGTCGCCGAGTGGTACCGGGGCACGGCCGATGCCGTCCTCCAGAACTGGAACGTGATCGAGCACGATCCGTGCGATACGGTCCTCGTCCTGGCCGGCGACCACATCTACAAGATGGACTACACGCCGTTCATCGCCGCCCACCGCCGCAAGCGCGCCGACGTCACGATTGCCGTCCGGCGCGTGCCCCTCGCCGACGCGACCCGGATGGGCATCCTGGCGATGGACGAGAACATGCGGATCACCGAGTTCCAGGAGAAGCCCAAGGCGCCCAGGAGTGACCTGGCCAGCATGGGCGTCTATGTCTTCAGCAAGCGGGCGCTGAAGAAGTGGCTGACCGACGATCGGCCCGACTTCGGCGGCAACGTCGTGCCGGCGATGATCGAGGGCGGCGGGCGGGTCTTCGGCTACCGCTTCGACGGCTACTGGCAGGACGTCGGCACGATCCAGTCGTACTGGGAAGCGAACATGGCCCTGGTCGCCGAGCGGCCCGAGCTTGACCTGTACGACCGCAGCTGGCTGATCCATACCCGGTCGGAGGAGCGCGCTCCGGCCAAGATCGGCGAGACCGCCCAGGTTCACCGCAGCCTGATCAGCCACGGCTGCATCGTGAACGGGACGGTCGTGAACAGCGTCCTCTCCCCGGGCGTCCGTGTCGAGGTCGGGGCAGTCGTCCGTGACTCGATCGTGATGTTCGACTCGGTGATCCGGCAAGGCGCGATCATCGACCGGGCGATCCTCGACAAGGAGGTCCTGGTCGGCCCCGGCGCCGTCGTCGGCGACGGCCCGGACGGATCGCCCAATCGCCAGGAGCCGGGCCGCCTGAACACCGGAATCACGGTCGTCGGCAAGCGGGCGACCATCCCCCGCGGCCAGCGCATCGGCCGGAACGTCAAGATCGGCGGCGAGGTGCGGGCGGCCGACTTCCCGAGCCGGGTCGTCCGGAGCGGCGATTCGGTCGTCCACCCGCGCGATCACGTCGAGCCGCGAACCCCCGCCAAGGTCATCGGCGCGCCGGCCGGCGCACGGCCCGGCCGCGGGAATGCCGAGGGCGCAGCGGGCTAGGCCAGGCCGGAGCCGAGGCACCGGCCGACGCGCGCGGGAGCGTGGGCTAGACTCCGCCCCATGTCACCGCCGGACTGGACGCCGACCGCCGCCGAGATCGAGGGCTGGTTCGGGGAGCTCGGGATCGCGCCGACCGCCCGCGTCGATCGTGACTCGGTCGTGGCCTGGGACGTCACGCTCGATGGGCGGCGACGCTTCGACGTTCGCTTCACGGTGATCCTCGACCCGTCCCTCGGGCTGATCACGTGGGTCCATTTCGCGCCGCCGATCGGCGACGGCCTGCGCAAGTCGTACCACCGGCTGCTCCGCTGGAATGACGAGTTCCCGTTCGTCAAGTTCTCGCTGGCCGAGGACGGCCGGCCGACGCTGAGCACCGAGATCCCGTTCCGGATCCTCGACCGCGACGAGCTCGGCGTGGCGCTGGCTCGATCGCTCGCAATCTGCGACGCACTCCTCGAGGAGTCGGCCGGCTGGCTGTGGATCGGTGGCCGGATCCCCGATCAAGCCGGTCGGGTCGGGCGAAATCCCGAGCTGTTCGAGCGCTACGCCGCGCGACTGCCGGAGCTGCTCGGGTCGTGATCCCGACGCGACGGCGGAGGCCGGCGGCGTCGATCGCGGTCCGTCTCGTCGCCGGATTCGTGGCCGGAATGGCGCTGTTCTTCGGAGCGCCGGTGGGCCTGGGCTCCGGACCGGCCGTCGCCGATGCAGCCGGACCCAGCCTCACGATGGTGGGTGCGGCAACGTACGACGTGCGTCCCGCGAGCCGCCTCGTCCATGTGACCGTCCAGCTGTCCGTCACGAACCACCTGGGCGACTCGGTCATCGCCCGGCACACGTTCAACCGGACCGACGTCACGGTCCCGCCGACGGCGAAGAACGTCTCGGCGACCGCGGGCACGAAGAAGGCCGGCGTCACGGTCGTCAGCCGGACCTCGGTCCAGCAGGTCCTCTCCGTGGGCCTCGGCGTCGCGCTCGGGTCGGGCCACACGACGAGCGTCACGCTCGCGTTCGACCTGCCCGATCCGGGCGGATCGGCTGGCCGGCCGATCCGCGTTGGGCCGTCGCTGATCACGTTCCCGGTCTGGGCCTTCGGTTCGGCGGGCCTCGCCGGCTCGTCGGTCGTCGTCCGCTTTCCGGCCGGCTACGACGTGCGCGTCGTGTCCGGTCCGCTCGGACCGCCGGTCACCGCCACGAACGGCACGATCTCGCTGACCTCCGGCGCGATCCCGGATCCGCTCGCCTTCAACGCGACCGTCGCGGCCGACAAGCCGAGCACGTTCGTCGAGACGAAGGTCGACCTCCTGATCAGCGCCCAGCCCGTCAGCGTCCTGGTGCGAGCCTGGCCCGACGATCCGGCCTGGGGACTGCGAATGTCGAAGCTGGTCCGATCGGCACTGCCCCTCCTGGCCACCGAGATCGGACTGCCCTACCAGCCGAGCACGCCGGTCGTCGCGATCGAGGAGGCCCTGCCCCGGACGATCGACGGCTACGCGGCGACCTACGAGCCCGACACCGGGACGATCCAGGTCGCCTACACCGCCGACAACACGATTGCGATCCACGAGCTGGCCCACCTGTGGTTCGACGGCTCGCTCTTCGCCGATCGCTGGATCGACGATGGCTTCGCGATCTTCTACGGCAATCGCGTCGCGACGACGCTCAGGCTCAAGCCCCGCGACGAATCGATCACGCCGCTCCTCGCGGCCGCGGCGCTGCCCCTCAACACCTGGTCGGGCGACGATGCCCTGGCCGGACCGGCGGCGTCGCCCGCGACGGGCACGGCCCAGACCTCGGACCTTGGCGACCTCTACGGACGGGCGGCCTCGGTCACCCTCGCGGGCCGCCTCTACGACCTGGTCGGGGCCGACGGCCTGCGCGACGTGTGGCGGGCCGCATCCGCCCGTGAGGCGGCCTACCAGCCTCCGGGCCAGCTCGCCCAGCCGCTGGTCAGCGACGGACCGCCGGATTGGCGGGGCCTGCT
>JANWLH010000124.1 GCA_025450915.1 Candidatus Limnocylindrales bacterium | reverse complement strand
GCGTCGACGATCACCCGGTCCGGGCGCCTGCTGACGACCGTTGCCTGGACGGTCAGCGAATGCTCGAAGCCGCCGACCATCGCCCCATGGAAGTTGTCCATCACCACGTACGTGCCGGCCTGGATCTCGGTGATCCCGGGAAACGCGGCCGTCCAGTCCCAGGTCGCCGTGCCACCGGCTGAGCGGACCGGGCAGGGCAGGCCGTGGTGCTCGAATGCCTCGGCTACCTCGAGGAGGAAGCCCATCGCCGAGCGCTCCTTGACCAGCCGCTCGTCGTGATCAGGGGTGTTCGAGCAGTGGCCCTCGTAGCCGGTCACCCCGAGCAGGTTGAGCCCCGGCCGATCGGCCACCCGCCGGGCGAGGCCGACGGCCTCCTCGACGCTGTCCGCTCCGGCCCGGTCCATCCCCGTGTCGACCTCGACGAGCACGCCGAGCTGATTGCCCGCGGCGGTCACGGCGTCGGACAGAGCATCGATGTTGGAGAGGTCATCGACGGCGATCATCAGGTCGGCCTCGCCGGCCAGCTCGGCCACGGCCCGGATCTTGGCCGGCCCGGCGACCGTGTTGACCAGGAGGATGTGGTCAAGCCCCGAGTGGACCAGGACGATCGCCTCCCAGACGGTTGCCGTCGACAGGCCGATCGCTCCGGCCTCGACCTGGAGACGGGCCAGTTCGGGGCTCTTGTGAACCTTGATGTGCGGCCGGATCTCCGACGGCAGCTCCTGGATCCGGCTCGCCATCTTCGCGATGTTGCGCTTGGCCGCCGGCAGGTCCAGGACCAGGGCGGGGGTCACCAGGTCCACGCGCGGCCGGCCGATCGCCGCCCCGTACTCGCGCCGGACCCGCTCGTAGCCTTCGGCCAGCATCGCCTTCGGATCGATGCCGCCCCGGGTTCCTGCTGCGCCGGCCATCAGGCGGGCGGGTAGACGCGACTGGGGGTCAGGTCGATGGCGTGGCCGCTGCCCGACTCGAGGATGAACTTGAGCATCGGCTCCGTGTCGAGGTAGTAGAACTCGATCGTCTCGCCGATCCGGCCGCCCATCAGGACCTTCGCGCCGCGCGCCTGCCATTCCTTCTTGAACTCGTCCGAGTCGGCCTGCGAATGCATCATGCAGGCGATGTGCTGGACGCCCTCGCCGTGCTCCTCGAGGAACTCCTTGTAGATGCTCGGGCCGTCGAGCGGCTGGACGAGCTCGAAGACCAGGCCGGGCTGGACCTCGCATTCCGCGCCGAGCATCGAGAAGGCCACCTCCACGCCGCGCAGGTGGGTGTGGTGCAACTTCGGGGGGACGTGCTCGTAGACGTTCCAGGGCCCCCACCCAAGCGTGTCGTGGAACATCTTCATCGAGGCGTCGAGGTCGCGGACGACCATCGCGACCTGGGAGATGTGGGTCGGGCCGGCGGGCAACACCATTTCTTCACCTCGTCCGGGGCTGAGGGCAGACCAATGCCCGTGTATGGAAAGACTGTGCATCCGTTGTCAAGACCATGCACGGCGGCGACGGCGCCACCGATCGGCGAACGGTCGGTGGCGCTATCGTTGGCTCATGCTCAAGAAGCTGGTCAACGATCCGTTCGACGCCGTCGACGAGATGCTCGAGGGTTTCGTCGGCGCTCACGGCGACGTCGTGGCGGCGTCCGCCCCGCGGGTCATCGCTCGTCGTGAGAAGGCAACCAACAAGGTTGGCCTCGTCATTGGCGGCGGGTCCGGTCACGAGCCGTCGTTCCTTGGCTACGTGGGAATGGGCGTGGCCGACGCGGCGGCGATCGGCAATGTCTTCGCGGCACCCGGTGCCGACGTCTGCCTCGAGGCGATCAAGGCGGCGTCGACTGGCCGGGGCGTCCTGCTGGCGTACGGCAACTACGCCGGCGACGTCCTCAATTTCGACCTCGCCGCCGAGCTCGCGGAGCTTGAGGGGATCACCTGCCGGACGGTTCGCGGGACCGATGACGTCGCGTCCGCGCCGTCCGACGATCGCGGCCATCGGCGGGGGATCGCCGGGATGTTCTTCCTGTTCAAGATCGCCGGGGCGGCTGCCGAGCGGGGCGACGACCTCGATACCGTCGTCGCCCTCGCCGAGCGAGCCAATGATCTGACCGCGAGCATCGGTGTCGCGCTTGCCCCGTGCGAAGTTCCCGGAGCCGGCCGGCCGACCTTCGAGCTGGGCCCCGACGACATCGAGATCGGGATGGGCATCCACGGCGAGGCGGGCCTCCAGCGCGGCCGGATCGAGCCCGCCGATGCCGTCGTGGACCGGATGCTCGACGCGATCTTCGCCGACCAGGCGGCTCGCGGATTGCCGCCGGGCGCGGTCGCCCTGCTCGTGAACGGCCTCGGCGCGACCGCCTACCTCGACCTGTACATCGTCTATCGCGCGGCGCGTCGGCGTCTCGAGTCGGCGGGCTGGACGGTCAGCCGCAGCTTCGTCGGCGAATTCGTGACATCGCTCGAGATGGCCGGCACGTCGATCTCGATCCTGCGCCTCGACGACGAGCTGCGGGAGCTGCTCGACGCGCCCGCCCGAACAGCCCGCCTCGCCGGATGAGTGCGAGCCTGCGGTCGGCGATCCTGGACGCCGCCGACGCGATCGAGGAGGCGCGCGAAGCGCTCTGCCTGCTCGATGCTGCGAGCGGCGACGGGGACCACGGTGTGACAATGACGATCGGTGCGCGGCGCGTGCGCGCCCAGCTCGAAGGGGTCGCGTCAGACGACCCGGAGGTCCTGGTCCGGGCCGCGGCGATCGGGATGGCCGGCGCGGGTGGCGCGATCGGCGCGATCTACGGCCGCGGGCTGCTGGCGATCGCCGGCCGCCTGCGCGAGGGTCCCGACGCGGTTGGCGGCGCCGGACAGCTGGAGCTCCTCGCGTCGGCGATCGAGCGGGCTGCGGTCGCAACGAGCGGGCTGGGCGCCGGTCCAGGCGACAAGACGGTCCTCGATGCGTTGCTGCCGGCAGCTGCCGCGCTCGAGGCAACGGCCCGGTCAGGTGGCTCGTTGCGGGATGGGCTGGCCGCCGCCGATGCGGCCGCCCAGGCCGGAGCCGACGCGACCGCCGGGCTCGAAGCCCGGATCGGGCGCTCCGCGCGGCACGCCGAGCAGAGCAAGGGGACGATCGACCCCGGCGCGGCATCGCTGGCGATCATCGTCCACGCCCTGGTCGCGAGCGCCCTCGGCCCGGCGGAGGGCTGACGTGGCGGCATTGATCGGCACGAGCTGGAAGATGAACCTCACGCTCGCCGAGGCCGATCACTGGCTCTCGACATTCCGGCCCCTGGCGGGGGAGCTGCCCTGGGTGGACTTCTTCGTGCTGCCGCCGTTCACCGCGCTGGCGTTGGCCCGCGAGCGGCTGGCCGGGTCGGGGATCGCCTGGGGCGCCCAGGACGTCAGCCCCTTCGCGAACGGGGCGCACACCGGCGATGTCTCGGCGGCCATGCTGGCCGACCTCGGTTGTCGCTACGTCGAGGTCGGCCATGCGGAACGGCGCCGGGACCACGGAGAGGACCCGGCGATGATCGCGGCCAAGGTCCGGGCGATCCTCGGCGTCGGCATGGACGTCGTCCTGTGCACGGGCGAGCCGGACGAGGCGCCGGTCGAGGTGGCGATCCCGGCGGTCATGGCCGACATCGGGCGGTGCCTGGACGGGGTCGTCACCGCCGACCTGGGCCGGGTCGTGATCGCCTACGAGCCGATCTGGGCGATCGGCGAGGGCCGCCGGCCGGCGCCATCCGATCGTGTCGGCCACATTCACCGGGCGATCGCCGAACGGCTCGGCGGCACTGGAGCCAACCGATCACGAATCATCTACGGTGGCAGCGTGGACGCGGCCAGTGCTCCGCGCCTGCTGGCCGAGCCCGGCGTGGACGGGTTGTTCATCGGCCGCCACGGGCTCGATCCTCTCGGGTTCGCTGCCATCGCCCGGGCCACGCCGGCACCCCAACAGGCAGGGATTCGATGAAGATCGCCGTCGGCGCCGACCACCTCGGATTGCCCCTCAAAGACGCCGTCAAGGCGCATCTCGAGGCGGCCGGCCACGAGGTCGTCGACTACGGCGTCAACGACGACACGCCGGTCGATTACCCCGACGTGGCGATCGAGGTCGCCGAAGCGGTCGCCGCCGGGATCTTCAACCGGGCGATTCTCGTGTGTGGCACGGGGATCGGGATGGCGATCACCGCCAACAAGATCCCCGGCGTCCGGGCGGCCTCGGTCGCGGACCCCTATTCCGCCGAGCGGGCCCGGATGTCGAACGACGCCCAGGTGCTGTGCCTCGGCTCGCGGGTGGTCGCGCCGGAGGTTGCCCGGATCATCGTCGACCACTGGCTCGTCGCCGAATTCCAGGGCGGGGGCTCGACGCGCAAGGTCGACAAGATCAAGGCACTCGACGCTCGATCGGTCGGGGGCACGCTGCCCCGCTCGTAGCGACGGGCCTGCCCGGGGCGGCTCTCAGGCCAGGATGGCCTCGGCGGTTCCCTCGTCGGTGATCAGCACGTTGATCGTCCCGCCGCGGATCGCGGCCCGGATCGCGATGGCCTTCGCCGAGCCCGCGGCGATCGCGATGACCTGGGGGATCGCCGCGAGGTCCGCCCACTCGTTGGCGATCGTCCGCCGGTCGAGGTGCTCGACCGGCCGGCCGTCTACGTCGAAGAAGCGCGAGTTCATGCTCCCGACCGCACCCTGGGCCAGGAGCTCGCCGAGGTCATCGCCGAGGATATGGCTGGCCGCGAGGAGCGTCGCGTTGGGGGTCATGTCGCCGATCCCGACGAGGGCGATCTCGCTCCGGGCCGCGGTGGCCAGGGCTGCCTGGACCGACCGATCGGCCAGCAGGGCATCGCACAGCGCCGCTGAGTCGACGATCGACGGCGCGTGCAGGTAGGTCACCCGGCTGTCGGGGTAGATCTCGGTCAGCCGCCTGGCCAGCTCGTGACCCTGCGTTCCTGGCGCGGCGTCGGCCAGCCCACCCGCCAGCTGGGCGACCTGGAGCTCGCCGACGACTCCCGGGTCGAGGTGGCGGGCGACGGCCGCGATCGTCTGGCCCCAGCCGATCCCCACCCGGCTGCCGCGCCGGAGCTGGTCGGAGATGAACTCGGCGGCGGCCCGGGCGACGATCTCCATCGGGTCCGCCCCGGCATCGGGTGGCAGCTCGGTGACGACCGCCCGGTCGAGGCCGAACTCGCTGGCCAGGCGCAGCCCGAGCTCGACGTTCGGCCGGATCGGGGTGACGATGTCGATCTTGACGATGCCCTCGTCGCGGGCGCGCTTGAGGTAGCGCGAGATCGTCGACGGATCGAGCCCGAGATCGCGGGCGATCTCGATCTGGCTGCTGCCCTGGAGGTAGTGGCGCGTCGCGAGCTCGATCAACAGGTCGAGTGACTGTGCGTCGACCGGGGCTCGATCAAGTCTCGCTCGCACGCTCGGTGTTCCCCTCATCAGGCTCAATGGCGGCCATCCTACAGGATCGCGGGGCCGATTCGGCCACCGGGCATTGACGCTTGCGCATGTTCTTGTCGTATGCTGCAACTCCGTGGAGGCTTGGATTCCTGATCGATGACCGGGGGTTGACGCACGATGTCTGACCTGGACCGCCTGCGAGAGTCGGCTCTCGAGGCCAATCGCGCGTTGCAGCGGGCCGGCCTCGTTGCCCTGACATTCGGCAACGCCAGCGCGATCGACCGGGCCGCCGGCCTGATGGCCATCAAGCCGAGCGGCATTCCGGCCACGGCGCTCACGCTCGACGACATCGTTGTCGTGGCGCTCGAGACGGGCGAGGTCGTCGCCGGGCGGACCCGGCCGTCGTCGGACACGCCCACGCATCTCGTCCTGGCCCGGGCGTTTCCCACCACGGAGGGCATCATCCACACCCACTCCCGCGCGGCGACGGCCTGGGCCCAGGCGCATCGCTCGATCCCCTGCCTCGGGACGACCCACGCCGACCATTTCCACGGGGCGATCCCGGTGACTCGCTCGATGACCGCCGGGGAGATCGGCGGCGACTTCGAGGCGGCCACGGGCCGGGTGATCGTCGAGACCTTCCACGAGGGGCCGATCAACCCAATGGACGTGCCCGGCATCCTGGTCAGCGACCACGGCGTCTTCGCCTGGGGTCCGAGCCCCGAGGCGGCCGTCACGAACGCGATTGCCCTCGAGATGGTGGCCGGGATCGCGATCGACACCCTGGCCCTGGCCGGCAATCCCGGCCCCATTGCCGGCGAGCTCCTCGAGCGCCACCACGCCCGCAAGCACGGGCCGAACGCCACCTATGGCCAGGGGCCGGCGGCCTGATGCGGATCCTCGTCCTGGGTGACAGCTACTGCCCGAGCGAGCGCTTCCGCACCGCGTTCGCCCGCCTGGACGGTGCGTCGGTCGAATTCGACGACCTCGAGGACGAGCCCGGCTGGCGGCCGGAAACGCCGTCGGAGCGGCGGATCTCCGAGGTCCTCGGATCGCCGGAACAGGTGATCGCCCGGCTGGACGGGCAGGAGATCCTCGTCGTCCAGGGCGCGCCGGTCACCGACGCGGTTCTCGACTCCGCCCCGATCCGGCTCGTGGCCGTCGCCCGCGGCGGGCCGGTCAACATCGACCTCCAGGCTGCCGCCGAGCGGGGGATCCCGGTCGTGACGACGCCGGGCAAGAACGCCAACGCAGTCGCCGAGCTGACGATTGCCTGCCTCGTGCTGCTCGCCCGCCGGGCGGTCGATGCGATTCGCTGGATCGACGGCGGCGGCGAGTTCGCCCTCGACAACTACGAGGGAGCCCGCTGGCTGGGCCACGACCTGGCCGGCCATACCCTCGGGCTGATCGGGTTCGGACAGGTGGGCCGGCGGGTCGCGGCGCGGGCCGCCGCGTTCGAGATGCGCATCCTGGCCCATGACCCGTACATGGCCGACGACCTCGTCCGCGAGGGTGGCGCCGAGCCGGCCGGCCTCGACGCCTTGCTTCGCGAGGCGGATCATGTCTCGATCCACGCCCGGCTCGGGAACGATAACCGGGGCCTCTTCGACGCTCGGAGGTTTGGCCAGATGAAGGCCGGCGCAACGCTCGTCAACACGGCCCGGGCGGAGCTCGTCGACGAAGCGGCACTGCACGACGCCCTCGTCGCCGGGCACCTCTCCGGGGCCGCAGTCGACGTGGCAACCGGCCGGGTCGCGGGGGCGGCCCACCCGCTCGTGGGCCTGCCCAACGTCGTGGTCCTGCCCCATATCGGCGGCGCGACTGTCGATACGCTCGAGACGGGCGGCCGCCTGGCTGCCGCCGAGGTCAGGCGCTTCCTCGAGGGCCAGCCGCTGGTCAATGTCGCCAACCGCGCGGCCCTCGCCTCGCTCGGCGGGCCGTCTCGATGAGCCACACCCTGGCGATCGACATCGGCACCGGCAGTTGCCGGGCGCTCGTCTTCGACCTCGACGGCCGGCCGATCGCCACGAGCCAGCGCGAATGGTCGCACCCGCCGGTGCCCGGCGTGCCCGGGTCGCAGTCGTTCGACACGAGTCGGAACTGGCCGCTCATCGCGGCCTGTGTCCGCGAGGCGCTCCAGGCCAGCGGGCTTGCGCCGTCGGACATCAAGGCCGTCTCGGCGACCAGCATGCGCGAGGGGATGGTCCTGTACGACGCCGATGGTCGCGAGATCTGGGCCTGCCCGAACGTCGATTCGCGGGCGTCGAGCGAGGCCGACGAGCTGGTCCGGGCCGGCATCGCCGAGAAGATCTACGGCGTCGCCGGCGACTGGGTCTCGATCACCTCACCGGCCCGCTTCTGGTGGATCCGCAATCACGAACCGGAGACCTTCAAGGCGATCGCCCACATGGGGATGCTCTCGGACTGGGTTCTGTACCGGCTCACCGGCCGGTTCGTTACCGACCCGTCGGCCGGCTCGAGCTCGAACCTCTTCGACCTCGCCAGCCGGACCTGGTCGACCGACGTCCTCGACCTGGTGGGCCTGCCCGCCTCGATCGTGCCGGAGGTCCTCGAGCCGGGCTCGGTCGTCGGCGGGCTGACCGCCGCCGCGGCCGACGAGACCGGCCTCGCCACCGGGACGCCGGTGGTCGTGGGCGGCGCCGATACGCAGCTCGGGCTCGTCGGCATCGGCGTCGGCGGCCCGGGCCGGCTCGCGCTCCTCGGCGGCAGCTTCTGGCAGCTGACCATCGTGACCGACCGTCCCCTGATCGATCCCGATGCCCGCCTGCGGACGCTCTGCCACGCGGTGCCGGGGCAATGGATGACCGAGGGGATCGGTTTCTATTGCGGGATCGCCATGCGCTGGTTCCGGGACGCGTTCTGCGATCCGGAACGGGCCGAGGCGCTCCGCCGGGGCGTCGATCCATACACCGTCATGGAGGAGCTGGCCGCCGGGACGCCGGCCGGTGCCAACGGCCTCGTGGCGATCTTCTCGAACGTCATGAACGCGAAGCGCTGGGTCCAGGCCAGCCCGTCGTTCATCCAGTTCGATGTCGACGATCCCGCGGCAACGGGCCGGGCGGCCTGCATCCGGGCGATCGAGGAGCAGGCGGCCTATGCCACCCGCGGCCACCTCAAGATCATCGAGGAGCTGACCGGGACGACCTACGACGAGGTGATCTTCACCGGCGGGGCATCGCGCGGCCGGCTCTGGCCGCAGATCGTCGCGGACGTGACCGGGTTGCGCGTCCGGGTCGCCTCGGTCACCGAATCGACGGCGCTCGGGGCGGCGATCTTCGCCGGCCTCGGCGCAGGTCTCTACCGGGATTTGCCCGAGGCGCTCGAGCGGATCGTCCGCCTCGAGGATCCGATCGAGCCGGATGCCGCCAATGTCGCCACCTACGCCGGCCTCTTCGAGCGCTGGTCGTCCATCTACCAGCGCGTGCTGGAGCTATCCGAAGCCGGCCTTGCCCGCCCGATGTGGTGGCCGGCCGGCGCCCTGTGAGGATCCACGATGCCCGAAGCTGATTCCCTCGACCGCAAGGACTTCCATCTCTCCCAGCCGGCCCGTAATGAGCCGTTCTTCCTGAAGGGCTCGGGGGCCTACGACTGGGGGATGCAGAACCGGCTGGCCCGGATCTTCCGGCCGGCGACCGGCCGGACGGTGATGCTGGCGATCGACCATGGGTACTTCCAGGGTCCGACCAGTGGCCTCGAGCGGGTCGACGTCGACATCGCCCCGCTGGTCGGATCGGTCGACGCACTGTTCTGCACCCGGGGAATCCTCCGATCGAGCATCCCGGCGAGCATGTCCGCGCCGGTCGTCCTGCGTGCCTCCGGCGGGCCGTCGATCCTGCGCGAGCTGAGCGACGAGGAGATCGCGATGAGCATCGACGATGCCGTCCGGCTCAATGCGGCGGGCGTCGGCGTGCAGGTCTTCGTCGGTGGTCCGAACGAGACCCGCACGGTCCACAACATGACCCAGCTCGTCGATGCCGGCCTGAAGGTCGGGATGCCCGTCCTCGGCGTGACGGCCGTGGGCCGCGAGCTGACCCGCGATTCGCGCTATCTGGGCCTGGCCACCCGGATCTGCGCCGAGCTCGGCGCGCAGGTCGTCAAGACCTACTTCTGCGAGGAGGGCTTCGAGAAGGTCACCGCGGGCTGCCCGGTGCCAATCGTGATGGCCGGTGGCAAGAAGCTGCCCGAGCTCGAGGCGCTGACGATGGCCTACGAGGGGATCGACCAGGGCGCGGCCGGCGTCGACATGGGCCGGAACATCTTCCAGACCGACGCCCCGGCGGCGATGCTCGCGGCGATCAACGGGGTCGTCCACGACGGGCTGACCCCGAAGCTGGCCCTCGATCTGTTCGAGACCCTGGCGGCGGCGGCGACGGCCAGCCCGGCGTGACCGAACGCCCCAGCGGGGGAGTGGACTGGCTGCTCGAGGGCGGTCCGCGACCCTCGATCGGGATCCTGACGGCTGACCTGGCGAGGCTCGGCGAGGAGGTCGCACTGCTCGGGCGGATCGGCGCCGAGCTCGTCCATGTCGACGTCATGGACGGGGTCTACTGCCCGCAGCTCACGGTCGGCGCGCCGATCGTCAAGGCGATCGGGCCCGCGCTCCTCCGAGACGTCCACCTGATGGTCGATGACCCGCTGGCGAAGATCGAGCCGATCCTGGCCGCGGGTGCCGACATCGTCACCGTCCACATCGAGCGGGCCGGCCATCCGCATCGCGTCTTCACGGCCCTGAAGGACCTGCACGCCCGCGGCGGCTCCGACCGCCCGCTCGTCCGCGGGATCGGCCTCAGCCCGAGCCAGCCGGTCGAGGAAATCGAGCCGTTCCTCGACGAGATCGAATACGTCCTCGTGCTGGCGATCGACCCGGGCTGGAGCGGCCAGGCATTCATCCCTGGGACGCTCGGCCGGATCGAACGGGTCCGCGAGCTGATTGACCGCTCCGGCCGGCGAATCGCGGTCGGCGTCGACGGCGGGGTGACGATGGCCAATGTTTCGAATCTCGCCGGCCTCGGCCTCGATGTGATCGTCACCGGCAGCGCCGTCTTCGACGGCAACGCGGCCGAGGCCAACGGCCGCCGAATGCTCGAGCTCGTTCGCGGCGGCAGCCCGACGTAAGAGGCGCCTCCCTGGCCGCCGGGCCGCGACTTCGGACGATCGTCGCTGGCAGACGCACTAGGCCCAAAGTCGAGCCGGATTCCGCCCTCCGGACGCCGTTTGCGGCCGGATCCGTGCGTGGAGGCCAGACGGGCCGAGCCGTCGCGAGCTCCCGATGCCCGATTCCGGATGTAGCGCGTCCGGTGGCGACATTCGTCCCAACCTGGCGAAGCGAGGAGCTGGCGTGGCGTTGGGCACGCCCTGCCCGTGAGGCTGGACCCGGCATGGGGGTTCTCCTCCTCGTCACACGCGGCCCGTGCCTGCAGCTCCGGCCGACCTGACCTCGCCGGCCTTCGTGACAAGACGCGACTTCAGTCGGGCCTATGGTCGGCTGCCGACGCTGGACGGCGAGTCTCAGACCATAGGCTCGACGCATCTCGCCTTTTGGCGAGCGGCCGACCGCACGCGCGGCTCGCCGTCCCGTTGGTGCCTCGGTTCTCGCCGCCCTGGTCGGATCGATTCTCGTGAATCGTCCCTGCGAGCGTCAGGCGGATCCGGAACGTCAGGACCGCACGGTCAGGACGGAGTCCTCGGCAAAGGGCGGTGCCAGGATGACCGTGCCCGGGCCGCTGACCGGCTCGCCCGTGACCCGCTGGCCGGTCGCGGGCTCGAACCACTCGACCGCCAGCCGGCCGCCGCCGAGCGGAGCCGGATCGATCGTCAACGGGCGGCGGACCGGCAGATAGGCGACGGCCAGCTTGCCATCCTTCGTCACGGCGGCCGTCACCCGATCGAGGCCGCGGGCCTCGCCCAGGCCGGCAGTGGCGAAGGCATGGGCCTCGTCGGGCTCAAGGTCCGTCCACGGCAGGGCCCGGAAGAAGTCGCCCCAGCGGGCCATGGCGATCGAGGCCGGGCTGCGCAGCTGGTCCTGCCAGCCGTCGCCGAAGAGCCACATCGGCTTGTTCCCGATCAGGTGCCCGTTCGCCCCGCACAGGACCGACCACCACGCCTGGCGGCGGATCTGGAGCTCCGAGGCGTCGTGCTCACCTTCGTAGGTCGACTCGATCAGGTAGAACGGCGTGACCGGCTCCCGGTTCCAGTCGTCGATCAGCTTGCGATGGACGATCCCGTACGTGTACGTCGGGTTGACGTCGAGCCAGTCGGCGCCGGGAAACGTCTCGAGCGGCGAGTCCTCGGGATGGACATGGGCGGTGAACGGAGTCGTGATCCCGGTGCTGCGCAGGGCGTGAGCAAGGGCGTTCAACGGCTCGGCGGCGAGCCCCGGGTTCCGGTCGCCGCCCATCATCCACATGATGTTGTCGAAGTGGTCGAAGCGCCGCCCCAGGTACTCGCCCCAGCTCCGATTGCCCTCGATGCCGTTGGCCACGACCTCGTCGTACCAACCCTCGGAGCGATTGCCGAAGCCCGGGTAGTGGGGATTGGGGTAGCCGAGGTAGGCCGGCGCGAGCAGGACGAGGAAATCGCGCTCGGCGATCAGCTCGAGGACCCGCTCGGCGTGATCCATGTAGGCAGGGTTGGGGGTCGTGAAGTCAGCCGGGGTCAGGAACGGCTCGTTGCCGGCGAGGTCCCGTGGCGGATCGGCCGAGAAGAGGTACTCGATGATGCTGACCATGATCGTGTTGAAGCCCAGCGCCCGGCGCTCGTCGAGGTAGCGGGTCGTGCCCTCGAGCGTCGTATTGGCGATCAGCGACCAGGCCGCGTCGCCCTGCATCAGGAATGGCCGCCCGTTCGCGTCCAGGAGGCGGCGGCGGTCTGGCGAGACCCGGAGCGGGTAGGCGGCCGGCGCCGGCACGGGTGGCAGCGCGGCGTCCTGGCCGGTCATGCCGCGTCGCTCGTGAGGCGGACCCGGTCGCCGGCTCCATCGAAGACCCGGATCGCACCGGGCGCGATCGAGACCTGGACGTTCTCGCCCTCGGCGACGTTCGTCTCGGCGTCGACCCGGATCGTGATGATCGCGCCGCCCTCGACCGTCGCGGTCAGGAAGATATCGGCGCCGACCGGCTCGACGAGCTCGATGACCGCCGGAAACGAGCCCGCGGTCCCCACGCCGGTCAGGACCAGCTCCTCGGACCTGATCCCGATCGCGGCCGGTCCGTCATCCAACGTGGCGCCGGCCAGGCCCGGGATCTCGACCGGGATCGGTCCCGCGAATCGCCGCCGGCCGTCGGCTGTCTCGATCCGGCCATCGAGGATGTTCATCGGCGGGCTGCCGACGAACGACGCGACGAAGCGGTTCGCGGGCCGTCGGTAGACCTCGTCGGGCGGCCCGATCTGCTGGATCAGGCCGTTGCGCATCACGACGACCCGGTCGGCCATGGTCATCGCCTCGATCTGGTCATGGGTCACGTAGACGGTTGTCCGGCCGACGCGCTTGTGGAGGCGCAGGAGTTCCGAGCGCATCTGCACGCGCAGGAGCGCGTCGAGGTTCGAGAGCGGCTCGTCCATCAGGAAGGCGAGCGGCTGGCGGACGATCGCCCGGCCGAGCGCCACCCGCTGGCGTTGGCCGCCGGACAGCTCGTCCGGGTACTTGTCGAGCTCGCTGCCGATCTGCAGGAGGCCCGAGGCGAAGGCCACCTGCTGCTCGATCTCGCCCTTCGGCCGGCCGGCCATCTTGAGCGGGAAGCCGATGTTCGCGCGCACGGTCATGTGCGGGTAGAGGGCGTAGTTCTGGAAGACCATCGCCACGTCCCGGGCACTGGGCTTGAGGTAGTTGGCGAGCTTGCCGCCGATGTACACCTCGCCTTCGGTGAGGTCCTCGAGGCCGGCGATGATCTTGAGCAGGGTGCTCTTGCCGCAGCCCGACGGCCCGAGCAGGACGACGAACTCGCCGGGCTCGATGTCGAGGTCGACGCCGCCGAGCGCGGTGATCTTGCCGTAGCGCTTGGTCACCCCGAGGATCTCGATCGCGTACTGGGTGCCCGTCGCCGAGTCGGTGGTCGAAGCGGTCGTGGTCATTGTTTCAATGCTCCGGCAAGGGATCGAGCCAGGAATTGGCGTTGGAGGACGAAGAAGAAGACGCCGATCGGGACCAGTGACATCACCGCGGCCGCCGACCACAGGCCGTAATCGGCGCCACCGTGGGAGCGCAGGGCGGCGACGCCCACCGTGAGCACCTGGAGGTCGTCGCTCGAGGTCGCGATCAGCGGCCAGATGAAGCTCATGAACTGGTCGGTGAAGATGATCACGGCCAGGACCACCAGGCCGGGCTTGATCAGCGGCAGGATGATCCGCCGGTAGATCCCGAACTCGCTGACGCCGTCGAGGCGGGCCGCGTTCTCGAGGTCCTTGGGCAGGCCCAGGATGAACTGGCGCATCAGGAAGACGCCCAGCGGGTTGGCGAGGGGCGGCAGGATCAGGGCCAAGTACGTGTTCGTCAGGCCCATCGCGTTGACCAGGGCCCACAGCGGCACGATGAGCGCCCCGAGCGGGACCATCAGCAGGATCAGCATCGACAGGAAGATCAGCCGCTTGCCGGTGAGCTGGAGCTTGGCCAGGGCATAGCCGGCCATCGAGTCCATGAACACCTTGACCAGGGTGACCGTGCCCGCAACGAGCAGCGTGTTGAACATCCAGCGCAGGAAGCCGGTGCTGCCGAGCAGCTTCTGGTAGTTGCCCAGGAACGGCGGGATCGGCAGGAGCTTGGGCGGGTAGGTGAAGATCTCGGTGCTGTTCTTGAACGAGGCCAGGACCACGTAGTAGAACGGGGCGACGAGCAGCAGGGTCACCACGATCAGGATCGCGTGCTTGCCAAGCCCGCGCAGGCGGCGCCCGCGGCGGCTCCGTGCATGCTCGGCGGCGATCGCCGCGAGGGCAGCCGGGGCGCCATGGCGCGGCTCGACGGCGGCGCTCATCAGTCGTCACCCCGGCGCGAGCGGAGCAGCCGCATCTGGGTCAGGGTGAGGGTCAGGATCGCCGCGATCAGGACGAGCGAGATCGCCGCCGCGAAGCCGACCTTGTCGTTCGTCCCGAAGACGTATTGCCAGACCCGGAAGATGATCGTCGTCGTGGCCGTCCCTGGGCCGCCGTTGGTCAGCACGAGGGCCGTATCGAAGACCTGCAGGCCCCAGATCGTCGAGACGACGATCGCGAAGAACAGGATCCGGCGCATGAGCGGCAGGGTGAGATACCAGAACCGCTTGGCGGTCGATGCGCCGTCGAGGTTGGCGGCCTGGTAGAGCTCCTCCGGCAGGCCGATGATCGCGGCCACGAAGAAGATCGCCCAGTAGCCCACGTTCCGCCAGACATCGAGCGCCGCCAGGACGCCCAGGGCCGTATCCGAACCGAGCCAGGTCACCGGCTGGACCCCGAACGCCCGCAGGACGTTGTCGAACAGGCCGAAGTCGACATTGGTCAGGAACAGCCAGATCAGCCCGGCCACCACGCCCGGCACGAGGACCGGGAAGTACACGAAGAAGCGATAGGCGGCCGCGCCGCGTCCGATCCGGGCCAGGACCAGCGAGATCGCCAGCGCCCCGATCAGGATCGGCGGGATCGAGAGCAGGGCGAAGATCAGCGTGTTCTGGATCGCCGTCGTCGCGCCGACGAGGTCGGGCAGGCGCTGGAAGTTCTGGAGGCCGACGTTCGTCGTGCCCCCGACGATGCCGCCGGCCTGGGTGCTCCACCAGACGGTCCCGACGACCGGCACGACGAGGAAGACCACGAAGAACACGAACATCGGGCCGAGGAACAACCACGCCGTCAGCTCGCGCTTGAGGCGAGCCTGACGGCGGAGCTGGCGATGCTGGCCCGGGGACAGCCGCATGCGACGCGTGCGGCCGTCTCCGACTACGTCTGTTCCAAGCGCCATCGAGTGGTTCGAATGCTACCTGGCTTGGCTGCTCGAGCCGCCCTCAGATGCCGACTTCCTGCTTGACGATCTTCTCGACGTTGGCCACGGCCTGGGCGGCCGTTTCCTTGCCCGCGTAGCAGTTCTGGATCTCGGCCTCGGCCAGGTTCTCGACGTCACTCCACTGGGGGAAGTTCTCGAGGCCCACGGCGTGCGCCTGGAAGAGCGGCAGGGCCTCGGCGAGCTGGGGTGCGCTGTTCGTGCCGTAGCCGAGCGTGGCGGCATCGCTCCGGGCCGGGTACGTCCCGGAGTTGTCCGCCCAGTAGGCGTCGCTGCTGCCGTTCGTCCACCACTTGACGACCTCCCAGGCCAGGTCCTGGTCGGCCGTCTTCGAGTTGATCATGTAGATGCTGAGGTCGTTGAAGTTGACCTGCGAGACCGGTCCGGGCGGGTAGGGCAGGAGCTTCCAGGTAAACGGAACCGACGCTGGCAACGCCGTGGTCGAGGCAAGGTCGGACGAATAGATCGCCATCTTGCCGGCCGCGAATGCCGCCGGGGCCGCGTCGTAGGTGTACGTCCCGAGGGGTGGCGCGATCCCCAGCTTGAACAGGCTGGCCATCTGGTCGGTGACCTCGACGACGGCCGGCAGGTTGACGTTGGGCGACTTCAGGTCCGGCGTCAGGTACGACCCGCCCGCGGCACGCAGGCGCTGGTACCACTCGGCGTAGCCACCGAGCTGGATCCCGATGCCCATCCCGTACGTCTGGCCCTTCTTCGTCATCTTCGTGACGCAGTCGAGGAACGTTGGGTACGAGTCGATGAAATGCTCGTCGAAGCCGGCGGCCTGGACCATGTCCATGTTGACGAACATGGCGTCCTCGACATGGAAGCTGATCGGCAACCCGAGGATCTTCGGCCCGTACGATTTGATCCGGTCCATGTACTGGTACTTGGCCAGCTCGCCGGCGAACGACGGGTCGGTGATCTTCGAGGTGAGGTCGCTGAAGCCGGTCTTGCTCTCGTAGTCGGGATACGAGCTCTCCGTCGTCATGTAGATGTCGTGGGCGCCCTCGGTCAGGGAGGTGTTGATCTCCTGGCTGGCGGTGTCCCATTGGTACAGCCGGAAATCGAACGTGACGTTCGGATAGATCGCGTTGAAGCCCTGGGCGATGTGCTGGTGGTGGGCCACTTCGTCGCTCGACCAGGGGCCGATGAGGAAGCGGACGTTGCCCTTCAGGTCGGCGGCGCTGGGGCTTGGCTGAGGGCCAAGGCTAGCCGCGGGCGACGAGCCGCCGCTCGAGGGCGCCGGAGGCACGCTGGGAACCGTCGTCGCCGCGGAGCTGCACGCGGCGACGATCGCGCCAACGGCGGCGGGGGCGATGCCCAGGGCCAGCAGTCGCGTGACGAAGGTTCGGCGCGACATCTGGCGGGCCAGGTAGGCGTTCGCAAGCTCCTCGGTCTGCCGTTCCATCTGCTTGTCCATCGAACCGGCCTCCTCCTCGGTACGTCGCGCCAGCCGTGAGCCGGTCGAGCGCGGATCGGTGCCCCGATCCCAGCTGTTCACAAGACGTGAACACAGTCTCGGAGATCGCCCGCCCGGTTGTCAAGGACTCCCGCGGCTGCGATCTGGACGGCCGCAGGTGGCTTGACAGGCGTCCGTTGCCGGTGGTAGATGTTCATTAATGCCGAACACTGGCAGGTTCGCGTCAGGCAGACCCCGTTGCCCCAGGGAGGCATCCGAGCGATGAGCGTCGAGGCCCCGAAGCTGCCGGCCGGCTTTGCCGGGCTCCAGTATCCGATCACCCAGATCTCCCTGGCGGTGCGCGACCTCGACAAGACGATGGAGGCCTACTACAAGGTCTTCGGCTGGGGTCCCTGGAACGTCTTCGACCACAAGCCACCTGCTCATCACGACACCGAGCTGCGGGGCAGGCCCGAGCACTACGCCCTGCGCGGCGCCGAGGTCTACGTCGGCGACATGAACTTCGAGCTGCTCGAGCCGACCGAGGGCCCGAACCTGTGGTCCGAGTTCATCGCCGAGCGCGGCGAGGGCATTGCCTCGATCGCCGTCATGTTCAAGGAGAAGGCCGAAGGCGACGCGGTCAAGGCGGCCTTCAAGGAGCGCCTCGGGATCGATGTCACGATGAAGGCCAACATCGGCGACCACATCGAGTACTACTACCTCGACACCCAGGAGCGCTTCGGCTGCCTGATCGAATCCGGCAGCGGCCACGCGATCGACTTCGTGAAGCCGGCCTACTCGTTTCCGCGGCCCGAGACCCCGCCCTCGACGAAGCCGGCCGACCTCGACTATCGGATCAGCCAGGTCTCGCTGGTCGTGCGCGACCTCGACACCCGGATGCGCGCCTACCACGAGGCCTTCGGCTGGGGGCCCTGGAAGGTCTACCAGTCCGATGGCAAGGTCGTCATGCACGACTGCGAATACCGCGGCAAGCCGGGCTACTTCAACGTCCGCTGGGCCGAGACGATCGTCGGCGACATGAACTTCGAGCTGATCCAGCCGCTGGGTGGCGAGAGCCCCTTCCAGGATCACCTCGACAGGAAGGGCGAGGGGATCGGTTCGATCGCCGTGATGTTCAAGACGCGGGAGGAGTCCGAGGCGGTCAAGGCCCAGTTCGCCGCGCTCGGCATCGGGGTCCTCGCCGTCGGCCATATCGGGGACCACATCGAGTGGTACTACCTCGACACGGAGCCGGCATTCAAGTGCCTGATCGAGTCGGGGAGCGGGCACGCGATCGACTTCATGGACCCGATCAGCGTCTATCCCTGAGATGGCCGCCATCGCCAATCGCTTCGCCGGCCGGCGCGCCGTCGTAACCGGTGCGAGCAGTGGGATCGGCCGGGCAACAGCCCTGCGCTTCGCCGCCGAGGGCGCCCGGGTCGCGCTCATTGCCCGCCGCCGGCCCGGGCTCGACGCCGTGGCCGAGGCCATCCGGGCGGCCGGCGGCGAGTGCCTCGTCCTGCCGGCGGACTGCACGATCGAGGACCAGATCGCGGCCGCAATCGAAGAGGCCGCCGGCGCCTGGGGCGGGCTCGACATCATCGTCTCGAACGCGGCCGTGGAGCTGCCCGAGCAGGATGACCGCCTCGATCGGATCAGCCTCGAGGCCTGGAACCGGCTGATCACGACGAACCTGACCGGCCAGTTCCTGACCTGCAAGCACGGCCTGCGCCATCTCCAGTCGGCCGGCGGCGGCGCGATCGTCTGCCTCGGTTCGAATGTCGGCAACCTCGGGATGGCGGCCAACGAGCCGGCGTACAGCGCGAGCAAGGGCGGCATCTTCGCGATGATGCGGGTGATGGCCAACGACTTCGCGCGGCTCAACATCCGGGTCAACATGGTCATCCCGGGCTTCATCGACACGCCGATGAACGACTTCGTGATGCGCGACCCCGTCCAGCTCAAGTACTGGAGCGACCAGGTCCCGATCGGCCGGGCCGGAACGGCCGAGGAGTGTGCCGCGGCGATCCTGTGGCTGGCCTCGGACGAGGCGTCGTACTGCGTCGGGACGGCCCTGGTCATCGACGGTGGTCAGTCGGCGATCTGACGCCGGTGCCCAATGAAGGTGCGTCGTATCTCCGACAATCAGGAACCATGAGCCCGTGCCGCCAGCCGTGATCCCGCAGTGATCCAGAGCGGTGTCCGGCCGCGGCGCGCCGATCGCCTCCGCCGGGACGTGGCCCTGATCCTCATCCGGACCGAGGAGGGCGCGCCCCTGCCGCCGATCCGGCAGCTCGCCGGCCGGTTCGGCTCGAGCGTCGGCGCCACCCAGATGGCCATTGCCCGGCTGGTCGACGAGGGCACCGTCGAGATCGACAGCCGGCCCGGCCGCGGCGCGATCCTCCTCCACAAGAACATCGGCGGCCTCTTCGCCGCAGTTCACCAGGGACCGTTGCTGGTCGCCCTGCCCCTGCCGTCGACCGAGCGGATCAACGGGCTTGCGACGGCCATCAAGGCATCGCTCACGGCCCGCGGTGTCGAGGCCTACATGGTGTTCATCCGTGGCTCGCGGCCGCGGATCGCGGCCCTCGCCCAGGAGCGCTGTCACCTCGCGGTCCTGTCGCGACTCGCGGCGTTCGAGCTGACCGGGCCGGCCTATGACATCCTGCTGACCCTGCCGCCGGGCTCCTATGTCCACGAGCATCGTGTCTTCTTCGTCGGCGAGCAGCCGGTCTCGGGGCGCCGGATGCGGGTCGGGATCGACCCGTCGTCGCGCGACTTCGAGCGGCTCACCGAGCTCGAGTTCGCGGAGGTCGACGTCGAGCTCATCCCGCTCAACTACCTCCGGGCCGTCCGGGCGATGGAGGATGGCACGATTGACGCGGCGATCCTCGACACCGAGGACGCCCTGATGCGCTTCCCGCCGGGCCTCGCTCATCGCCCGCTCTCGCCGCGCGTCCAGGCCCACCTCGCCGGTGCGAACCTCGAGGCGGCCGTCGTCGGCCGGGCCGGCAACGAGGTCATCAAGGAGATCGTTGCCAGCTGCCTGGTCCCGGCCGAGATCCTGCGGATCCAGCAGGACGTCATCGCCGGGCGCCGGCCCCCGGAATACTGAGCCCGTGACGAATCGTTTCGCCGGGCAGGGTGTCGTGGTCTCGGGTGCCGGGCGCGGGATCGGTCGGGCGACGGCCGAGTGCTTTGCCAGCGAAGGGGCCGGCGTGCTCCTGTTCGGCTGGCACGCCGACAGCCTCGAGGATGCCGCCGCGGCGATCCGGGCAGGAGGCGGGAACTGCGAGATCGTCGTCGGCGACGTGGCCCGGAAGACGGATGTTGAACGAGCCGTCGCCGGCTGCGTGGCGGCCTTCGGGCGGATCGACGTCATGGTCGCGAATGCGGGCATCGCCGACTTCGTACCGTTCCTCGATGGCAGCGAAGCAGCCTGGGATCAGCAGATCGGGATCGATGTCAAGGGAACGTGGCTGTGCGTCCAGGCGGCGGCCCGGCGGATGGTCGAGGAGGGGCACGGGGGAGCCATCGTCGTGGTCTCGTCAACGAACGCATTCCAGCCGGAGCAAGGCGGCGTCTTCTACAACGCGGCCAAGAGCGGCCAGGTCGCCGTGATGCAGACGGCAGCGATGGAGTTGGCACCGAAGGGGATCCGGGTGAACGGCGTTGCGCCGGGCATCGTCCGCACGAGGCTCGCACCCGTCACCGAGCACCCCATCCAACGCGACGTGTTCCTTGCCCGGACGCCACTGGGTCGATTCGCGGAACCGGTCGAGATCGCCCGGCCGATCCTGTTCCTGTGCTCCGACGACGCTTCGTTCATTGCCGGAGAGCTGCTCGTGGTCGACGGAGCCTATTCTGTCGGCCTGCCGGTCCCGCTCGAGCTCGGCGAGCCATTCGTGCCCGACGCCGTCCGTTGACCGACGGACCGGGGGTTGGTGAGGCACGCCGCCGGGTCGCCGAGGCAGCTGATGCGCTCGCCACCGGGGCTCTCGATGCGATCGGCGCGCTGATTCGGGTGCCGAGCGTCGACCCCAGCTATCCGGGCGTCGACTATGCGGATCATCTTGGGGGCGAAGCGCGGGCCAACCAGCTCCTGGCCCGGTCCTACGAGGCCGCCGGTTGCCGGATTGAATGGGTCGAGGTCGCCGCGCAACGACCGAACCTGGTCGGCCGGGTCCGCGGTACCGACCCGGCCCACGGTCGCTCGCTCATCCTGAACGGCCACGTCGACGTGGTTCCGCCGGGGCGGCCCGAGGATTGGACGGGTGGCGACCCGTGGAGCGGGCGGGTGGCCGACGGACGGGTCTGGGGACGTGGCGCATCGGACCAGAAAGCTGCTCTCGTCTGCGCGGCGGTGGCGGCGAGGGCCCTGCGCGATGCCGGCGTGCTCCTCGCCGGCGACCTGACCCTCGAGAGCGTGGTCGGCGAGGAAGTCGGTGAGCATGATCTCGGGACGGCCGGCGTCATCGAGGCTGGGTTCCGGGCCGACGCGGCGATCGTCACGGAGCCCACCACCCCGATTGCCGCGGACCCGATGCACCCGCCCGCGTCATTCCTCGTCGCTCCGGTCAGCGCGGGTCTCCTCTGGCTCACGATCGAGGTCAGTGGCCGGCGGGGCCACAACAACCTGCGGCCTGAGTTGATTCGAGCCGGCGGCGTCGGCGAGCTGGCCGGCGTGAACGCCGTCGAGAAGGGCGCCTACCTCCTGGCTGCGCTTCAGAACCTCGAGCAGCAATGGGGTCAACGCTACGTCCACCCGCTCTTCAAACCCGGTCACTTCTCGTTGCACCCCGGCGTCATGACGGGCGGCCCTCACGGAGCGCTGGTTCCGTTCTTCATTTCCGAGTTCTGTCGGATCGAGTATTCGATCCTGTATCCACCCGACGTTGACGCGGACGTGATCAAGGCGGAGATCACGTCCTTCGTGAGGCGTGCGGAGAGCCTGGATCCCTGGTTGGCGGCACATCCCGCGGAGCTCACGTGGCGTTTCGACTGGCCTCCGTCGGTTCTTGCCCAGGATCATCCCTTCGTTGCCTCGGTCGCGGCCTCACGCCGCGCGGCGCTCGGCGAGCCGGTCCACGTGGGACCGGACATTGATCCCCGGATCCGCGCATTCGACGCTGTTGACGATGCGATGCTGTTCAACCGGGCCGGGATCCCGGCGCTGACCTGCGGTCCGGGCAGCATCCAGTTCGCCCACGCCATCGACGAGAGTGTCGCGGTCGCCGACGTGATCGCGGCGATCAAGGTGTATGCGTTCGCCGCCATCGACTGGTGCGGACTGGCTGGATCCTGATCCGGGACCTCATTTCAGGGCACCCGCGGCAATCGCCCGGACGAGGTACTTCTGGAAGACGAGGTACACGATCACCATCGGCAGCGAGGTGATCAGCATGCCCGCCAGGAGAGCCGGGTAGTCGAAGAAGAACTTGCCGACGAGCTGGTTCACGCCGACTGTCAGGGTCCGGACGCTGTCGTCGTGCAGGAGCAGCAGGGCAAACACGAACTCGTTCCAGACGTACAGGGCGTTGAAGATCACCAGTGTCGCGAGCGCCGGCACCGACAATGGCAGGAGCAGGCTCCGGAAGATCGTGTGGACGCTCGCCCCGTCAACCCGGGCCGCTTCGACCAGTTCGACCGGGACCGCCCGGAAGAAGGCCGTCATCAGGTACATGTTGAACGGCAGGTTGAGGGCGCTGTAGAGCAGGATCACCGACCAGTAGGTATCGATCAAGCCCAGATCGCTCATCTCCACGTAGATCGGCACCATCAGCAGCAGCGGCGGGATCGCCATCCAGGCCAGGATGAAGAAATAGGTGAACGTCCGGCCGCGCCAGCGGAGCGTCGAGAAGGCATAACCCGAGGTCGCCGCAAGGGCCACCGAGAGGCTCACTGCGCCGACCGTCACGATCACGGAATTGATGAAATAGGTCCCGATGCTGGCCTGGACCCAGGCTCGCGCGAAGGCATCGAGCGAGAAGGTCGTTGGCAGGCCGATCTTGGAGTTGGCCCAGTCCAGCTGCGTCCGGAACGCCGCCTGGAGCATGAACACGAGCGGAATGACGGCTGAGATTCCGAGGCCCGTCATGCCCGCGACGAGCGCCCAGCGGAGTGGTCTCGGCCGGACCGCGCGGTTCCTCATTCGCGGCCGCCGGTCAGCGACCGGATCTGGATGAAGCCGAGGATCGAGATGAGCAGTGCCAGGCAGAGGCCCATCGCGCAGGCGTAGCCCAGCTTCTGGAACGCGAATGCGTTGTTGTAGATGTCGAACTCGGCCACGAACGTCGAGAAGCCCGGGCCGCCGTTGGTGATCGTGAAGACGTAGGTGAACATGTAGGCGAAGGCGTTGATCGTGCTCGTGACCAACACGATCTCCATCACTCGGCGGAGGCCCGGCACGAAGACGTGGCGAAGGACCTGGAGCTGGTTCGCGCCGTCAAGGCGGGCGGCCTCCGGGAGCTGGGCGTCGATGCCGCTCATCCCGGCGAGGTAGAGGACGACGTTGTAGCCGAAGTTCGCCCACACGAAGACGAACAGGATCGAGGCCAGGGCCGTCGGCCCGTCGCCCAGCCAGTCGTGCACGAGGCCACCGAGACCAACGCCGGCCAGGGCCTCGTTCAGGGGTCCGTCAACCTGCAACGCGAGACGGGCGAGCACGCCCAGCACGACGGTTGAGTAGATCGCCGGCAGGAAGTACGTCCAGCGGTAGAACCGCCAGCCGGGCAGCCGTTCGTGGATCAGGAAGGCGAGGCCCAGCGGCAGGACCAGCTGGATGGGGACCGACAGGGCGAAGAAGATGTTGTTGCGCAGCGCGCTGGCGAAGGTCTGGTCCGCGAACAGCGCCTGGAAGTTCTTCAGCCCGACGAAGACCGGGTCAGTGAATCCGTCCCAGCGGGTGAACGCGTGGACGATGATCGAGCCGACCGGGTAGATGACGAAGATGGCCAGGACGGCGAGGGCGGGCAGGGCATACAGGACACCCCATTTCGCCTCTGATCGCAGGGGATTTCTGCGCCTCCCGCTGGTACCGGCGGAGGAGGAACCAGTACCAGCGGGGACGCTCGGCTGCATGCTACGGAGCGGCCTGATCCTGGGCCTGTTGAACCGCGGCCAGTGCGTCCTGGATCGAGATCTTGCCCGCGAACGCCTGCTGGAGCTCGCGATACCAGACGAGGGCCGCCGCGTTCGGCATGACGGAGTCGAGGATCGGCATGCCGTCGCTGAGCGTCTGCTTGGCGATGTAACTCACGATCGGATCCTGGATGTTGGCCGCGGCCGCCTTGTTGGCCGGAGGAGAACCGAGAAGCGTGATCTCCTCGGTCTCGGCCTGGACGTCCGAAGCGAGCTTGATGAAGCTCCAGGCAAGGTCCGGATGGGCGGAGTCCTTGGGGATCACCCAGTTGTCACCCGAGTTCGTGGCATTGCCCGTGATCGGCCCGGTGCCCGCGTATGGGATCAGCGACACGCCGATGTCGGACCGGATCGACGAGAACGATGGCAGGAACTGGGGCTGGCCCTCCATGTACGCGACCTTGCCGGTGACGATGTCATTCGCGGCGTCGAGCTGCTCCCGGGTCGACGAGGACGGCGAGACGCAGTGATGCGTGTTCAGCTCATTGATCGCATTGAAGGCATCGACGAACTTGGGGTCGGTGTACTTGATCGTGCCGGCCAGGACCTTCTGGAGGTCTCCCGGCTGGAAGAAGGAGGTGATCTCGGTGGTCATCATGTTCGAGGTCGTGTAACCGTCACGATCGCCGTAGACCCACGGCGTGAGGCCGGCCGCCACCAGCTTGTCGCACTGGGCAATCATGTCGCTCCAGGTCGTGGCCGGCGCGGTGATTCCGGCCTTTGCCAGCACGTCCTTGCGGTACCACTGCACGAACAGCAGCGAATCCACGGGCACGCCGAGGATCGTCCCGGCTCCGTTCTGGCAGTCGAAATTGGCGCACGAGATATCCCAGACGTTCATCGAGTCGTAGAAGCCTGGCGTGGCGTTGACGAACGTGTTGAGCGGCAGGAGGCCATCCTGGTAGGTCGTGGTGTAGGCCCCCGAGTAGAGCATCATCACATCAGGGACCTTCTTGGAAGCGAAGGCAGCCTGCACCTGGGCCGCGAGCTGGCCGTTGTCGGGTGGCAGCAGGGTGATCTTCACGTCGGAGCCGGGGTTGGCGGCCTTGAACCGGGTGATGATGTGCTGCAGCCACTGGTCGTACGGGCTGCCGGACGTCGCTGTCGTGAGGATTCCGCCGAGCCACAGGTTGATCGTCGCCGGGGCGAGCGGGGTTGCCGCAGCCGCCGAGCTCGGGGCATTGCTCGTCCCGGAGCTCGTCTGCGGAGCCGTTGATCCGACCGGTCCGGTGACCGGCGCGAGGGTCGCGCTGCCGGAACACGCGCCGGTGAGGATTGCCGTCAGCAGTATGAAGGCGAGAACCCGGCCAGATCCATGCCGAGCGTTCAGGAACCTCATCACATCCCTCGTCTCTTTCAGGCGGCGACCGCGTTGACGCAGCCTATCTTGTCCAAATATCGTGAACAATGCAAGCACCGGAGGCGATCCGGTTCCAGACATTTGGGCAATCACCGGTGTCCGCCCGGAGAGTGAGGAGCGACGCTCATGGCAGTTGACCTGCTGATCAGGAACGGCCGCCTGATCGATCCCGGCAGCGGCCGTGACGAGATCCTGGACGTGGCGATCTCTGCTGGCACGATCGGCCAGATCGCCCGCGGCATCCCGGCAGCCGGCGCCGGCCAGGTGATCGACGCAAGCGGCGCGCTCGTGACGCCCGGCCTGATCGACAGCCATACCCACCTGTTCCGAGGCTCGGACTTCTTCGGGATCGACCCCGACAGCGTCGCCTGGCAATCGGGGGTCACGACCTGGCTCGATGCCGGCTCGGCCGGCGCCTTCCGGATGCCCGCCTTTCGCGAGCAGGTGATCGAGCGCAGCGAGGTGACCGTCCGGGCCTTGATCAACATCTCGTACCTGGGCGTCGCGGGCATGAACTACGACGAGTACTGCAACCCAGCCACCTGCAACGTCGACCTGCTCGAGCGCGTGGTCGACGTCCACCGTGACGTGATCGTGGGGATCAAGACCCGGATGGGCAGTGATGGCGTCGGCTACCAGGGCACGTTGCCGCTGGTCAAGGCGGTCGAGGCCAGCCAGCGCACGGGCCTGCCGATCATGTGCCACATCAGCGGGTCACCGCCGTCGATCGACAACGTCCTGGGCAAGCTGCGCGCGGGCGACACGGTGACCCATGCGTTCACGGCGGCCGGCGAGCGCCTGATCGACAGCCGGCGGCGGATCAAGCCCTCGGTCCGCCGGGCTCGCGACGCGGGGGTCCGCTTCGACATCGGCCACGGTGCCGGCTCGTTCTCGTTCATCTCGGCCGAGGCGCTCACCGCTCAGGGATTCTGGCCGGATTCGATCTCGACCGACCTGCACCAGCTCAGCCTGCCCGGCCCGCGCCTGGTCGAAGACGGCGAGCAGATTTCCCGCGTCCGGGGCGACGGCGCGCCCCAGCTCACCCTGCTCACGGTGATGACCAAGCTCCTCTTCCTGGGAATGCCCCTGGCCGAGGTGATCCGGGCCACGACGTCGACGCCTGCGGCGATGTTCGGCCTCGCCGATCGGGGTGTGCTGCGCCCGGGTGCTCGCGCCGATGTCGCGATCCTCGAGCTGGAGCCGGGTCCGATCGAGCTGTTCGACGTCTTCGGCGAGACGCGTCGCTACGATCAGAAGCTGGCATGCCGGGCGACGATCCTCAACGGCGTCCCGATGACGCCGCGACCGGTCCCGACGCCACCACCCTGGATCCGGATGATCGACCAGGAGCCGCCTTCCGCTCGCCCGGCATAGCCCCGGCTACTTCGGATCGGGCCGAGGAACCTGGGCGGCGACCGCCGAGACGCGGGCGACACGCTCCTGGAATCCGTCGATCGCGGTGTCCCCGCGCAGGACGCCGAGCTCCAGGTCGTACGTCCGCCGCTCCCCGGGCTCGAGCTCGATCAGCTGGCCGGTTGAGCGCAGCTCGGAGCGGGGCACCGCCCGGTTCGTCCCGGGCTCGAGGGCCACCGCGTAGGCACCCTCGCCCATCATCCGCCAGACCATGAACTCGGGCAGCTGGCGCCGGTCGAAGACCTGGTACAAGCCCAGGCCGAGGCGGCGATTGACGACGGCGACGGGCACCTGGCCCGAGGCTTCGGCCTGGACCGCCTCGTAGAAGCAGGCCTCCTGGAAGTCCGCCTGGGGCTCGGTCAGGGTCCGATAGCCCTCGACCGACGACCACGGGTCGGTCGTCGTCCCGGCACTCGGGATGAGCAGCTCGCTGCCGCCGTCGACCAGCGGAAAGCCCACGTTGCAGTGGTACAGGACCATGTGGCTCGTCCTGCTGTAGCCGGCGTTGCGGACCTCGTCGTGGAGCGTGAAGTGGCTCGCGCCGACGCGGGTCTCGATCCGCCGGCGGAGGATCAGCGTCTCCCCGAAGACCGATACCTGGCGGACCTCGCCCTCGGCCCACAGGATGCATTCGTCGCCGTCCCAGGTCTCGCCGTAGCCGAGCAGCCGGGCAGGGAGGCCACCGACTCGCCCGTGGAGGCCGTAGTCGACGGACTCGAACATGTGCGGCTGGTGGAACTGGGCGGCGGTGTCCCGGGCGCCGTTCATCGTGTGGTCGAGCCCGCAGGTGACGACCATCCCGCCGCCCCAGGCGCGGAACCAGCCCCAGGCGTCGTTCTCGTAGAAGGCCGGTGCGACCACGCCGACCGACGACGTCCAGTTCAGCGCCCGGCCCTCGTACTCGCATCGCCCGACGTCAAACGCGCGGTCGACGAGGACGTCGAAGGCGAAGCCCGAGCCGGTCCGGAACTCGAGAATCCGCACGCCCCGTCCCTGGCCGTCGTTGAGGGTGACTTCACGGACCCAGGCGACCTGGTCGAGGCGGCCGACCCGGCGCATGAGCTCGGCCTGGGAGTACGTGCGGCCCCACAGCTCGGGCATGGTGCGTCCTCCTAGAGCAGCTGCCTGGTCGGGCGAACGAGGACCTCGAAGACATTGACCCCGGGCGGCTGGTCGAGCACGTAGCGCACCGCCCGGGCGATGTCCTCGGGAGTCAGTGCGTCGACTTCGCCGACCATGTCGTTGGACCCCTCGTAGACGTGGATGAGCGGCGTCTCGACCAGGCCCGGTTCGATGACCGAGACCCGGATCCCGGCCGCCGCGACCTCCAGCCGGAGACAGTCGGCGAAGGCGACCGTCGCGTGCTTGCTGGCCACGTAGGCCGGCTCGCCGACGTAGGTCACCCGGCCCGAGCCCGACGCAGTGATGACCACGTGGCCGGAGCCCGCCCCGAGCATGTGGGGCAGCACGGCTCGAACGGCGTACATCACCCCCAGCACGTTGGTCACGATCACGTCCCGCCATAGCTCGGGATCGGCCTCGGCGATCGGCCCGAAATCGGCGATCGCGGCATTCGCGACCAGGACGTCAATCCGGCCCCAATGGTCCAGGGCCACGCTCGCCGCACGCTCGAGGTCGGCAAACTCGCGGACGTCGCCGGGTGACGCCAGCGCGCTACCGCCGCCCGCCATGATCTCAGCGACCCGCTCGTCGAGCAGCTCGGCGCGCCGCCCGACCAGGACCAGGTTGGTGCCCCGGGCCCCGAGATCCCGGGCGATCGCCGCCCCAATGCCCGAGCCGGCGCCGGTCACAATGGCGACCTGGGCCTGGGTCGCGAGATCACTCATCGAGCTGCTCCGATCGGTTGGGCCTTGGGCACGGTCTCGCGTCGATTGCTCCTCGGCACGAAGTTGCCAATACTGGAAGGATATTGCGCCTGGGCGGCGCCGGCACGACGGGGGGCTGGGAGATACCACGTTGACCGCCATGGACTTCGAGCTGATCGCGGACGGCCAGCCCGCACCGGAAGGCCCGGTCGTCGGGCCGGGCCGCTGGATCCTGAACGTCTGCAGCGAGGACAAGCCCGGCGGACCATGGCGGGCGGCAGGTGGCGACATCTCGGCAACCCAGCTCGACCGGCCGGGATCGACCCGGACCGTGTTCACCACCTCCACGCGCGACGTGGCCGGGATCCCCGCCGCCCTGGCCTTCGGGCCGGACGGGGCGCTGTACGTCACCGACGAGGGCCGCCGGTCGATCGTCCGGGTCGGCGCCGATGGTGTCATCAGCGACCACCTTGCCGCCTGGGATGGCGGCCGCCTGAACGGGCCCAACGACCTGAGCTTCGATCCGGGCGGCAACCTCTTCTTCACCGATCCGTGGGGGAGCGGCCGGGATCATCCGATCGGCAACGTCTTCGGCTTCGACTGGGCGAGCGGAACGACCCATCGGCTGCGAACCGGGATGCGCTTTCCGAACGGGATCGTCGTCCGTGACGATCGCCTGTACGTGGCCGAGACGATCACCAACCGGATCTGGGTCTGGGACGTGACCGGCCCCGGCCAGGCGACCAACGAGACGCTCTTCTGCGAATGCCCGAGCCAGGCAGGGCTGGAGTGGGGCGGGCCCGACGGGATGTGCTTCGACGCCGAGGGCAACCTGTACGTCGCCCACATCGGCAGCGGTGCGATCGTCGTCTACGACTCGAACGGCACCGAGCGCGACCGGATTGCGACAGGCGGCCCAACGCCGACCAACGTCTGCTTCGGCGGCCCGAATCACGATGAGCTGTTCGTGACCCAGGATGACCTCGGGGCCGTGCTCCGGTTCCGGCTGGGCATTCCCGGTGCGCATCTCAACTTCTGCCCGTCACTCGATCCGGCTCACCCCTGGGCGGCGATGCTCGACACGTCCGGCCGCGACCCGATGAGCAGGTGACGCCCGCCGGAGTCGGCTACGGGCTGGTGACGGCCGCCAGCTGGGGCTCGTCCGATTTCCTGGGCGGCACCGTCAGCCGGCGGACGACGCCCCTCGCGACGGTCGTCCCGTCCCAGGCCGTCGGCCTGGGGATCATCGCCCTGGTCCTGGTCGTCGTTCGCGAACCGCTCCCGCCACTGGCGGCCCTGGCCTTCGCGGCGATCGCCGGCTGCGCCGGGATCGTCGCCCTGACCACCCTGTACATGGCCCTGACAACCGGCGCGATGGGCCTGGTTGCCTCGATCGCCGCCCTTGTCGGGGCGGGCGTGCCCGTCCTTGTCGGGGCGGTCTTCGGCGACCAGCTGACCACCCTCGACGTTGCCGGGATCGTCCTCGCGCTCGTCGCCATCGTGCTGGTCACCCGGCCGGCCGAGGCCAGCGTCCTGAGCCGGCCCGGGCTGCTCCTGGCCGTCGCGTCGGGAATCGGTGCCAGCGGCTTCTACCTGGCGATGGGCGCCAGCGAGCACGCCGGTGGTGGGACGTGGTGGCCGCTGGCGATGAGCCACATCAGCGGCCTCGCCTTCGCGATCCCCTTGCTGGCCCGCAATGGCGGGCTGGCCTGGATTCCGCGCAACCTCATTCCGACGATGCTCGCGCTCGGCGTGACCGACGTCGGTGGCGCCGCGTTCTTCCTGCTGGCGGTCAACCAGGGCTCCGTCGGCATCGCGGCCGTGGTCGGCTCGCAGCATCCGGCAGCGACCACCATCCTCGCCCGGGTCATCACCAAGGAACACCTGGGATCTTCGCAGGTCGCCGGCATCGTCCTCGCGTTGATCGCGATCGCCCTGATCGCCCTGCCCTGAGGTCTGCGAGCCGATCAATCAGCTCGATATCGGTGCGCCGAGGTCCTGTATTGTTGGCCTCAGGTCGGCAGGCCCTGTCGATCATCGCCGGTCGATATTCCGCGCTGCGATGGGGAGTCTGCCTGTGTGCGGAACGTCGGGAATCGCGTTTGCCGAGCGGGTCCTAACGGCGGGGGAGATCGAGGGCAAGGACGTCCTCGAAGTCGGCTCGCTCGACTTCAACGGCTCGATTCGGCCGCACGTCGAATCCCTGAAGCCCGCCCGCTACGTGGGCGTCGACATGATGCCCGGCCAGCGGGTCGACATCGTCATGGACGCCGCCGCCCTTGTCGAGCGCTTCGGCCCGGCGTCCTTCGATGTCGTGCTGACGACCGAGATGATGGAGCACGTCCGCGACTGGCCGACCGTCATCAGCAACCTGAAACGGGTCCTGCGTCCCGGCGGCCTGCTGCTCGTGACGACGCGCTCGATCGGCTTCCAGTACCACGGCTATCCCTACGACTTCTGGCGCTACGAGCCCGAGGACATGCGGGTCATCTTCACCGACCTGGACATCGAGGTCCTCGAGCGAGATCCGGATTCGCCGGGTGTGTTCCTGCTCGCCCGCCAGCGTGAGCACCTCGCGGAGGTCACGCCGGTCGTTGCCCTCTATTCGATCATCCTCGGCCGGCGAGTCGCCGAAGTGAGCGACTTCCAGATCCGCAATTTCCGGGTCCGGCACTGGCTTGCCCCGCGGATGAAGACGACCCGCCGGATGGCGACGAAAGCCCGCAAGCGCCTGCGCAGCGACGTGGTCGTGCCGCTGTGGGCCGCGTTGCCAACTGGCGCCCGGGTCGGGATCAAGCGAGTCCTGCGCCGGAGCTAGCGCGAGATGCGACCGATTCAGCAGCGCAAGGCCGATGTCCTCGCGACCTTCGAGCGGAACGCCGACCTGTGGATTGCCACCGCGAGCTCATCCGGCCGGCCGCACCTCGTCGCCGTATCGGCCTGGTGGCACGACCCGGACTTCCTGATCGCCACGGTTGGGTCGAGCCGGACGGCTCGCAACCTTGACGCCACCGGGGTCGCGCGACTCGGCCTCGGAACGCCCGACGACGTGATCGTCATCGACGCGAGGCTCACCGAGAGCCTGCCCGTCGGGTCCGCGGACGCGACGCTCCACGCCGGGTTCGAGGCGGCCGTCGGCTGGAGCCCGACAGGGGAGCCCGGGTCGTGGCGCTTCTTCCGGCTCATGCCAGCCCGGATCCAGGCCTATCGAGGCTACGCCGAGCTCGACGGGCGCGATGTGTTCGCCGACGGACGCTGGCTGGCGTGACTCACGGCGGATCCGGCGACCCGGTCCCCGTCCGGGCGCGGCTCGAACAGCCCGTCGTGCCGTTGGGCGGCGGCAGCAGCCGCCGGCCGGTGGGCCTGGCGGTCGTCGTCGGCCTCCTCCTCGCGACGCTCGTCTGGCAGCCGTGGAGCGGCGGCCTGCGGCCCGCGGCATCACCCGGCCCGCAGTCGTCGGCCGCAGTCGCCAATCGGCCGGCAGCATCGGCGGCAGCCGGCCCGGCCGCCACGCCGCGGCCGGGCGCGGAATCGGGCACCCCCGATACGGCGGACTACCTCTCGCTCATCGACAACGAGTGGACGGTTGTCGCCTTGCTGAGCCCAACGCTCGCCGGGCCTGCCGAGGAGCCTGCCCTGCCACATCCGACCGCGCTGCCCGGATCAGGCGCGCCACTGCTCGTCCTCCAGCAGGGCGTGAACTTCAGCACCAAGCCGATCGAGCGGCCGGGCCATCCGAACCTGCCCTGCACGGCGAAGGCGGTCCCTCGGCTGCGCCTTGCCGTTCCTCTGCCCTCTGACCGGGTCCTCTACCTCGGCGTGACGTACCCGGGCATGGACCCGGCGGCGGCGGTGACCGTTGCCGACCTCGATGGCCCGAACGTTCAGCTTTCGCGGGTCCGCTCGCTGATCGTCTCCCTGAGCGGCCAGCCGATCGACGCCAGCTATCGCCTGCCGAACGCCGGGCCTGGTGCAGTCGCGATGTTCGCCCTGCCCCGCGGGACGGCCCTGCCGAAGGCGGCGTACCGATTCGAGATCGATGCGCCGGGGGTCGGCCGGCGCTACCTCTATGCGTGCGTGTCGTGAACCGCGCGGATTCGGACGCCGGCCTGCTGTCCGAGCCTCGCTAGGCCCGGACGTCCGGATTCGGCAGCAGGACGTCGTCGATCGTCCGGACGAGGTCCCAGTACGAGCCGATGAAGCCGCGCAGGGTGCGCACCGTCGCGCCGTAGCCGTCGAACTCGGCCACGGCCAGGCCATCAGGCTCGTAGGCCCGGACGAAGTCGGGAATCCGCGCCTGGAGCTCGTCGAGCAGCGCCGGCGGGACGGGATCGTCGAAGCGCGGACGGACCTCGATCGACGAGGCATTGAAGCGTCGCTGCCAGGCGTACGGGATCGTCAGGGAGATGTCGCCGCCGATCAGCTCGGACCAGTGCAGGTGGTGGCGGTAGGCGGCGACCAGCAGGCGGGTCCGGTAGCCCCGCTCCTGGTAGATGGCGGCGGCCCGCTTGAGCACCGCGATCCCGGCCCAGTTCGGTGCCGCTGGATCGATGCTGATGTCGTCGCGCTCGCAGATCGCCTTCATCCAGTCATCGAGCCGGCCGATCATCAACGTGCAGACCGGGCTCATCGTGGAGACAGCAAGGCCGGCCGCCTCTCGGCGCACCAGCGCTCGCTCGACGGCCGCACCCACCGCCAGGGCCTGGGGCAGGGTGAACGAGACCGTCCCGTTGATCGAGATCCCCAGGAAGGTCGCGTCCTCGATCGCCTCCAGGCCGGCGGCGGTGGCCGGGAACTTGACCTGCATGTTCGGGGCGAGGCCCGAGAAGCGGCGGCCCTCCTCGAGCATCGCCGCCGCGTCGCGATGGAGGGTCGGGTTGGTCTGGATGGACAGCCGGCCCGAGCGCCCGCCGACCCGCTCGAAGACGGGCGCCAGGATCCGCGCCCCGCCGATCGCCATCTCCTCGATCAGCTGCCAGGTGATCTCGACATCCGAGGCTGTCGGGCGTTCGTCACGAATCGCGCGGATCCGGGGCAGCCAGGTGGCGAGCTCCTTCTTGAGGACCTCGCCCACGATCGTCGGATTCGAGGTTGCCCCGACGGCGCCGTTGCCCAGCGCGTACTCGAGCTCGGCGACCGAGCACGAATCGTTCCAGTACTGGGTCGGCGTCGTACGGGCCATCAGGCCCAGGGGCGTCTCCACTAGATCCCCAGGTGGCGCAGGTACTCGCGATTGGCGCGCTGCCCGGCCACGACCGATTCGGGCGTGTCGCTGGAGCGCAGCGCCTGGTCCTGCTCGATGACCAGCCAGCCCTGGTAGTCGTAGGCGCGCAACGCCTCGATCACGGCGTCGATCTTCGAGTCGCCGGCGCCGAGCTCGCAGAAGACACCCCGGCTCAGGGCCTCCTCGAGGCCCTTGTCATCGGCCGCGACGCTGTCGATCACGGCGCTCCGGCAGTCCTTGATGTGGACGTGGCGGATCAGATCGTGATAGTCGTGGACTGCCTGGGTGGGGTCCGCCCCGCCGTAGCGGAAGTGGCCGGTGTCGAGACACAGGCCCAGCAGCGAGGGGTCGATCGCCTCGAGGACCCGGGCGATCTCGCTGGCGGTCTCGATGTACGTCCCGGCGTGGGGATGGAGGACGGGCTCGAAGCCCGCGGCCCGGCAGACCTCCGAGGCGCGATGCAGGTTGTCCACGAGGGCCTGGAAGCGGGCGTCCGAGAGCCACGCCTCGGGATGGTTCGCGATCCGGCCGGACATCCCCAGGCGCACCGGTTCGTCGAAGTGGTCGGCCAGGACGGCGAACGGGCGGGAGCCGGAGGGCGAGCCCTCGGCCAGCACGCGCAGGCTGTCGTCGAGCACGATCCGATCCTCGGCCGCCCGCTCGTTCCGGCTGAAATGCTGGGGGATGAACGCGCCGACGAGCTCGAGGTTCCGGCCCGTCAGGCGTTCCCTGACCTGGGCGGCATCCCCGAGGAACCCGGGCGGGCCGAGCTCGGTCCCCTCGAAGCCGATATCGACCATCCAGTCGAGCATGTCGTCCGGGGCGGGCATCCAGGCGTCGTCGCTGAGGACCTCATCGACGCCGAAGGAGACGGGAGCGCTCGCGACCCGGAAGGAGGCGGTGGTCATGGTCGGTTCCCCTGGAGCTTCTTCGATCACGGCTTGATGACGATCTTGACGGCCTCGCCCGAGCGGATCCGGGCGATCCCCGCGACGGTGTCGTCGAGCGGGATCGTGGCGGTGATCATCGGGGCCAGGTTCAGCTGGCCGCTCTCGACCAGGCGGATGGCGGCGGGGAACGTGAAGTTCGAGATGTACGAGCCCAGGATCGACAGGCCCTTCTCGACGATCTCGACCTGGTGGACGGCCGGATGGGCGTTCTGGTTCATCCCGAAGACGATCACCCGGGCGCCCATCCCCGCCGCCTCGATCGCCTGGGGCAGGACGCTCCCGACGGCATCGACGACGACGTCCGCTCCGGCCGGCATGAGCTCGGCGCGCCGCGCTGCCCAGTCGTCCGGGCTGAGCACGTCGGCCGCGCCCAACGCCCGGGCGACCGGGGCACGGGCCGCGCTCGGCTCGACAACGATGATCCGGGCGGCGCCGGCCGCGTGGAGGACCGCCGTGAACAGGCAGCCGATCGCTCCGGCGCCGAAGACGACGACCGATTCGCCCGGACGGAGACCGGCCCGGTTTGTTCCGTTGACAACACAGGCGAGGGGCTCGACCAGGGCCGCGAGCTCCGCCGGTACGTCCTCGGAGATCGGATAGACGCTGTTCGCCGGGGCGGTGACGTACTGCGCCAGCGCACCGTCGCGGTAGACGCCGAGCGCCACGATATTCGTGCAGTTGGCCGGCCGGCCGGCCCGACAGGAGTCGCAGGCGCCGCACTTGGGATCGGGATCGCAGACGACCCGGCTGCCGACCGCGAGATCGCGGACCGCCGATCCGACCGCCCGGATCCAGCCCACGAACTCGTGGCCGATGATCACCGGCGGGGTCGACGGATGGCCCGCCGGGATGTTGATGATCTGGACGTCGGACCCGCACACGCCGCAGGCTTCGACCTCGATCAGGACCTCGTCGGCGGCCGGCACCGGATCCGGAACATCACGGACAACCAGCCGGCCCTCGCCTTCATAGACGGCAGCACGCATCAGGGTGAACCTCCTTGGCTTGGACGGAGTGACAGGGAATCACGCCAGGCGCGTCCGGACCGAGCCGGCCAGGCGTTCGATCGTCTCGTCGTCGACGGGAATCGGCAGGTCGACGACCACCTCCTCGGCACCGGCCTCGTGCCAGCCCCGCAGGAAGCCGATCACCGTCTCCTCGGTGTCGGCGAGGGGCGAGCTGGCTGCCCACGCCCGGGCATCGGCTGCGCTGCCGCCCTGCCTCGCGAGAATGGTCGCGAGCGCGTCGACCGCCGCGGACCGTGACGACCTGATGCAGATGGGCTGGATGCCCACGGTCCGCCGGATCGAACGTGGATCGCGACCAATCGCGGCGCAGTGCTCGTCGAGCACGCCACTCTTTCGGGCGTACGTCTGGGGGTCGCCCTCGCCGTTCCAGATGTCCGCGTCCCGGGCGACGATCCGCAAGGTTCGCTTCTCGCCGCTGCCCCCGATCAGCAGCGGCAGGTGCGCCTGGACCGGTTCCGGATCGTTGCGTGCTGCCTCGGCCCGTACCCAGCGGCCGGCCAGGGTCACTGCGTCGCCGTCGAGCAGCCCGCGGGCCAGGAGGCTCGCCTCGTCGAGGCGGCTGATCCGGTCGCCAAGCGAGAGCGCGTCGTAGCCAAATGCGCGGTGCTCGGGCTCGTGCCAGCCCGCACCGATGCCGAGGATCGCCCGGCCCGCGCTCGCGTGGTCGAGGGCGGTCGCCATCTTGACGGTCAGCCCGACGTTGCGATAGCCGACGCCACAGACCAGGACCCCGAGGGGCACCCGGCTCGTCCTTGCCGCCCAGGCACCGAGCGTCATCCAGCCCTCGAAGACCGGTCCCTCGGCGCCCAGGACGGGCCCGTCGGCGTCGCCCAGGATCGGCATCAGGTGGTCGTTGGCGAACAGGCTGGCAAAGCCGAGGGCCTCGATCCGTTCGCCGGCGGCCATCAGCTCATCCCAGCCTGCAGACATGCCCCAGACCTGGAACCCGATTCGGAGCGGTGCCTCCGGACCGGGGCGCGAGCCGAGGAGGCCGCTCAAGCGGGCTCGTTCATTCGGCCCGACGGCGGCGCAGCCGGCGGCTGCTCGTGAGCAGGATCGAGCCGAGCGTGACCGCCAACAGGGATACGAGGAGGATGACCGTCGCGATCGCGTTGACCTCGGGCGTGACCCCGAACTTGATCTGCGTGTAGATGTACAGCGGCAGGGTCTGTTGCGGGCCGATGAGGAAGAACGTGATCACGAACTCGTCGATCGACAGGGTCACGCACAGGAGTGCACCGGCAAGGATCGCCGGCGCGATCAAGGGCAGGACGATGTGGCGGAGCGTCCGCCACGGCCCCGCTCCGAGATCCGCGGCGGCCCATTCGAGGCGGCGGTCAAAGCCCTGCAGTCGGGAAGCGACGATCAGGACCACGAACGGGATCGTGAAGACCAGGTGGCCGGCGACCACGGTGTACAGGCCGAGCTGGACATCGATCAGCGGATGGAGCCCCTGGCGAAAGAAGATCAGCAGCCCGATCCCGATCAGGAAGCCCGGGATCATGATCGGCAGGGTGAAGCCGAGCCGGAGCAGGCCCGGGGCGCGGACGCCACGGCGGACCAGCGGGAAGGCGACCATCGTGCCCACGATCGAGGCGATGATCGTGACCACGACAGCGACCTCGATCGAGGTCAGCAGGGCACTCTGGATCGCCGAATCCGACGCGAGCACCTGGTACCAGTGCAGGGTCAGCCCGGTGATCGGGAGGCCCGGCGTCGCCGCGTCCTCGAACGAGAACAGGATCAGGAACGCGATCGGCAGGTACAGGAAGGCCAGCATCGCGCCCGTCAGGACGATCAGCGACCAGCGCGTCTGCCGGGCGAAGCGGCTGACCGGCATCGTCTCGAGCGGGCTGGTCCCCCTAGCCACTGGTGACCACGTCCTCAACCCGGAACGACTTCCGGAACACGATCATGATCGCGGTCACAAAGGCCGCAATGATGATGGCCAGGGCGGCGCCCTCCGCGAACTGGTCATTCCGCAGGAAGTTCAGCACGAGGTTCGCGATCAGGCTGCTCTGGGCGCCGCCCACCAGGGTCGGCGTCAGGAACTCACCCAGGATCGGGATGAACACGAAGATGCAGGCGGTGATGATCCCGGCCCGGATCTGGGGCAGCAGGATGTGCCGGAACGCCTGGTCCGGCCGCGCTCCGAGGTCCTGGGCAGCGTTGAGCTGGGTGAAGTCGAACTTCTCCAGTGAGGCATACAGGGCCAGCAGGGCGAACGGGAAGTAGATGTAGGTGAGGACGACGAACACGCCCGGATCGTCGTAATTGAAGATGTCCAGGGGGACCTTGATGACCCCTATTGCCTGGAGGATCTGGTTGAGCGCGCCGTGCTCGCCGAGGATTGCCTGCCAGGCATAGACCCGGACGAGGTAGCTCGTCCAGAACGGAACGATGACCGCCAGCAGGATCACGCGCTGGGTCAGCTTGCCCGTGTAGCGCACGAGGAAGTAGGCGAAGGGCAGGCCGATCGCGAGGGCCGCCACGGTGACGAGGCCCGCCATGATCAGGGTCTTGATGAAGGTCCGCAGGTAGGTTCCCTCGACGAAGAACCGGGCGTAGTTGCCGAGGTTCCACTCGGGCACGACGACGAAGTCGTTGTTCGTGCGCCAGAAGCTGAACACGAACATGATCGCCATCGGGACCAGGAACAGGAAGAGGAGCACGGCAAGGCCCGGCAGGGCCGGTAGGGCCCTGCCGAATCGCTTGACGAGCCCGGACGAGGATCCGGCGGCTGGGCCCGAAGGGACCCCGCCGTCGGAAGCCACGGTCATCTCGGGTTTGGCTAGTCGATGCCCTATGAGCCGAAGACGTCGTTGAACGCGGCGATCGCGGCCTGGGTCGAGGTACCCGGACCCTTGAGGGTCATCGTGTTGACCGTCTCGGGCTTGTTGAAGAGCAGGTGATCGGCGAGCTCCTGCTGGCCCTGGTTGATCAGCAGCTTGTAGGCCGCCTCGCTGAAGAGTGGCCGGCGGTTGATCATGAAGTTGGCGGCAACGTATTCAGCCTGCTCGTGGACCTCGAGGAACGGCATCAGCAGGTTGTTGTTGGCCCCGCCGTGGACGAGCATCTCGGCGTCCATCCAGCCGATCGAGCCTTCCTTGGGCGTGAACGTGGTCAGCTTCGGCCCACCCTGGTCCATGACCGCCGTGTCGGCACCGAGGTTGATCGTCGCGATCCAGGCCTCGCCGTTCTTGAGGGCCGCGACGGTGTCGGTGGCCTGCGGCGCGAGGCGCAGGATGTTCGGCTTGAGCTGGACGAGGAGCGCCTTTGCCTGGGCGACCTCGGCGTCGGTCATGTTGTAGGGATCCTTGACACCGGCGGCCTTGCCCATGTAGGCCATGACCTCGACCGGCTGGTCCTCGACGACGACGCGCTTCTTGTACTTCGGGTCCAGCAGGAGCTGCCACGAGTCGGCGCCCGGGGTCACGTGAGCGGGGTCGTAGGTGATCTGGATCGGCGCCCAGCCGTTCGGGTAGCCGAGGTAGCCGGCGGGGCTGGTCCAGATCGAGAATTCGCGGGCGACCGAGTACAGCTGGCTGGCCACCTTCAGTGAGTTGATGTCGAACGCATCGATCAATTGGTGCTGGTAGAAGTACGGCACCCACAGGGCGTCTTCCGAGACCAGGTCGATCTGGCCGCCGACCTGCTGGACCTTCGTGTAGGCGTCGATGTCGTCGCTGAAGCTGGTGATGTTCGCCTTGATCCCGATGTCGGCCGCGATCTTGTCCATCTCGGCCTGGTACCAGTGGTCGCCCCAGGTGAGCCAGTTGAACGTGCCGGTCGGCCCGGGCGTCGCGGCTGCTGACGGAGCGGCGCCCGAGGCCACGGGGGCGGAGCTCGCCGCCGGCGGCGTCGCGGTCGCACCGCTCGCCCCGCAGGCCGCCAGGAACGCGCCCAGGCCGGCGGTTGCTCCGACCGCCCCGGCGAGTCTCAGGAACTCTCGGCGACCGAGATGCCGGTTGAGATCAGCCATTCCATCCTCCTCCAATCAATGTCGCTACTCGCGGATCAGTGCTGCGTTCTCGGTTCGCCACCATACGCAAACCTCCTCACCCAATTCGCGCTGCGTGTCTGCGGTCGAATCCCTGGTCCCGTGCGGTCTCACCACCACCATCTCGCCTGCCGCGGTGGAGACCGTGATTCGCGTGTGATTGCCCAGAAAGGCGACGTTGACGACGCGGGCCGTCAATCCGCGCGGGCCGTCGGTCGCGTCGCCCTGGCGCAGGGCCAGGAACTCGGGGCGGATCATCAGCGTCGCCGGCCCCGCCTCGGCGTCGCCCTGCACGTCCACGACCGCGCTGCCGACATCGAAGACGGCCTGGCCACCGTCGCGTCGGACGGTACCCGCCAGGAAGTTCGTGTCGCCGACGAAATCGGCCACGAACCGGTTCGCGGGCCGATCGTAGACCTCCCGTGGGGAGCCCTGCTGGAGGACCGTGCCGTTCGACATGATGGCGATCTGGGTCGCCATCGACAGGGCCTCTTCCTGGTCGTGGGTGACGAAGACGAAGGTCGTCCCGACCTGCCGATGGATTCGGGCCAGCTCGGTCTGCATCTGCTTGCGGAGCTTGAGGTCCAGGGCCCCGAGCGGCTCGTCGAGGAGCAGCACCGCCGGCCGTTTGGCCAAAGCCCGCGCCAGGGCGACCCGCTGTTGCTGCCCGCCCGACATCTGCGCCGGCAGGCGACCGGCGAGGCCGCTCAGCCCGACGAGCTCCAGGTACTCACGGGTGCGCTGGGCGATGTCGGCCTTCGACAGCTTCTCCATGCGCAGGCCGAAGGCAACGTTCTCCGCCACGGTCATGTGGGGAAAGAGGGCGTAGCTCTGGAAGACCGTATTCACATTGCGCTTGTGGGGCGGCAGGTCGTTGACCGTGTGACCCTCGATCAGCAGGTCGCCCGAAGTCAGCGGGATGAACCCACCGATCAGGTTGAGGGTCGTCGTCTTGCCGCAACCGGAGGGGCCCAGCAGGCAGAAGAACTCGCCCGGCTGGATGACCATCGAGACGTCATCGAGGGCGACGGCTTCGCCATATCGTTTCGTCGCGTGGCGTAGCTCGATCGCGGGAACCGGCTCAGCCAAGTCGGAGTCCGCGGGACGCCCAGGCCAGGGCTGGTTGGTGACCACAGGCTCGAGATCCGGGCATCAAGCATCCTCTTGTGCAACCGTTTGTACGATGCTAGCGTCTGGTATATGGCCCGTCAATATGGACAGCGCGGATCGCGGCCCGGATGTCCGTGAGCGGCAGTCCGCTCGCCGCGACCGTCGACATCGACCACTGGCGGAACGCCACCGAGAGCGGGCTCGGCCCGCGCTTCCAGGACCTCTACGGGGCCGCGCTGGGGCGCCTGCCAAGCGGGCGCCAGGTCTTCCACGGGCTGCCGTTCGAGCTGGGTCCCGGATCACCGGACGCGCGCTGGGTCCTGATCGATCGGCCGATCACGATCGAGATCGGGAATGTCGGGCCGGCCAGCCACCTCCTGGTCGCCCACCTGTGTGACACCTGGCGGGACGACGCCGGCCGGCGGCCGGCCGGCCTGGCAGTCGGCCATGTCGTGCCGGTCGGCGAGCAGCTGGCGCGGTACACGGTCGTCGACACGGCGGGGCGCAGGACGGCGCGCGTGATCCGCCGTCGGTTCGAGGTCAACGACGGGATCCTGGGCTGGGGATCCGGAGCGTTCGCGGCGATCGCCCACCGCAATAACGAGGTGCTCGACTGGCGCGGTCCGCACGCGATCCAGGAGCCGGGCCGGTATGCGCCCACCGGGCAGTCCGGAACACTGACAATCATGCCCGGGACGTACGGCACGAGCCAGACCGGGATGACCGACTTCGTGCCCAGCGCCACCGACGACGCGCTCCTCTGGCTCCACGCCATCGAGCTTGGTCCTGGCGCCGTGCCCGTCGCCCTCCAGCTCGAGCCACTCAGCGCCGGCCGGCCGGGCAGCGACCTGATCCTCGCGGCGGTCAGCGTGTTTCGCGGGTCGGCCAATCCGCTCGCGCACAGCCCGCGCTTCCAGGTGCGGATCGGCGGGCTGGCCGGCGACGAGGCACGGGTCGACCTGGGCACGATCATCCGGACACGCCGGGCTCGCGCGGCGCCGGCCGCGGACGGGGACGGGAGCGGCTCGGCCGTCATCGGCTGGGGCAGCGATCGGACCCAGCGCGAGGCCGGTCGCCCGCCGGAGCTGATCGTCGACCTGGCGCTGGCCCCGGACGGCCTGCTCAGCCTCGATGGCTGGAGGATCGCCGGCCGGGACCTGCTGGCGGGGAGCCCCGGCTCCGACCCGGCTGGCCGCCGGTCGATCGAGCTGCTCCCGGCCGCGGACCTCCCAGTGGACGTCGAGATCGTCGACCCGCCGAGCGGTGAGCGCATCCCGGCGCGCGTCCGGTTCACGACGGCCGACGGCCGCTATCTCCCACCGCGCGGCCACCGCGACGAGATCAATCCCGGGTTCTTCGAAGACACCGGAGCCGACCTGATCCTCGGCTCCGCGGCCTACGCCTACGTTCCCGGCCGGTTCTCGATCGACCTGCCGCAGGGGGCCGTCGACGTCGAGGTCGTCGGCGGTTTCGACCGGCGGCCGTATCGAGCCCGGCTGGCGATCGATGGATCAACCGGCCGGCTCGAGCTGCCTCTCGAGCGGGCGATCGACCTCCATGCCGGGCGCTGGGTGACTGCGGACACCCACGTCCACTTCCTCTCGCCGTCGAGCGCACTCCTCCAGGCGGCGGCCGAGGACCTCGACCTCGTGAACCTCCTCGCGGCCCAGTGGGGCGACCTGTTCACGAACGTCGCCGACCTGCCGTTCGGCTCGCTGGCCGATCCGGCCGGGCGCCGGATGATCGTGGTCGGGACGGAGAACCGCCAGAACATGCTCGGCCACCTGGCCCTGCTGGGCGCCCACCGGCCCACCAGCCCGCTGGCCAGCGGCGGTCCACCGGAAGGACGGATGGCCGGCGCCCTGAGCGTCCTCCTCGCCGATTGGGCCGACCGCTGCCGGGCCGCCGGCGGGCTCGTCGTCGCGGCTCACTTCCCACTGCCCTACGCGGAGATCGCGGCCGATATCGTGGCCGGCAAGATCGATGCAATCGAGACCCAGGCGCTGTCGCCCGGCCTCGACGACCCGGCCGTGCTCGAGTGGTACCGCTTCCTGAACCTGGGCTACCGCCTGCCCGTGGTGGCCGGTACCGACAAGATGTCCGCCGAGGTGCCGGTCGGGGCGGTCCGGACCTACGGGCACCTTCTCGACGACGACGCACTGACCTTCGACTCCTGGGCGGCCGCGGTTCGGGCCGGGAGGACATTCGTGACCTCCGGGCCGGTGCTCGAGCTGGCCGTCGACGGGCACGAGCCGGGGGCGGTCATCGCGCTGCCGTCCGCCGGCCGGCTCGACGTCATCGTTCGTGCCCGGGCGGCCCAGCCGGTGATCACCCACGTCGAGCTCGTGATCAACGGGCGGGTCGCCGCCGCGACGAGCGACCCCGCCGGGTCGAGCGAGCTGCGCCTCCACGAGCGGGTCGAGGTCACCGCCGGCGCCTGGATCGCGGCGCGCTCACGAAGCGCCGACGAGATCCACTCCGCGTTCACGACCTCGATGGCCGCGCACACTTCGCCGGTCTACGTCGAGGTCCGGGATTCACCGCTCATCCCTGCGCTGCAGGACGGCGCGCTCGTCGAGCAGATCATGCTCGGGGCGCGGACCTGGGTGGCCGAGCTGGCCGCGATCGCCCAGCCGTCCGAGCGGGCCCGGATGGTCGATTTCTTCGACTCGAGCCTCGAGACGCTCCGGCGGCGCATCGCCAGGCCCTGATCGGTCAGGCGGGCCGCGGCGAGGAAGGCCTCAGTCCGGATTCTCGATCGTCACGTCGTCGAGCTTCACCGGCCGGCCTTCGCGCCAGCTGCGCCGGGCGGCAACGGCCAGGCGCAGTGTTTCGAGGGCCTCCTCGGGTCCCGGCGTGGGCGTTCGCCCTGCCGCCAGCGTCTCGAAGAACGCCTCGAGCTCGAGCCGATAGGCGACCTCGAAGCGGTCGGGAAAGTTCTCGTAGTGATCGCCCTCGAAGCCGAACCGGCGCGAGAAGGTGATCGGCGTCTTGACGGGCGCCTCGACGACGACCTTGCCCGTTGCGCCGGCCACTTCGGTCCGGATGTCGTAGCCCCAGACGGAGCGACGCGACATCTCGACAACGCCCAGGGCGCCGTTGCGGAAGCGGAGCATCGTCACCGACGTGTCGATGTCGTCACCTCTGCTGAACCGCTCGTCGATCAGGACATTGCCCCACGACGAGACCTCCTCGACCTCGCCAACCAGGAACCGGGCCAGGTCGAAGTCGTGGACGGCCATGTCCAGGAACGAGCCACCGCTGCCCTTGATGAACTCGGCGGACGGCGGGTAGGTGTCGCGTGAATAGGCCCGGAACTGCTCGATCCGGCCCAGCTCGCCGGCATCGATCAGGGCCTTGGCCCGGACATAGCCCGGGTCGAACCGGCGCATGAAGCCGAGCTGCACGGGAAGGCCCGCCGTCCGCCACACGTTGACGACCCGGCTGGTCTCGACCAGGTTCAGGGCGATCGGCTTCTCGCTCCAGATCGCCTTGCCTGCCCGCAGGGCTGCCTCGATCAGGGTGGCATGGGTATCGGTGGGCGTGGAGATGACCACCGCCTCGACCGCCGGGTCGTTGATCGCATCGAGCGGGTCGCTCGTCGCCCGTCCGGCCCGAGCAATCTGCCGCCCGCGCTCGGCCGCCGCCGGATCCTGGTCGGCAACCACGAGGACCCGTACGTTGCGTATCCCGCCAAGGGTCTGGATATGGGTCTGGCCCATCCGGCCGACGCCCAGGAAGGCAACTCCGATGCTGGCCGGGTCGCCCACCGTGAAGGTGCTCATGCCGTCAGCTCCGCGGGTCGTGGTTGCGGGTCGGCGGGGACAAGGTCCGGGTGCTCTCGCGGACGATCAGGTCGGGTGGCAGGAGGACCGCCTCGAGGCGGGCACCCACCTGGATCGTCCGGACCAGCGACGCCGCGGCGAGGCGGCCCATCTCGCCGGCCGGCGTGGCCACGGTCGTCAGGCGGGGATTGGAGATGGCCGCGAACGGGATCCCGTCGAAGCCGACCATGCCGATATCTTCGGGGACCCGGATCCTGAGCTTGCGCAACGCGTCCATCAGGGCGAGGGCCAGCTTGTCGTCGTAGCAGACCAGGGCTTCGGGCAGGTCCGTGGCGATCTCCGAAGCCAGCTCGGTCGGGTCCCGCCAGGTGTCGTCGCCGGCGCCGAACGTGCGCAGCGCCGTCTTGACGCCCCGGCTGCGGAGGGTGGTCGCGACTGCTTCCGAGCGAACCTTGTTGGTCGCGCCGCCGCCGCCCTCGACGTACGCGATCCGGCGGTAGCCATTGTCGACGAGGTGATTGACGGCGGCCTTGAGCCCGCCGGCATCGTCGGTCAGGATCACCCCGGGCGGCACGACCCCTTCGCGGCGGGGCAGACTGTGGTGGTCGGGCTGGACGAGGATCAGGCGTTCCGGGTCGACCCGCTCGCGAGCCTCCCTGGGCGAGATCGCGCCGGACACGATCGCGACACCATCGGCGCCATGCTCGGCAAAGATCTTGAGGGCCAGGCGTTCGCGGGCCGGCTCGTTCTCGCCGGCCACCATGATCACGCAGTAGCCGCTCCGGCGGGCCTCTTCCTCGAAGCCCGAGGCGACCTGGCCATGGACCGGATCGCGCAGGTCGGGGATCAGCAGGCCGAGTGTCCGGGTGTGCTTCATGCGCAGGCTGCGAGCCGCCGCGTTGGGGACGTAGTTGAGCTCGGCCGCGGCGGCCTTCACGGACAGCCGGGTTGCCAGGCTGATCCGGGGGTCGTCGGCCAGGGCCCGCGAAGCGGTCGAGCCGGAGACGTTCGCCGAGGTGGCGACATCCTTGAGCAGGATCCGCCGGCGTGGTCCGGCCGGGTATCCGCTGGCTACCAAGCGCCCGCTCTCACCGGACCTCATCCTCCGCAAAGCAACCGATTGCGCACCGACCGTAGCATCGGCCCTGCACATCGTCAACAAGCGCCGCGCGTCAGGTCCGGAGCACCTCGAGGAGCACCTCGCGAAGCCCGCTTGCCACGGCGACCGGGTCCGCCCGCTCCCAATGAAACGGGCTGTACAGCTCATTGTCCCACCAGCCATCGAAGCCGGTGGCACGCACGGCGTCAACCCATTCGGCGAGGGGCATCGAACCTTCACCGGGCCACACCCGCCGGCTGAGCTGGTCCGGGTCGGGCGAACCGGGTGCACCGAGCGAATCGGCGAAATCGACCCCGAAGATGATCCGCGGATCGAGCCGGGCGACCTCGTCGGGGGTCGTTCCGGCCTGCCAGAGGTGCCAGAAGTCGAGGACCAGGCCGATGTTGTCGGCCTCCGCTGCATCGACCGCCTCGACGGCCTCGGCGAGCGGCGCCAGGGGCGTCCAGGCGATCGGTTCGAGGTAGTAGCGAATCCCGCGCGCTGCGCCGGTGCGAGCAACGGCGCGCAGCGCGCTCGCCGTCACGTCGCGCCGTTCCGCGCGCGACAGGCCGCCCGGTCCGCGATACGTGCCGCCCGGCTGGACCGGCCCGCTGAGGAGCTGGATGAACGTGGCGCCGATACCGGCTGCCAGCTCCGTCAGCGCGTCCGCCTCGCGGAGCATGTTCGACCGCTCGTCAGGCTGCCAGCGTTCGACGTCGGCCAGGGCCCCCAGGTTGACCGGCTCGAGCCCGGCCAGCGCTGATCGGAGGCTGGCCAGGTCATAGCCCTGGGCGAGATACCGGCGGAGATGCTCCTCGCGCAGGAAGACCCCGTCCCAGCCGGTCTCCCGGGCCAGCCGGATCTGCATCAGCGCCGGCAGGTGCATCGTCGAGTTCGAGTTGTAGACCAGCTGCATGAGGAGTGAGCCTTCCTGAGCTACGGGCTAGACGGTCAGCGCACCGAGGATCGCGATCCCGGCCACGACCAGGGCGATTCCCAGCACCTGCCGCCGGGCGAGGCGTTCCTTGAACAGGACGAAGGCCGCGAGCGCCGCCAGCGGCGCGAACATCGAGCCGAGGACCGAGGTCACCGCGATGTCCTGCCGGGCGCCGATCGAGAACGAGGTCAGGCCGATCACCTCGACCAGGCCCGTCGCAAGGACGTACCTCAGGGCCGCCCGCGGGATCCGCAGGCGACCCATCAGGGTCACCGGAATCGTCACCAGCGCGACCCCGACGATTCGGCCCGGCAGGACGACCCACGCCGCCGGCAGGGTCGTGCTCACCTGGCCGGCCACGAACAGCCCGATGCCCAGGAGCAGGGCGCCACAGCCCGCGAAGCCGGCCGCCCGCAGCGACTGCCGACGCTCGATGGTCCGGCCCTCCTCGAGCTCATGGCCACCGCCGGTCGCTGCCAGCATCACCCCGATCGCGACCAGCGCCAGGGCCGGCCCGGACCCCGCGGCCAGGACCTGCCCGGCCAGGACCGAGATGACCGCAGCGATCGCCCCTTCGGTCGAGCCGATCGTCGAGACGACGCCCACCGCGCCGATCCGGTAGCCCGCGTAGGCGAGCAGGAGGCCGCCGACGTTGGCCGCGCCGGCGACGGCCGACCAGGCGAACGTCGAAGCGGCCACGGCGGGCACCGTCGGCAGCGGCGTGACGAGCAGGGCAACCGGCAGCAACAGGATCGACCCGACCACCATCACCCCGGCCACCGACGGCACGGGACCGGCGATCCGGCTGGCCCGCGCCGAGGTGAGCGTCGAGATGGCATAGGCGACGGCCGTCACGGCCCCGGCCACGATCGGCGGCATCAGGCCCGGAGCGGCCGGCCGGTCCGCCGGGCGACCTCCCGGCAGCGTTCGAAGGCCGGCAAGGCCACGTCGCGGGCGATTCTCTCGGCCTCGCCCGGATCGACCGCCAGGGCGGGGCCCCAGATCCCGCGACCGGCGAGGAACCCGGATGCACCGGCCGAGCCGGCGAGCCGGATCTGTTCGACGAACGTGTCGACGTCGACACCGGCTCCGAGCAGCACCCACGGCGTCTCGGCGCACGCGTCGGCCAGCGCCCGGCAGGCGTCGATCGCCCCGAGCTCGCCGGTCGCGCCGAGGTCGAGCACCGGGAAGGCCACCTTGAGGAGGTCTGCGCCGAGCGGCTGGAGCCGTCCGACGGCGCTGAGCAGGAGTCCAGGAAACGCGGCCGCGTACTGCGTCTCCGACTCGGTCGACCAGCGGTAGACGACCGGCTCGACGACCAGCGGCATGCCCAGTGCGTGGCAGCTCCTCGCCACGGCCGCCGCAAGGGCATCCTGGGCCGCAGCCGACGGCTCGTCGTCGGCGCGATAGGGCAGGAGCAGCTTGCAGGCATCGGCGCCGTACACGACGGCCCGGGCCGGTGAGAAGTCGCCGAGCAGGCTGGTGGTCCGGCCATCCCCGGCCACCTCGTAGCCCTGCGCCTCGAGGGGCATGATCAGCCCGGTCGAGGCGGGCACCGCGCCCTGCTCGAATGCGAGCGCCCCCAGCTCGGCGTCGAGCATCAGGGCGGTGGCCGCCGGTGCGAGGACCCGGGTGAGGGCGAGCTTGAGCCGGCGCATGTCGCCGATCGCCAGGCCGCTGACACCGCGCTTCTCGAGCGTGACCCGCAGGCTGTCGCGATGGTCGATGGCGATGCCCGCCATCACCCCATCCGGGCCGCCGAGGCGCTGGAGGCGGCGGCGCAGGCCGTCGCGCGCGGCCACGTCCGAGGACGCCGGCGAGACGTCGCCGGAGCCGTTCGCGATCACGGCTTGACGAGCGGCAGGCGAGGATCGGGTTCCATGTCCGGCCACAGCGTCCGGACCCAGGCGAGGTCGGGGTCGTCGGTGTTGGCCATCGTCCGCCGGTCGCCGGCCAGTGCGTTGATGAAATAGGCGTCGTAGCCCGGCGTGGCGATGAACGGGTGGTACCCCTGGTCGACGATCACCAGGTCGCCGTGGTGGACGGGCAGCAGCAAGTCGCGTGACCCGTCACGGTGATAGATCCGCTGGATGGCCCAGGCCTCGGGCCGCCGGAACTGGTAGAAGTAGGTCTCCTCGAGGACTGCCTCGCGGGGCGGATCGTCGACATCGTGCTTGTGCGGTGGCCAGCCGGACCAGTTGCCCGACGGCGTGAAGACCTCGCAGATCAGGAGCCGGTCGGCGGGGAAGTCCGGCATCATGATGTTGTTGACCTGGCGAGTGCAGTTGCCGGCGCCCCTGAGCTCGACCTGGACGTCGTTCGGGGCGACCACGATCGGCTCGCGGGCAATCCCCGTCCGGCCGGTCAGGGGTGCCTGGGCGATTGCGACGACGGACCGCTGGCCGGGCAGTGGCCGGCCGATGATCCGGGCCGTGGTCCCGGCCGGGATGTAGGCACTCCAGGGCAGGCCCTCGAAGACCGACGGCCGGCCGGTCAGCTCGAGGTTGGCGCGGCCATCCAGGGCGATCTCGACGCCGCCACCGGAGATCGTGACGATGGCCGCTTCCTGCTCCGGCGAATCGAGCAGCGCGACCTCGCCCTCGGCCAGCCCGAACGATCGAAACGAGAGATAGCGCCAGCCCGAACGCGCCGGATCCGTGGCCACGACACGATCGGCACCCGGCTTGATGTGGAGCATCTCGGGCGGCAGCCGGGACGGCAGCTTCGCCGGGTGGATCGTCAGTTCCCGGGGCTCATCAGGACGCGTCACAGGCGGATCTCCTTGGGCCGGATCGGACTCGTGGTCAGCAGCTTGTCGATTTCGTCGGGGATCGGCATGGCCGCGCTGCACATCAGGCGCGACGCCACGATCGCACCGGCTGCGTTGCCACGCTCGAGAGCGCGGATCGGATCGAGCCCGGCGAGCAACCCGGCCGCGAACGCCGCCGTGAGGGCATCGCCGGCCCCGAGGCCGCAGACGACCTCGACGGCAATCCCCGGCAACGAGCGGCGCGAGCCGTCGGCCAGCAGTGTGACGCCACCGGGCCCGTGCTTGAGGACCGTCAGCGCCCGCCCGGCCGTGATGGCCTCGCCCGGTCGCAGGCCTGCTGCGGCGAACTCGGAATCGCTGCCGATGAGCACGTCGCTGAGCTGAGCGGCCGCGTCGATGAGCGCCGGGTACGCCCCCGGATCAGCCCACAGCGTCGGCCGCCAGTCGAGGTCGAGAATCGTCCATGACGTGCCCCGGCGCGGGCGTGCCGCGGATCGGGCGTTGAGCATCTCGAGGGTCGTTGAGCGGGCGGGCTCGGCGGCCAGGAGCGTTCCCGAGAAGATCGCGATCGGGGCCACCTCCAGGGCGGCCAGCGGGACGTCGGCCATCGCCAGCTGGGTATCCGGCGGTGGATCCGGCCGATAGAAGGTCACCGGGAAATGCTCCGGCGGCCACGCTTCGAAGAAGGCGACCTGGGTCCGGGACCCAGGTCGGGTGAGCAGGCTGCCAACGTCGATTCCCTCGGTGGCCAGCTCCTGCCGCACGTGATCGCCGTGACCGTCGTCGCCGATGCTCGAGATGACCGCGGTCGAGATGCCCAGCCTGGCCAGGCCGATGCCGATGTTCCCGGCAAAGCCGCCGATCGCGCGGACGAACCTCGTGGCATCCGCCAGGGAGGTGCGCGGCGCCTCCGGCGTCAGGTCGACGCCGATCCGGCCAATAACGAACGCGTCCGTCACCGGCCGGTTGAAGGGGTCACGCCAGGTGCTTCTGGACTGCGCCCCGGAAGGTCAGGGCGGTCGTCCGGGCCTCGTCTGCGCCATCGCGCATGCGCAGGCCGAACGGCGCGAGATTGGCATCGCGCACGCCGATCCCGATGCTGATCGAGCGCTCGAGGAGGGCGTCGGTCTGGGGCAGCATGCCGATGCGGTAATCACCATGGGAGTGGTCGGCGATCTCGCAATTGAACGGGCAGCCCTTGCCGGTGACGGTCCGCCGCTCGAGGACGTGATTCATCCGGCTGTAGACGTGCCAGCCCGATTCGGACAGGGTGATCGAGCCGACCTCCCTGGCCACCTTGGTCGCGATGTCGGCCGACGGCAGGACCACGACAAGGTGGGTCGCCAGGTCGCCGTCGGGGTCGGGCAGCGTCCGGAACTCGATCGCCGGCTCCTCCTCGAGGAACTGCTGGACGATCTCCTTGTTGGCCCGCAGGTGCGCGGTGATCATGTCGAGCTTGCGAACCTGGGCCAGCAGGACCGCGCCGGACAGCTCGGTCATCCGGAAGTTCATGCCCAGGAACGGCCGGGGCGCGTACTTCGACTCGAGGCGGTCCGGGGCGTGGCCCTGGTCGTGCATCGCAAAGGCCCGCTCGTAGAGTGCCTCGTCGTCGGTGACGATCATCCCGCCGTCACCGCAGGTGATCGTCTTGTACTCGTTGAAGCTGTACACCCCGGCGGCCCCGATGCCACCCACGCCCACCCCGTGATAGGTGGCCCCGAACGCCTGGGCGCAGTCCTCGACGAGCGGGATGCCGTGCTTGTCGGCGATTGCCTTGAGCTCGTCGAGCCTGGCCGGGCCGCCGAGCATGTGGACGACGAGGATCGCCTTGGTCCGCGGCGTGATCCGAGCCTCGACATCGACGGGGTCCAGGTCGAAGCTCCGGTCGACCTCGGCGAGGACCGGCGTCGCGCCGGTATAGACGATCGCCGAGATGGAGGCCACGAACGTGAAGCCGGGCACGATCACCTCGTCGCCGGCCCCGACGCCCAGGCTGAGCAGCGTGATCCACAGCCCGGCCGAGCCGCCGCCACTGAGGCCCAGCGCGAAGCGAACGCCGGCCAGCCTGGCCACCTCGCCTTCGATGCGGTGGACCTTCGCACCGAATGCGGGATTGTCGGACGGCCCGTAGCGGCTCAGGAAGCCGCTCGAGATCACCTCGAGGACTTCGGCGGTCTCTTCCGCGCCGATTAGCTCGATCCCAGGTCCTGGCATGGTTCTCTCCCTCGCTACTCGGTCGGGCGCGGATGGGCAGGCCGCGCCAGGTGGGTCGTGGTGGATGTCGTGAGGATCAATGAAGGTCGGTCCGCTGGAGGACCCGAGCCTCGTCGTAGCCAGCCCGGGCGCGCCGCACGCCGTCCTGCTGGCTCGCGCCGGCCACCGGCACGTCCCACCACGAGTCGAAGCCGCCCACCCGCTTTTCGGGGTCGGTGGGCACGAGGATGACGCTGACCCGGTCGGCGGCGCGGGCCTTGGCCAGCGCGTCGCGCAGCTCGTCCGGCGTCCGGGCGAGGAGGGCCAGGGCACCCATCGCCTCGGCGTGCAGCCGGAAGTCGACGGGCACGTACGGACCGGTCAGGCGATTTGTGCCCTTGTCGCGGAAGCGGAGCTCGTTGCCGAAGTCGGGCACGCCAACCGAGCGCTGGAGCGCCAGGATGCACTGGAAGCCGTGGTTGTCGAGGACCACGATCGTCAGCTTGAGACCTTCGGCCACGGCGGTGACGATCTCCGAGTTCATCATCAGGTAGGAGCCGTCGCCGACCATCACGACGACCTCCCGGTCCGGTTCGGCGAGCCGCACGCCGAGGCCGGCCGCGATCTCGTAGCCCATGCACGAGAAGCCGTACTCGACGTGATATGCCTTGGGATCGTTGACGCGCCACAGGCGGAGCAGGTCACCGGGCAGGCTGCCGGCCGCGCAGATCACCGCCGCGTGCCCGCCGACCACCTCGTTGACCACGCCGATCACCTCGGCCTGGCCCAGGTCGCCCGGCGCGCCGTTGACCGTGCGCAGCGCACTGACGATCGAATCCCATTCCTGCTTGAACCGACTGGCGCGCTCCCGGTAGCTCGCCGACGTCCCGGCGTAGCCCGCCGCGGCGAGCTGGCTGACGAGTGCCCGGAGGGCCTCCCGCGCGTCGGCCACGACCGGCACGGCGCGCATCTTGTGGGCGTCGACCGGCGCGACATTGATGCCGACGATCGCGACCGCGGGATTCTGGAACGACGTCTGCGAGGCCGTCACGAAATCGCCCATCCGGGTACCGACGCCGATCACCAGGTCGGCGTCCCGGAGCAGGCGATTGGCTGCCACGCCGCCGTTCGTCCCCGCCGGGCCCATGTTCTGGGGATGATCCCAGGCCAGCGCGCCCTTGCCCGCCTGGGTCTCGACAACCGGGATCCCGAAGCGGCTGGCGATCTCGGCCAGCTCGCCGGTTGCCTCGGAGTAGATCGTGCCGCCGCCGCTCACGATGACCGGCGCCTTGGCGGTCTTGATCAAGCCCACTGCGTCGGCCAGCTCGGCGGCCTCGGGGAGCGGCCGGCGGACCCGCCAGACCCGCCGCTCGAAGAAGGCAACCGGCCAGTCGAAGGCCTCGGCCTGCACGTCCTCGGGCAGCGACACCGTCGCGGCACCGGTCTCGGCGGGATCCGTCAACACCCGGAACGCGGCTGGCAGCGAGGCCAGCAGCTGCTCGGGCCGCGAGATGCGGTCGAAGAACCGGGAGACCGGGCGGAACGCGTCGTTGACGCTGGTGTCCCGCTCGATCGGGTGCTCGACCTGCTGGAGGACCGGGTCGGGAACCCGGTTGGCGAAGTAGTCGCTGGGGAAGAGCAATACCGGGATCCGGTTGACCGTCGCGGTGGCGGCGCCGGTGATCATGTTCAGGGCGCCGGGCCCGACCGACGAGATGCAGGCGTATGCCTGGAGCCGGTTGTGGTGCTTGGCGAAGGCGGTCGCAATGTGGACCTGGGCCTGCTCGTTCTGCGGCTTGTAGAAGGGCATCGCCTCGGCGTCGCCGAGCTCCTCGAGCGCCTGGCCGAGGCCGGCCACGTTGCCATGGCCGAAGATTCCCCAGAAGCCGGCGATGAACCGGTGCTCGACCCCGTCCCGCTCGACGTACTGGCTCGCGCAGAAGCGGACAACGGCCTGGCCCACAGTCAGCCGGACAGTCTTCACCGTGGTCTCCTTGCGCAACCGATTGCAGTGAAGGTATCATCGCCGTCTGCCGCGCGTCAATCCTGGTCGGAAGGGTCGAGTCCATGACCACCGGACGCTCCGCCCCAGCCCTGCACCTGGTCAGTCCACTGGCAAGACCGGTCGACCTGGCCAACGGTTGGAATGCTTCCGACGCCGAGCTTGGCGCACGCCTCCATCCGCTGTACCGGGCCGGCCTCGGGCGGCTGCCCGAAGGTGACGTGGTCCTGCGGGGATTGCCCTTCAGCCTGGGGACACGTGCCGCAGGCCGTCGCTGGGTCATCGCCGGCGACGGCGTCAGCCTCGAGCTGTCCAGCAAGGCCCCCGGCGGCGCGCGCCCCGGTCACCTGGTGGTCGCCCACTTCGCCGACAGCTGGCGCGATCCGAGGGGGGATCGACCAGCCGGGATGCCCGTCGGCTGGGTCCTGCCGACCGGTGAGCCGCTGGCCCGCTACGAGCTTGCCTTGACGAACGGCCGGACCCGCACCCTCGACGTCCGGCGCCGGTTCGAGATCGCCGACGGGATCATCGGCTGGGGATTCCTGCCCTTCGAGGCCGTCGGGCACCGGGCCGACGAGGTCATCGATTGGCGCGGCCCGTTCGCCCGCCAGGAGCCCGGCCGGCTCGCCCCGGCCGGACACGCGGGCCCGTTGACGACGCTGCCCGGAACGTGGGCTGCCGGCCAGTCCGGCGCCCGGGATTACGTCCCGTCGGCGACCGACGACCTGACCCTCTGGCTGCACGCGATCGCGCTGGCGGAGGATGAAGCGCCCACCAGCCTGCGGCTCACCTCGCTGGGGGAGGGGAGGCCGGGAACCGACGTCGTGCTGGCCGGCCTCACCGTTTTCTACGGCACCGCCAGCCCCCTGGGCCTGATGCCCCGCCGCGAGCTGCTCGTGACGGGCGACGACGAGGCCGACAGCCTGCCCGGCGTCGACCTCGGCCTGGCGATCCGCTCGCGCCCGCTCCAGCGGGCGGCCGGGTGGTCCGGAGCCGGCAGCTCGACCACTCCCGCCGGCTGGGGCCGGGCCGTCGAACCGCTCGCGGGCCGGATCGTCGATGTCGCCCTGGCGCCGGACGCCAGGATCACCTTCGGCAGCTGGACGCTCGCCGCCGGGGACCTGCCGGGCCGTCCGGCGGGCGGGCTCTCGAGTCCGGACGGCACGCTCTCGATCAGGCAGCTGCCCGAACCATCGGTCCGGGTCTCGGTGTCCGTGTCCGCCGGCGGGGAGCCGGCTCCTGCACGGGTCCGCTTCGTGTCCGCCGACGGCCGCTACCTTCCGCCGCTCGGCCATCGCGACGAGGTCAACCCGGGCATCTTCGAGGACACGGGCGCCGGTCTCGTGCTCGGGGCCGACACGTACGCCTATGTGCCGGGTGCGTTCCAGGTCGACCTGCCGCTGGGCGCGGTCGACGTCGAAGTCGTCAAGGGCTTCGACCACCGCCCGGTCCGGACCACCCTGACGGTCGGACCCGGCACGCGGGACCTGTCGATCGAGCTCGATCGCCCGATCGACCTGCGGCCCGCCGGCTGGGTGACGTCCGACTCGCACGTCCACTTCCTGGCGCCGTCCACGGCCCTCCTCCAGGCGGCGGCCGAGGACGTCACGTTCGTCCACCTCCTGGCCACCCAGCTCGGCGACCATTTCATCAACGTGCCCGACGTCGCCTGGGGCTCGCAGCCCGACCCGAGCGGCCGGCATTCGGTGATCGTCGGGTCGGAGAATCGCCAGAACATGCTCGGCCACCTGGCGCTCCTCGGGGCCAGTCGGCCCGTGGCCCCGTTCGCCTCGGGCGGCGCGCCGGAGGGCCGGATCGGCCAGGCCGTCACGGAGCTCCTCGCGGACTGGGCCGACCAGTGCCACGCCGCCGGGGGCCTCGTGGTCGGCGCCCACTTCCCGCTGCCCTTAGCCGAGATAGCCGCCGACATCGTCGCCGGCCGGATCGACGCGCTCGAGATGCAGTGCTTCGCGCCAGGCCTCGACAACCCGTCGATTCTCGAGTGGTATCGGTTCCTCAACTGCGGTTACCGGCTGCCCGTCGTCGGAGGCACCGACAAGATGTCGGCCGAAGTGCCCCTGGGGGCTGTCAGGACCTATGCCCACCTCGAGCAAGATGTCGCGCCCACCTTCGGGGCCTGGTCAGCGGCCGTCCGGGCCGGCCGCACGTTTGCCACATCGGGACCGGTCATCCTGATGTCCGTCGACGGTCACGAGCCGGGTGCAGTCCTGACCCTGCCTGCGACCGGCGGGACGCTCGAGGTCCTGGTCCAGGCCCGGGCCGCCCAGCGCGTGATCAGCGCCGTCGAGCTGGTCGTGAACGGGCGGGTCGTCGCCCGCGAGGCAAGCGCGAGCGGCACCACCGAGCTGCGCCTGGCCACGATCCTCGAGGTCCGGGCCGGAACGTGGATCGCCGCCCGCTCGCTCAGCAAGCACCAGATCCAGTCGGCCTTCATGACGAGCATGGCGGCGCACACCTCGCCGGTCTACGTCGAGGTCCGGGATCACCCCCAGCTCGCCGCCGACGACGCCGAGGCGATCCTCGCGGTCATCGACGGCACCGTACGATGGCTCGAGACGATCGCGGCGATCGATGATCCGGCCGTGCGGGCCGCCATGGCCGCACGGATCGCGGCGAGCGGAACGACGCTTCGCGACCGGCTGGCACATCGGCTAGCGGAGGCGCCCTGATATGAAGATCGCCCTCGATCCCTACATGCTCCGGGAGCGCCCGTTCGGTGAGGTCTGCCGGATCGCGGCGGAGATCGGCTATGACTCGATCGAGCTCTCGCCGCGGCCTGACTTCATCCCGTTCTTCGTCCACCCGCGGGCGGACCGCGACAAGGTTCGCGAGTTCCGGACCGCCCTGAGCGAAACGGGCCTCGAGCTGGCCTCGATCCTGCCCCTCTACCGCTGGTCGAGCCCGGATGAGGACGAGCGCCTGGCCGCGGTGCGCTACTGGAAGCGGGCGATCCAGCTGTGCGTCGACGTCGGCTGCCCGACGATGAACTCCGAGTTCAACGGCCGGCCCGACCAGGCCGCCCAGAGCGAGGCCCAGTTCTGGCGCTCGATGGAAGAGCTCCTGCCGATCTTCGAGCGGGAGGGGATCCGGCTGAACCTGGAGGCCCACCCGGACGACTTCATCGAGCACAATCGCGAGGCCGTCGACCTGGTCCGGGGCATCGACTCCGACCTCGTCCGCTACGTCTATTGCGCGCCGCACACGTACTACCTCGGCGACGACATCGCCGCGATGATCGCCTACGCCGCGCCGGTCCTGGCCCAGGTCCACGTCGCCGACGTCCTGAACCACCGGGCCTCGTCCGGCCTGCGCTACATCGTCAACCCGCCGGGCTCGCCGGCCCGGGTCCACCAGCACCTCGACATCGGCCAGGGCGAGGTCGACTTCGAGGCCTGCTTCGGCGCCCTCAGGGCGGCCGGCTTCGACGGCATCCTGACGAGCTGCGTGTTCGCCTGGGAAGAGCGGGCCGTGGAGTCGTCCCGGTTCATGTTCGAGACGATCCAGGGCCTCCTGGCAGGGGCTGCCGGAGCAGGCTCCCGATGAACGTCGCGGCCTCGCGGACGCCATCTTCCTGGCTCGAATAGGGGTCTTCCTGCTCGATCGACAGCGAATCGTCGTAGCCCGCCAGGCGCAGGGCCGCGACGAACTCCTGCCACCACGCCGCTGGATGGATGCGGCCCACGGTCCGGAACAGCCAGGCGCGTTCGGCCGGCGTCTCGAACGGACGGTTGTCGAGGACGCCCGCGAGGGCGACCTGGCCGGCGACGATCTCCGTGTCCTTCATGTGGACATGCTGGATCGCCGGGCCCAGCGCCCGGATCACCGCGATCGGGTCCATCTGCTGCCAGAAGAGGTGGCTCGGATCCAAGTTCACCCCGACCCGCTCGCCGACCTCGGATCGGAACGCGACGGCCGTCGGGACGTTGTAGACCAGGTGGAGCGGATGGAGCTCGAAGGCAATCCGATCGACCCCGCAGTGCTCGGCGAGCCGGACCTTCTCGGTCCAGAAGCGGACGCCCTCGCCCCAGTTCCGCTGACCGAGCGCGACGGCGTCGGCCGGCCAGGGATACCAGGTCCAGTTGAAGGTCGTCGACCCCGGCCCGTCGCCGGGGCAGCCGGACATCGACACGATCTTCGAGACACCCAGCTCCCCGGCCAGCCGAAGGGTCTTGCTGATCAGCTCGGAATGGGCCGGACCCAGGACCGGGTGCATCGGCCAGGCCGAGCAGTTGAGTGCCGCGATTCGCAGGCCGCGGCTCTCGAACGCCGCGAGGAAGCTCGTCCGTGCGGCCGCGCTGCCGAGCAGCACGTCGAGATCCAGGTGCGGGGCGCTCGACTGGCCACCCGTGGCGATCTCGATGGACCTGACGCCACTGCTCGCGGCGATGTCGAGGGCTGGCTCGAAGCGGTGCTCCGTCAACGAGTCGGTGTACAGGCCGATGTCCACCAGCAGCTCCTTTGATGGCGCGCCAATTCGCGCTGCCGGGCCTCCACGGGTTGTAGCATGATATCGGTGCTAACGATTGCACGCGCTGCGTCGAGCAGTCCGTTCGATCGCGGTTGAGCGACGGCTCCACGCCGAGGGAGTGAACCATGTCTCAGGCCGACCAGGTTGCCCTGCTGGACGGGCCCATCCCCTGGGATCCTCTGCTGCCCCTCGAGGATCCGTACCCCGGCTATCGCCGGCTGCGCGATGAGGCGCCGCTCTACCACCACCTCGGCCGCGACGTGTGGGCCTTCTCGCGGTTCGACGACGTCCAGCGGGTCGCCCGCGACTGGCAGACGTACTCGAGCCGCGAGGGCAACGATCACGACGACACGTACCAGCTGTTCCAGCCGGCGGGCGACCTCGCCGGGGTGGACCCGCCGATCCACACCCGGCTGCGCAAGGTCTTCAAGGACGCGTTCAACCCGACGGCGATCCGGGAGCGCTTCGAGCCGCCGGTCCGGGTCGTTGCGCGCGCGCTCGTCGACCAGTTCGCCGACTCGGGCCGGGCGGACTTCGCCCAGGACCTCGCCCGGCCGCTGCCGGCCAGGATGGTGTGCACCTGGCTCGGCTTCCCGGACGAGGACCACGCGATGCTCCTCGAGTGGTTCGACGAGCTGCTCCACCGGGTGCCCGGGCAGGCGGCGATGCCGGCGAGCACCCTCCATGCGCGTGACAAGCTCCAGGCGTACGTCGGCGAAGCCGCCGCCGCGCGGCGGGTCCAGCCGCGGGAGGACCTTCTCAGCACGATGGTCCAGGCCGAAAAGGACGGTCTGCTGAGCAACGACGAGATCCTGGGCAGCTCCGTCCTGTTGTTCGTGGCCGGGATCACCACCACCGCCGGCCTGATCTCCAACTCGCTCTACCACCTGGCCAGCAATCCCGATCAGCTCGCCCTGATGCGCACGGAACCGGAGCGCCTGCCCGCGGCCGTCGAAGAGCTCCTCCGCTTCGATCCGCCCATCCAGACGCTGCTCCGGACGACGGTCCGAGACGTCGATGTCGACGGGCAGACGATCCCCGAGGGTGCCCACGTCAGCCTCATCTGGGCGTCGGCCGGCCGTGACGAGCGGCGCTGGACCGACCCGGATCGCCTCGACATCACTCGCGAGCCGCTCCGTCACCTGACGTTCGGCGAGGGAATTCACCATTGCATCGGGGCGCCGCTGGCCCGGCTCGAGGGCCGGATCGCCTTCGAGGAGCTCTTCGCCCGAATCCCCGAATACGCGATCACCGGGCCGATCGAGCGGATCAGCACGCCCACGGACCGGGCCTTCAAGCACCTGCCCGCCGAGTTCTAATCGCCGGCGAAGGCCTCCTCGTCCGCCTCCGCGACCAGCTGTCGGGGGAGTGAGTCTGCCGACGGTTAGAATCGGTCGGTGAAGAAGATCGGGTTCCTGTCGTTCGGTCATTGGTCGGCGTCGCCGTATTCGCAGGTTCGGTCGGGCGCCGACGCGCTCATCCAGTCGATCGAGCTTTCCGAGGCCGTTGAGGACCTGGGTGCCGACGGCGCCTATTTCCGGGTCCACCACTTCGCCCAGCAGCTCGGCTCGCCGTTCCCGCTCCTGGCGGCGATCGGGGCGCGGACGAAGCGGATCGAGATCGGCACCGCCGTCATCGACATGCGCTACGAGAACCCGCTCTACATGGTCGAGGATGCCGGCGCCGCCGACCTGATCGCGGGCGGTCGCCTTCAGCTCGGGATCAGCCGCGGGTCCCCCGAACAGGTCATCGATGGCTTCCGCTACTTCGGCTACGCGCCGTCCGAAGGCGAGACCGACGCGGACATGGCCCGCCAGCACGCGGACGTGTTCCTCCAGGCCCTGTCCGGCGCGGGCTTTGCCCAGCCCAACCCGTCGCCGATGTTCCCGAACCCACCCGGCCTGCTGCGCCCCGAGCCCCATTCCCCGGGCCTGCGCGACCGGATCTGGTGGGGCGCCGGATCACGTGCGACCGCCGAATGGACCGGGCAGCAGGGCTTGAACCTGATGTCGTCAACGCTGTTGACCGAGGACGCCGGCGTGCCGTTCCACGAGCTCCAGGCGGAACAGATCCGCCTGTTCCGTGCCGCCTGGGCCGCGGCCGGGCACACTCGCGAGCCGCGGGTGTCGGTCAGTCGGAGCATCTTTGCCCTTGTCGACGATCGTGACCGGGCCTACTTCGGACGAGGCAACCAGGACACGGACAAGGTGGGCTACCTCGATGCGCAGACGAAGGCCATCTTCGGGCGCTCGTACGCCGCGGAGCCCGATGTCCTGGTCACGGAGCTGGCCAAGGACACCGCGATCCAGGCCGCCGACACGTTGCTGCTGACGGTCCCGAACCAGCTCGGCGTCGAGTACAACGCCCACGCCATCGAGAGCATCCTCAAGTTCGTCGCGCCCGGCCTCGGCTGGCGCTAGCCGCGACGACCACGCTCGCCCGCCGATCCGATGGCGGTCGGTGGCGCCGCTGCGATCCTGCGCCCGGATCTTGCGATTGATCTGCGATCGGCCTTGTCGAGACTGGTGACACGCGGCCACGAGCCGCGTGTCCTGCGAGAAGAGGCCGACCAAAGGAGCGATCTCGTGTCCATCCATCCGCATCCGGGCCCCCGGCGTGTCGCCGCCCTGGGGCTCGTGGCGCTCATGGCCGCCGCCTGCTCAGGCAGCGCCACCAATCCGACGATCAGCGACGCCCCCCTGGCCAGCAACGCCCCCCTGGCCAGCAACGCCCCCCTGGCCAGCACGGCCCCAGCGGCCAGCGAAGGCGCGAGCGGCTCGACGGACCCGTGCGCGCTCGTCACGTCCGCCGAGGCCCAGGCCGCGATCGGCGTGCCAGTGGCGACCGTGAAACGCAAGGACCAAGGCCAAGTCCAGGTGTGCGAGTACACGAGCGCCGACGGCCGAACCGACCTCGTGCTCACCCTCTACGAGCGCGTCGGGGCCGGCGAGGACTCGACATCATTCGAAGCCGCCTTCGCTGGGCAACCGGTCAGCGGCGTTGGCAGCGACGCCCGGTTCAACGCCGACCTGTCAGGGCTGGCGGTCCTGCAGAACGGCACCGTGGTCGACGTGGCCATGTCCAACCCGGTCGGCTCCGCCGGGGCGGCGCAGATCCAGGCCGCGTTGACGAAGGTGGCCATCGCAGCCCTCGGCCGGCTCTGAGCCCGCGTCAACTGCTCATCCGGGGCGCTCCTGATCCTTGAGTCGACCCAGCTTCAGCGGTAGCGCTCGAGCGCCCTGGCGATCGCCGTCAGACCGTGCGCCAGGTCGGGCGAGAAGGTCTCCGGTCGCGAACCGAGGGCCTCGACGATCAGTCTTCGTCGCCCCGTCATCGTCGCGACTCGCATCGCCATCCCGGCTGCGGTCGCTCGGAGAATGGTTGCCCGTCCGTCGCTGGGGTCCGGTTCGGCGACGATCACGCCCCGACGCTGGAGTCGCTGGACGAGCCGGGTCATCGACGGGCGCGACATCCCGATCCGCGCCGCGACATCACTGACGCGGAGCCCATCGGTCGAACTGATCACGACAAGGGCCCGCCATTGGGGCAACGTCAGGTCCTGCCCGATGACCGTTTGGGCCAGGGCAACCGTCGTCACCCCGACGGCTGCGCCGACGAGCTCGTCGAGCGCCCCGATGAGTCGTTCGTCGACGACCGCCAAGCCGTCGTGGGCGGTGGGTGTTTGCGTCGGCTCCATTGGGTCAGTATGATCCCGTGGTTAGTTGTTGTAGGACAACTGTCCAAGGGAGACCGCCGTGAACTGCCGGCTCAAGATCAAGGTCGTCGACTGGGATGACCGGGCCTTCGTCCGGGCACTCGACGAGAGCCTTGCAGACGCGCTTCGCGACGGGCTGGACATCGATCGCCCGGCTGTCGCCGAACGTGCAGAGGCGGAGCTCCACGATGAGGGCTACCCAGACGCACGAATCGCCTACAGCCGCTCGGTGGACGAGGTCATGAGCCGGGTCGCTCACTGGACGGTCTGGCGCGACGGCTCGCAGCTCCACGCCTGAAGGTGACGAGCGCGCCAGAAGGCGACCATCAACCGGGAGAGCTCGGTGATTTCACCCTAACCCTGCACGAGCTGCGACTGGTGCCCCTGGCCCTGATCGTAGGCGCCATCGGCACGCTCATCGCCGTCGTCCTGCTCGACCTGATCGGGCTCGTGACCAACGTGAGCTACTACGGCCGGCTGGACGTCAACCTCGTCCAGCCTCCGCTGACCGGGCTTGGACCGGCGTCCATCCTGATCCCGGTCGTCGGCGGCCTGCTCGTCGGCCTCATGGCCCGCTATGGCTCGGAGCGGATCCGCGGTCACGGCATCCCCGAGGCGATGGAAGCCATCCTCGTGGGCGGCAGCAAAGTTGAGCCGCGCCTCGCGGTGCTCAAGCCGATCAGCTCGGCGATCAGCATCGGAACGGGCGGCCCGTTCGGAGCCGAAGGCCCGATCATCATGACCGGTGGGGCGATCGGCTCGCTCCTCGGTCAACTCGTCCACCTGAGCGCGGCGGAGCGCAAGACGCTGCTCGTCGCCGGGGCCGCGGCGGGCATGACGGCGGTGTTCGGCACCCCGCTCGCGGCGGTCCTGCTCGGAACCGAGCTGCTCCTGTTCGAATGGCGCCCACGTTCACTGATTCCGGTGGCCGCCGCTGCCGCCCTGGCCGCGGCGCTGCGTTTCCCCCTTGCTGATGCCGGCTTGCTGGCCGCCGTGCCCCTCTTTCCGGTGCCGGCGCACGCGCCGCTCGGGGACCTCGGGCTGCTGAGCGCACTCGCGCTCGGCGTCGTGGGTGGGCTGGTTGCCTGGGCGCTGACCGCGTGCGTGTACGGGGCCGAGGACCTGTTCAAGCGCATCCCGATCCATTGGATGTGGTGGCCGGCGATCGGCGGCGTGGTCATCGGCGTAGGCGGCCTCGTCGATCCCCGGGCGCTCGGCGTGGGTTATGACTCGATTCGGGCCGAGCTTGCCGGCAACCTGGCGGTCGATGCCCTGCTGCTCCTGCTCATCACCAAGCTCGTGATCTGGTCGATTGCGCTGGGTTCGGGCACGAGCGGTGGAATCCTCGCGCCCCTGCTCTTGATCGGCGGGGCGGTCGGCGGCCTCCTTGCTCCGCTGCTGCCCGGGGGTTCACCCGCGATCTGGGCCCTTGTGGGGATGGCGGCCACGATGGCCGGGGTGACCCGCTCGCCGTTCACGGCGATCCTCTTCGCGTTCGAGCTGAGCCACGACCCGAACGTCTTCCTGCCCCTCCTCATTGCCTGCATTGCGGCTTGCGCCATCAGCGTGCTCGTCCTCAAGCGCTCGATCCTCACCGAGAAGGTCGCCCGCCGGGGGTTCCACGTGATGCGCGAGTACGCGGTGGAACCGCTCGAGGCGCTGTTCGTGCGGGATGTCATGACGACGAAGATCCTGACGGTCGAGCCCAGCCGACCGGTGGCCGACCTGGCCGCGCTCCTGCGTGCCGATGAAGACCGTCGCCGCCAGCGACTCTACCCCGTCGTCGACGAAGCCGGCCGGCTCGTTGGGGTGATCGGACGGCGGGAGACGGACCGTTCGGCCACCCTTGACGGAGCTGCCGAGGCGACGGTCGGCGACCTGATGGTGCCTGCGGCCGTGGCCTACGGGGATGAGACCCTGCGTACCGCGGCCGATCGAATGGCGGCGACCGGGCTGGGGTTGCTGCCAGTCGTCGAGCGCACGGAACCAACCCACCTGCTCGGGCTCCTGGGGCAGTCCGACCTTCTCCGGGCGCGCGAACGGCTGCTCGTCGAGGAGCGCCACCGCGAGCGGATCATCCGACCTCGGCGCATCCCCCGGATGAATCGTCGCTGACGCCCCGCGGCCGGGGCAGGCTCGCCGGGTGCCGCCAGCCAACCACCCCAAGGCGGAGGTCCCACCGTGCAGCCGGGTGCGACCGTGGCCGCCACGCCCGCCGGAAGTGGCAGTCGCGACCTTCGCCTGGTATCCGACCAGGCGACATGGACCGTGCCCTGAACTCGGCGCCAGGCGACGCCCACTGTCTGCCATCTCCGGACCTCGGGAGCAGTCGCAGGATCGCCGCGGAACTGGCCAGGGACGATTAGCGCGACTCAGCCCGTCGGGGCGACATCGCGTGGCAGCAGATAGAGCGCCATCACCAGGGCCGTGCGGGCGACCAGGCTGTGCTTCGTGTCGGCCGGCATCCGGACCCAGGTGCCGGGAATGGCGCCAAGCGCGTTCACGCCCACGGTGAGATCGCCCTCCCCGGAGAGGATGTGGATGATGGCGGGACGGGCCGAGGTGTGTTCGGCGAGTTGCTCGCCCGAGGCAAATGCGAACAGGACAAGCTCGATCCCGTTCTCATTCGAGAGCGTTTGGCTGAGGATGCCCCGGGCTGGAATGGCAGCCTCGGCGACAAGATCACGGAATACTGTGGTTGGCACGTTCACGTTCTCCGGTAAGCGCGGCTTCCTGGGCTGGGTAGCGGATATCCGCCTCCATCGCCAGCAACGGCTGAGGCGAATCGACGACGCACCTTGGGGCGTGATCCGCTGAGTGCCGCACCGTCCTGGCGATGACCGACGGCCGCTTCTGCAACGCACCTCAGGTGTTCATGGGCAGCGGGCCCTCTGGCACCTCGATCAGGATACGACCGTCCTGGACGAGCACGTCGTACATCGCGAGCGGCTGGTCGGCGGGAGGATCCAGGACGTCGCCGGTCGCCAGGGAGAAGCGGGAGAGGTGCAGCGCGCAGGTGATCGACTCGCGGGTCAGAAAGCCCTTGTCGAGCTCGAAGTACTCGTGGCTGCAGATGCCCTGGTAGGCGCCCAGCCGACCGCCCTGGTGGACGATCAGCACAGGATCCGTGCCATCGACCCAGGCCATCTTCATGGTGCCCTCCGGGACCTCGTCCAGCCCCAGGAGGTCGACATGCCTCATACGACGCTTTGGGGACGCGTTCACGGTGCCTTGCGATCGACGTAGCGGCAGCGCGGGGCGAGCGGGCAACGACCGCATTCGGGCTTGCGGGCGTGGCAGATCTGGCGGCCGTGGGTGATCAGGTTGACGTGGGCCTCGTACATCTGGTCGGGCTCGAGCAGCGCCAGGTAGTACTCGTGGGCCGCGTCGGCATTCG